>NZ_SLYB01000004.1 GCF_004340985.1 Cricetibacter osteomyelitidis
GTGGTTATCTGAAAGGGAATATCAAGAGAAAGGTGAAAAAAGTAAAAAGATAAACCCACTTTTATCAAATTATTTTGAAAAGGTGGGTTTGTCAGCGGTCTGAAAAACGGCATCATTTGATGCCGTTTTTTTATCTTATAACAAATTATTTTTGTTTTGTCGGACGTTCCCAACCACTGATATGTCGTTGTGGTACGCGGGTAATCACTAATTCATCCGCCCGCACATCTTTGGTAATCGTCGAACCGGCACCGATTGTCGCACCATTTTCGACCGTTACCGGTGCTACAAGTTGGGTATCAGATCCCACAAATACATTATCGCCGATCACGGTTTTGAATTTATTGGCACCGTCGTAATTACAAGTAATCACGCCCGCACCGATATTGCAGTTGCTACCGATTTCCGCATCGCCCACATAGGTCAAGTGATTGACTTTAGAACCTTTGCCTACCACGGCTTTTTTAATTTCTACGAAGTTACCCACATGGGTTTCTGCCGCTAATTCTGCCCCCGGACGTAAACGGGAGAACGGGCCGATAAGCGCTTTTTCGCCGACGATAGCATCTTCAATCACGGAATAAGGCTTGATTTCTACACCATCCCCGATCTCGCAGTTTTTCAGTACGCAACCTGTACCGATTTTCACTTGATTTCCTAACCGCACTTTTCCTTCAATAATCACGTTTACATCAATTTCAACATCCTTGCCGTGGGTTAGTTCACCGCGTAAATCAAAACGTGCAGGATCAATTAAAGTAACGCCTGCTAACAATAATTTTTCGGCTTGTTTGGTTTGGTAAAAACGCTCTAAATTTGCTAATTGCAAGCGATTGTTCGCCCCTTCCACTTCCATAAATTCGGTAGCTTGCACCGCACTGACTTTAAAACCGTCCCGATTCGCCAAGCCGATAACATCCGTCATATAATATTCGCCTTGTGCGTTGTTATTATCCAAACGACCAAGCCATTTTTTTAAACTCGCACCGTCCGACACCATAACGCCGCTGTTCACTTCGGTAATTTTTAATTGGTCAGGGTTTGCATCTTTTTGTTCTACAATGCCAACCACGGCACCATTTTCACGCAAAATACGACCATAACCCGTCGGATTGTCTAAATTCACCGTTAATAACGCAATGCCGTTTTCCGGTTTTGTCGCAATTAATTTTTCCAAAGTTTCTTTGGTAATGAGCGGAGTATCACCATACAACATCACGATATTTTCATCATCTTTGAAAAACGGTGCGGCTTGTTGCATTGCATGCCCTGTACCTAACTGTTCCGCTTGGAACACCCAGTTCACCGGTTCATCTTTTAAACGCTGTTGCAATAATTCCGCTCCGTGTCCGTAAATCAGATGAATATTGGTGGCGTTCAAAGATTTCGCCGTGTCAATCACGTGTTTAACCATGGGTTTTCCTGCAATATTGTGCAATACTTTCGGTAAATCGGAATACATCCGCGTGCCTTTGCCTGCCGCTAAAATTACTACACTTAAATTTTTGTTTGTCATAATTTTTCTCATTGTTTTAAAAAATATTGTTGATTATAAACTGCTCCCAAACGGATTCTACGGAAATTTCCGCCATTGAATCCGCTTTCAAATGAATTTGATGTTTACCATAAGTGCCCACTAATCGCGGATCTGTCGCGCCGTATAAAGTAATATTCGGTTTATCCAAGGCTGCGGTTAAATGTGCCATTCCCGTATCTACCGACACCACCGCTTTGCTTTGTGCAATTTGTTGAGCCAGTTCGCTAATGTTCATTAGCGGCAAGATCACCGCATTATCCAACTCTTTGACAATCATTTCCGCTCTTTGTTTCTCGCTGTCCGAATACCAAGGCACTCGCACTTGTACGCCAAGTGCGGTAAGTTTTTCCGCTAATTTTCGCCAATGATCGTCCGACCAAAATTTATCGGTTCTAGTGGTTCCATGAAAAAATAATACAAAATGTACATTATTATTTAGAACATTTTTTTCTATTTGAAAATGCTCGGCGATACCATAATTCCCTTGGATTTGTGGTAACGGATAATTCAATGCTTGGGCAAATAGTTGACGAACCCGTTCAACGGCGTGTTGTTGGTAGCTAATGGCATATTTTTTGTCATACCACCAAGCGGCCCAAGGTTCACGAATGGAATGTTTATCGTAGCCGTGTTTCACTCCTTGAGCCAAACGGGTGGCAAAAAAGGCACTTTTGATTAAGCCTTGTGCATCAATCACTGCATCATATTGATTTTGTTGTAATAAAGTGCGGTAGGTTTTCCATTCATTTCTGGTTTGAGCGGAAAAAGGCGATTTCCGCCAACGGCGTAACGCAATAGGAATAATTTGATTCACTGCGAGATGCCAAAGGGGAATTTCCGCAAAATACGGTTCCACCACCCAATCTACTTGCAAATCAGGTATCGCTTGCTGAGCATCGGTCAGTGCAGGCAGTGTATGCAGTACATCGCCCATTGATGAAGTTTTAATCAGGCAGATTTTCATTATTACTTATTATGTCAAAAGTGCGGTCACAAAAACTTTAGTTTTTGAACATTGCTTTAGCAATGACCCCGAAGGGATAAACAACGCTGTCAAAGGATTGTGAATAATTCCTGCAATACTTTTTCCGGTTGAATATCGATCAAACTTTGGTGATAGCCTTCACTGCTATCCGTGCCTCTGCGGATTTTAATCAGTCCGCCTTCGATTAGGCGGATAATCACCGCTTTATCGGATAACGGCGGGGTATATTGCGGGCTGGTCGGGCCGTATAATGCCACCAGCGGACGACCTAATGCCGCAGCAATGTGCATTAACCCGCTGTCATTACTGACAACTGCAGTACAATCGGCGATGAGATCAACCACTTGGTTTAACGTAGTTTGCCCTGATAGATTAGTGCAGTATGGCTGTAAATTTTCCGGCAGACTTAAACGAATTTGCTCGCCCGTTTCATTATCTTTTTGCGAACCGAATAACCGTACAGCATAACCTTGAGTAATCAATATTTCAGCCAATTTAGCATAATGATAATGGGGCCAGCGTTTTGCCGGACCAAATTCCGCACCGGAGCAAAAGCCAATGGCCGGACGATTTTCCGCTAATAGTAGCTGTTTAGCAAAGGCTTGTTTGGTTTCAGCAATATCATTCGCATTGGTGGTAAAATAAGGTGTAGGGATCGCTAAATCTTCGGCATTCGGCACCGCACTTTTTTCATAACCCAGTGCCGCATAGCGTTGTACCATCATCGGATAATCCGCTTTATTGCTGCGCAAATCATTGAGCAGAAAATAACGGCTTTCCCCTTTCCAACCGCGACGTACAGGAATTTTGGCAAATAACGGGATAAATGCAGATTTCAATGAATTAGGCAGTACAATCGCCATATCATATTGATTACGCAGCGATTTACCGAGTTTATAACGTTCACCCAAGGCAAAAGAACCGTGACCAATGGGCATTGTAATTGCCTGACGGACTTCCAACATCCGTTCCAATAAAGGCTTACACCAATTCGGTGCCATTACATCAATATGGCAGTCGGGATATTGCTGTTTCAGAGTTTGATATAAACTGTGCGACATCATCATATCGCCAACCCAAGACGGACCAATCACTAAAATATTCATAAAATTGCCTGTTTAATTAAACACTATTGAAATTAAAAGAAAGTGCGGTAAAAATCACCGCACTTTCCTGAAACGTATTGAAATCAAAAATCTTTATTCAACCACGCCATATATTCCGCGACACCTTCCGCAACGGTTTTAAACGGCTTGTCATAACCCGCCGCACGCAACTTGGTTAAATTCGCTTGAGTGTATTCCTGATAACGGGCTTTTAAATGTTGCGGGAACGGAATGGTTTCAATATGACCTTTACCGTGGAAATTGACCACTGCTTTTGCCACTTCTTCAAAGGACTCCGCTTTGCCTGTGCCACAGTTATAAATTCCGGAAATGCCGTTTTTCCACGCCCATAAATTCACTTGCGCCACATCGCCGACATAAACAAAATCACGTAGGAAATGTTCACTGCCGGCAAATAATTTCGGATTCTCGCCTTTTAAAATCTGATTATTTAAATGAAACGCCACGCTTGCCATTGAGCCTTTATGCTGTTCACGCGGACCATACACATTGAAATATTTGAAACCGCAAATCGGTGATTTGGCGTGCGGTAAAATTTCACGCACATATTGATCAAATAAGAATTTGGAATAGCCATAGACATTTAACGGGCCTTCAAACTGACGCTCTTCCACAAACTCGGTTTTATCCCCATAAGTGGCCGCACTGGATGCGTAGAAAAACGGAATTTCACGATCTAAACAATAATGCAATAACTCTTTGGAATATTCGTAGTTATTTTGCATAATATATTTACCGTCCCACTCGGTCGTCGCCGAACAAGCTCCTTGATGGAACACCGCATCAATATGACCAAAATCATCACCGGCAATAATGGATGCAATAAAATCTTCTTTATCGCAATAATCCGCAATATCCAAATCCACTAAGTTAATGAATTTCGTACCGTCTTTGAGATTATCCACCACTAAAATATCTTTGCGCCCCATTTCATTTAAGGCCTTGACGATATTACTACCGATAAACCCTGCACCGCCTGTTACAATAATCATAGTTGTATCCTTTTCAATAAATAGATTTTGTTTATTGTAATGGATTTTAGCTGTTATGTGTATCGCAAATTTTTATCGATAAATGTACAATAGTCTTCACGCAATCAATAATCAAGGAATAATATAATGAATACACCGTTGCCCATTAGTGTCACAATGTTGGTAAAAAATGCCGAGCGTTATTTGTCTCGTAGTTTGGTATCATTGCAGGATTTTGCGGAAATTATTGTGTTGGATAACGGATCGACGGATGCTACTTTGGAGATTGCAAAAACCTTTACCAATGTAAAAATTCATTATCATCCTTTTATCGGTTTTGGACCGATGAAAAATCTAGCTGCGAAATTTGCAACTCATGAATGGGTAATTAATGTAGATAGTGATGAAGTGTTTTCCGAAGAACTAGTCGATGAAATCCGTCATCTTGATTTATCTCAACATAATAAAGTTTATGCCATTTCTCGCTTAAATCATTATCGCGGCCGATTAATTAAAACTTGCGGTTGGTATCCTGACTACGTGTTGCGTTTATACCATAAAAGTGCGGTAAAATTTAACGATAAACAGGTACACGAATCCTTAATATTATCGGATAACATTGAAGTCACCCGCCTAAATAATACCTTTTTGCATTATTCCTTCGACGGCGCGGAAGGCTTGATCAATAAAATGCAGCAATACACGACTTTATTTGCACAACAACAAAAATTCCGCAAAAAAGCTTCGGTATTTTCTGCTATTACCCATGGCATGTCTGCCTTTTTCAAAAATTATTTCTTAAAACGCGGGGTGCTTTCAGGAGCAGACGGTTTTGTGATTTCGTTTGCCAATGCTTGCGGTTCTTATTACAAATACATTAAATTGGCGGAAGCAAACCAAACATTGACAACCGCTTTAATTATCACCACTTATAATCGTCCTGATGCCTTGGAAGCAGTGTTGACATCCGTATTGGCGCAAAAAGTATTTCCACAAGAAGTGATTATTGCCGATGACGGTTCCACCGCTGAAACCAAACAAGTCATCGAACGTTTTTGCCAACAAGATTTGCCTTTTAAAGTCAAACATGCCTGGCAGCCGGACAACGGTTTTCGATTGGCAGAATCCCGCAATCGAGCCTTAGCTATGGCGAAGTCTGATTATATTGTGATTATTGACGGTGATATGGTGTTGCACCCGTTATTTATTGCAGACCATAAAAAAGCAGCCCGCAAAGGCTTATTTGTGCAAGCTAGCAGAGTTATTTTAACACCGGAAAAAACTGATGCACTTCTTGCCGAACCCGGTACTTATCACTATTTATATTGGTATGAAAAAGGCCTAGAAAAACGCCTGGAAAAACGCTTGTCCGCATTACATATCCCACTCTTAAGTGCGGTCATTTTTTCCAAAGAAATGAAACATAAATATAACGCTATCCGCGGTTGCAACATGGCATTTTTCCGTGAAGATGCACTTGCAATTAACGGCTTTAATAGTGATTTTGTTGGTTGGGGGCGTGAAGACAGCGAATTTGTCGCTCGTTTTTATAATAACGGCGGTAAACGAGCCAACCTTAAATTTGCTGCAATAGCCTATCATCTTTATCATCATGAAGCCGAACGCGATGCCCTGCCTGAAAATGACAAATTACTTAAACAGGCTGTGGAAGAAAAGTTAATCTGTTGTAACAATGGCGTACAACAAATTATTAATAAAAATGGAGATTTTAATGTCAAATAATAAAGATGTTACCGTTGTAATCACCAGTGCCGGACGTTTTGATTTATTGGAAGAAACATTAGACAGCTTTTTTGCTTATAACACTTACCCGATTCATAAAATTATTATCACGGAGGATAGTAATGAGGGTAATAAATTAACAAAACTGGTTGCAAAATATAAAGATCAAAACTTTCAACTGATCATTAATAATCAACGTTTGGGGCAATTAAGATCCATTGATAAAGCCTATAAAGAAGTGGATACAACATATATTTTCCATTGTGAAGACGATTGGCATTTCTTTGCAAAAGGTTTTATTGAAAAATCATTAGATTTATTAGAAGAAGATAAAAATATTCTTATCGTAGGATTACGCCCTAAATCGGACTATGGTACGGATTTCTTTACTGAACAGGATTATATTTCGCAGCAACAAGAACATTTTTATCAGGCTAAAAATGAAGTATTTACCTTTAATCCGGGATTACGTCGAAAATCGGATATGGCATTATTTGGTTTATATGAGCCTTTGGCCAACCAACCATTTGAAAAAGTCTTATCGGATTTTTATCAAGAAAAAGGATTTGCAATGGTATTTTTGAAAGAACCCGCTGTAATGCATATCGGTGATAAACGGCGAGTGCATTTTAGTAAGAAAAATAAAAACACAATGCTTAAGTTAAAACTTGATCAATTAATGAAACGCATTAAAGTCAAACTGTTAAATTTATTCAAATAACAAAAAAGCGATCTTCGTGATCGCTTTTATCTATCTCGTCCCATACACCACGATAGTTTTACCATGTGCCGAAATCAAATGCTGATCTTCCAGCATTTTTAAAATTCGTCCGACGGTTTCTCTGGAACACCCGACCATTTGTCCGATTTCTTGACGGGTGATTTTAATTTGCATACCTTCCGGATGAGTCATAGCTTCCGGCTGTTGAGCCAAGTGCATTAATGTTTGAGCAATACGGCCTGCAACATCAAGGAAAGCCAAATTGGTCACCTGTTTTGAGGTATTTTGTAAACGATTGGCTAATTGTGCGGTTAAATACATCAAAATTTCAGGGTTAATTTGAATAAGTTGCTTAAATTTCTTATAAGAAACCTCCGCCACTTCGCAAGAAGTTTTCGCCTTCACCCAAGCGGTACGTTTAGTTTCTTCAAATAAACCGATTTCACCGAAGAAATCCCCTTGATTAAGGTAAGATAAAATCATTTCCTTGCCTTCATCATCTTTAATTAATACGGTTACGGAACCTTTGATCAAATAATAAAGGGTATCCGCTTTTTCACCGGCATAAATTAATGTCGTTTTCGGTGGGTATTTATGAATATGGCAATGTGATAAGAACCAATCCAAAGTCGGATCCGGTGCTTGTGCCGCTGTGCTTTGTGTTTGTAGTCCTTGTTCTTCCATATCCATAATCCATTCCTTAAAACGTTATTTTAAGAATTCATCTTTACTTTTAAGATCTATTGATTCGTGTAATTCAGACCAAACGATCACCACACGTCCTTGCTTAATACCATCCAACAATTGTTGACGCTTTTCCGTTAAGCTATATTCTTCCACACCATAATCTGTACCTTCTCGTAAGATAAAAGAATCCACAATGTTGATCAAGGTTTCCTGTTCTAAATCCTGCCACGGAATAAGCATTCTTTTTTACCTTAAATTTAAACTTTTTGCAACTATTACCGTTATATAAATAGCGGCTCGATAAACCGCCATTGCTGCTCAAAGCCCTGAGAAGCGGAAACGCGGAAGTTTGAACGAACATAACGCATAAACTGCCCTTCGCAGATAGTCACTAAATGAGCGGCAATAACGCGTTCTTCCACTGCAAAAGCTTTACCTTCACGTAATTTCCGCATTTGCAGAATATTGATAAACTGCATTTCCAAGCGATCAAAAAATTGCCCGACCCGCGTTCTTAAAGCCGCATCTTCAAACATTAAAGCATGACCAGTCAACACGCGGGTTAAACCCGGATTTTTACGGGCAAAATCCAACACCATTTGCATAATATCCCGCACTCGGTTTTGCGTGTTGGTTTCCATTTTCATAGAATGATTGATACGGGTAAATAAATTGGCTTCAATAGTATCAATCAAAGCTTCGAACATTTTGGTTTTGCTGGGAAAATAGCGATATAACGCCGCTTCGGAAACGCCCACCGCTTCCGCCAAACGTGCCGTCGTAGCGCGTTCCATTCCCCGCTCGGAATGCAACATATGAGCCAACACCGTCAACACCTGTTGTTGACGTTCTTTTTTGCTGCGTTTTTCAATGGGTTTGCTCGGATTGACAGCTTGATTAATGACTTGTTTATCAGACATAGTAACTAATTATTGTTTTCCCGAATGACCAAAACCGCCTTCACCTCGTTCGGTAGCAGTAAATTCTTCTACAATATTAAATTCGGCTTGCACCACCGGCACAAACACTAATTGTGCGATACGATCACCCACTTCTACTTTAAATGCCGTATCACTGCGATTCCACATAGAAACCATTAACGGACCTTGATAATCAGAATCGATTAAGCCTACTAAATTACCTAACACAATACCGTGTTTATGACCTAAACCGGAACGGGGTAAAATCACTGCGGCCAAATTCGGATCGGCAATATAAATAGATAAACCGGTAGGAATTAATTTGGTTTCTCCCGGTTGTAATTCAAAAGATTCATCAATTAAAGCCCGTAAATCCAAGCCGGCAGAACCATTCGTGGCATAAGCGGGCAGCGGGAAATCCGTACCGATACGGTGGTCTAAAATTTTAACATCAATTTTTTTCATTTTTATACTCGTTATATTGTTTTACGATTTCAGTAACCAGTTGTTTACCTAATAAATTTTTATCGTTAAGCGATAAATGTTTACTACCGTTTTGCCAAAACAGCTGTAATGCATTCTGGTCGGCATTCATCCCTTGTGTTGCAGATGATACATCATTTGCGCAGATTAAATCTAAATTTTTACGCACCAATTTGTCTTTAGCATATTGTTCCAGATGCTGTGTTTCGGCGGCAAACCCTACGGTAAACGGCCTATGTTGTGACAAATGGCCGATATCCGCAATAATATCGGGATTTTTCACTAAGGTAAGATTGATCTCATCACCGGATTTTTTCATTTTTTGTTCGGCAATTTCAGCCACACGATAATCTGCCACAGCGGCACAGCCGATAAAAATCTGATTTTTCACCGCACTTTCAAGTGCTGCCTGCCACATATCCTGTGCGGAAATCACATTGATTCGCTTCACCTTTTGCGGTGTTGCTAAATTGACCGGTCCGGCAATCAGCGTTACATTCGCACCACGTTCCGCAAAGGCTCCTGCAATGGCAAAGCCCATTTTGCCTGAACTATGATTGGAAATATAACGCACAGGATCAATGGCTTCGCGGGTCGGCCCCGCTGTGATCGCCACATTTAAACCGATTAAATCCTGCGATTGGGTGAAATAATCAGAAAGTGCGGTAAAAATTTCCGCCGGTTCCGCCATTCTGCCCGCCCCAACATCGCCGCAGGCTTGTTCACCAGAATTAGGGCCGATAGTCAACATTCCACGGGCTTTTAATGCCGCTAAATTTTGCTGAGTGACAGACTGACGATACATTTGCTGATTCATTGCGGGTGCCAATAAAATCGGTGATGCAGTCGCAAGGCAAATGGTCGAAAGTAAATCATTGGCCATTCCCGCATTAAGACGGGCGATAAAATCCGCTGTTGCCGGAGCAACCACCAACATATCCGCCCATTTTGCCAATTCGATATGTCCCATCCCTAATTCTGCCTGGGTATCCAGTAAAGTTTCCGACACGGCATTACCTGAAATCGCTTGCAAAGTTAGCGGTGTGACAAATTCTTTGCCGGCAGGTGTCAACACGACTCGCACTTCCGCACCGCTTTTACGCAGCAAACGGATCAGTTCAATGGTTTTATAGGCCGCAATACCACCGGTTATACCCACGACAATTCGTTTTCCTTGCATTGTTATTTCTCGCCAGTCCAATCAAAAGTGCGGTTATTTTACTGTAATTTTGTGCAATAAAAAATGGATTTTTGTGATCCCACTTCCAAAAACAAACAAAATTCATACCGCACTTTAGGAAAATAACATGACATTAAAAATAATAGAGAGCGCACTCTCTCCGCTCAAAGGAGAAAATCTGACAAGGAAATTTATCATGGAACAAACTGAATTAATGCCCCGGGAGAAATTACTCCGATATGGTGCAGAAGCCTTAACCGATCAGGAGCTCTTAGCAATCTTTTTACGCACGGGAATTAAAAATTGCCCTGTTATGCAACTCTCGCAACAAGTGCTCGACGCCTTTGGTTCACTGCGGGCATTACTTTCTGCGGATCAACAACAATTCTGTGCTGTGAAAGGGATCGGCATTACACAATTTATTCAATTACAGGCATGTACGGAAATGACTAAACGTTATTTGGCACAACAAATAAAAATGGTTCATCTGTTTAACAGTCCGGAAGTGGTGCGTTTATATTTACAAACCGAATTGGAGCAGCGTGAACGAGAAATATTTATGGTGTTATTTTTAGATAATCAGCACCGTCTAATCAAACAAGAAGAAATGTTTTTAGGAACGGTTAACGTTGCCTCCGTACATCCTCGAGAAATTGTGAAAACGGCTCTCTATTGTAATGCCGCAGCCGTGATTTTAGCACATAACCATCCTTCCGGTGTTTCCAAACCCAGCAGTTCGGATCATGCAATAACTCAAAAGATCAAACAGGCCTGTAAATTGATCGATGTGCGGATTTTGGATCATTTTATCATCGGAAAAGGCGAATATTTCTCTTTTTCAGAGAACGATTGTCTATAAATTAACAATTAAATTGATTTTTTACTTGAGTCAAACGGACAAAATCAGTATAATTTGCGACCTTTACTATAGATAATAGTTGCGGGTCGGGTGAATGCCTGACGAGGTGTCGATAAGTGTTGAGCCTTTCGATAGCCCGAACCGCGAAGCTCGAGCGAGGGCTACGCCCTTTATATTAATTATTGGAGAATAAAAAATGTCTAGAGTCTGTCAAGTAACAGGCAAGCGTCCGGCAGTTGGTAACAACCGTTCGCACGCATTGAATGCGACTCGTCGTCGCTTTTTACCGAACCTTCACACTCACCGTTTCTGGGTTGAAAGTGAAAACCGTTTCGTAACTTTACGCTTAACTGCGAAAGGTATGCGTATTATCGATAAAAAAGGCATCGATGCAGTTTTAGCTGATATCCGTGCTCGTGGCGATAAAATCTAAGGAGCTAACAAATGGCAGCAAAAGGTGCTCGTGAGAAAATCCGTTTAGTTTCTACTGCAGAAACCGGTCACTTCTACACAACTGATAAAAACAAACGTAATATGCCTGAAAAAATGGAAATCAAAAAATTTGATCCGGTAGTGCGTAAACACGTTATCTATAAAGAAGCAAAAATCAAATAATTTGATTTTGAGCAGATTAAAGAAACCCGATGATTGTCGGGTTTTTTATTATCAAACAGAAAAATTTTCCAAAAATAAACCGCACTTTTAAGCTATCAGTTAAAAGTGCGGTTTATTTTTTTAAAATTTTATTATTTATCTTCAAGTTGTGGTACAACGCTGTCTTTCGCCGTTGTAATCAAGCCCGCTTGTGAGTACACGCCAAGTTTGTGACGGGTATCTACAATATCCAAGTTACGCATGGTTAATTGACCGATACGGTCTATTGGATCGAACGGTGCGTCTTCTACTTTTTCCATACTCAAACGCTCCGCAGCATAAGTTAAGTTTGGTGATTCGGTGTTTAAGATAGAATAATCATTACCGCGACGTAATTCTAAGGTTACTTCGCCGGTAATGGCTTTCGCTACCCAGCGTTGTGTTGATTCGCGCAACATTAACGCTTGCGGATCAAACCAACGGCCTTGGTATAATAAACGACCTAAACGCAAACCGTTGATGCGGTATTGTTCGATAGTATCTTCGTTGTGGATACCTGTCACTAAGCGTTCATAAGCGATATGGAACAACGCCATTCCCGGTGCTTCATAGATACCACGGGATTTCGCTTCGATGATACGATTTTCGATTTGATCGGACATTCCTAAGCCATGGCGGCCGCCGATACGGTTGGCTTCAAGGAACAGTTCCACTTGATCGCTGAAAACTTTGCCGTTTAATGCCACCGGTACGCCTTCTTCAAAACGTACGGTCACCACTTCCGGTTTGATTTCAACGCTTTCGTCCCAGAATGCAACGCCCATAATCGGTTTCACGATTTTGATGCCGGTGCTGAGTTCTTCCAAATCTTTCGCTTCGTGGGTTGCACCTAACATATTTGAATCGGTTGAGTAGGCTTTTTCTACGGACATTTTGTAGTCAAAACCGTTGGCGATTAAAAATTGCGACATTTCAAAACGCCCGCCCAATTCATCAATAAATTGATCGTCCAACCAAGGTTTGTAGATTTTAAGTGCCGGATTGGTTAATAAACCGTAACGATAAAAACGCTCGATATCGTTACCTTTAAAGGTTGAACCGTCGCCCCAGATATTTACATCATCTTCTTTCATGGCGGCAACCAGCATTGTACCGGTCACAGCGCGACCCAATGGCGTGGTGTTGAAATAAGTTACACCGCCGGTAGAAATATGGAACGCACCGCATTGAATGGCCGCGATACCTTCATGTGCCAATTGTTTGCGGCAATCAATTAAACGGGCATTTTCCGCACCGTATTCCATTGCTTTACGCGGAATCGCATTGTAATCGTCCTCATCCGGTTGACCTAAATTTGCGGTGTACGCATAAGGCACGGCACCTTTTTGACGCATCCATAATAATGCCGCACTGGTATCCAAACCGCCTGAAAATGCGATACCTACTTTTTGACCTTTCGGCAGATGTTGTAAAATAGTGTTTGACATAGTAGATCCTATAGTAATCGTTTGCATAAAATCGCTCTATTATCGGTGAAAACTCGTAAAAAGTCCACCGCACTTATGATTTAGTTTGTCTATTTTATTGTTGGTAGCATCGAATCCGGATCAGGATATTGATAAACAAAATCCAATTCCTGAGCGATTTTATCTCCTAAGATTACTCGTTGCGGATCTTGCGGGGAGCAGATAAAGTGCGGTGGGTTTACGCCGAGTTTTTCGGCTGTGCGGGTGTAATAATCCGCACGGATCGGGTGTTCGGCGGCAACCAAATGATATAACCGCTTACCGCTTGGGGTTTCCAGCAACACTTCCACCGCTCGGATCACATCATCAATATGCACTAAATTCACCGGCTGATTACCCAGCGAAATATCGGTTTTGCCTGCCAGAGAATGAATGGGGTGGCGGTCTTGGCCGATTAATCCGCCTAAACGCAGAATATCGCAGTCGATATCCGCCAATTGTTGCAGCCATTGTTCGGTTTCATATAAGGCTTTTGCGGTTTCACCTTGGGGAACGGGAATGGATTTTTCATCAAACCGCCCGCTGACTTGGGCAAACACCGATGTGGAACTGATAAAAATCAAATGATTAATATTGTGCAGCAAGGCTTCTTTTACCACATTTTCCACACCGGCTTTATATTGCCGGGCATCAAAGAAATATTGGCTGGGTGGAATATTGATCACTAAAGCATCCACATCAAACAATACGGCCAAATCATCGGGATCCGCATTAATTTCCGGTGTAAGTTCAAGGTGATAGGTTTCCAATCGCAGCAACCGCATTTGTTCCACACCCTCATGCGTGCGTTTGCTGCCTTTTACATCCCAACCCGCATGTTGCAAAAGCCGGGCCATCGGCAAGCCAAGCCAACCTAATCCCACAACTGCCACTGATTTCATTTTAAATAGTCCTTTTTAACTTTCACCTAGGGCGAAACCCACGGATTTTTGTTCACCAATTTAAATTTCTCTTAGTTTTCACTGCTCTTTGATACCAACCACGCGCAAGGTGTAAATCTGTCACCATATAATTCCACGTGGCGGTTTAATTCTGCCACGATATTTTTCGCACCTATTTGTTCGATATAGGCATATATGCCACCGCGGAAATCCGGGAAAAACGCACCTAATACGGAGGCTACGTTACCTTCATCGATGTTGCGGATCACGTTATCCTGCAAGCAATAAGCGGCTTCGTTAATCATCATCAATACACAGCGGCGGGCCACTTGTTCGGCTTCTAAATCGTTGCGGGTGATGGTTTCCATAACGTGATAAATACTTTTATCCTCACCGCTGCGGATGTTATCTGCCGAATGATAAAGATAAAAACCGCGGCGATTTTTTGCACCTTTGCGATCATTTTCTGTCAATAACGCCACTTTATTCGGCAAAGCAAAACGGCTGCCGTGTGCCTGTACTAAATGGGGAATGGATTTCACCAATACATCTAAGCCCATTTCATCAATCATCGCCAATGGGCCAATACTGAAGCCGAATTCCTGCAAAGAGCGGTCGATAAATTCAATACTTTCACCGTCTTCAATACAGCGAATGGCTTCCAATAAATACGGCGTTAAAATCCGATTCACGAAAAAACCCGCTTTATCCGCCACTAAAAACGGAATCTTACCTTGCTGCATTGCAAAATGAATAGCGGTAGCAATGGTTTGTTCCGATGTGCCTTGCCCACCGTTAACGCCTAAGTGTGGTATGATTTCCAACATTTTTCGTTCTGTCACCGGGCTGAAATAATGTACACCGATCACGTTTTGCGGTCGTTGTGCCACGGAAGCGATTTCTGCGATAGACAGAGTCGAAGCATTGGTGGCAAAAACCGTATGTTCATCAAAAAACTGTTCGCTCTCCACCACCATTTGTTGTTTCAGGCGCAAATCTTCATACACCGCTTCGATGACGAAATCTGCTTTGGTATTGCCAATAAAGCGTTCACCGCCGGAAATCAACTGCATTTGCTGGCGCATTTTACCGATAGATAAAGTGCCGTCCGCCACTTCTTTTTGCAGCAGTTCATAAGTGCGATGCAAAGCTTGTTGAATCCCCGCCGGGTGAATATCTTTAATCCGCACAGGAATATTAGCCCGATGAGCGGTGATATAGGCAATGCCCGCGCCGATAAAGCCGCTGCCTAAAATCGCTAAGCGGTTGACATCACGCACTTGGGAACGTTCACGATATTGCAGTTTCATCGCTCTGGCAGTTTGTTCTAAATGGCGTAACACCGCAGATTCTTTGGTAAAAAATAACTTGCTTAAACTTTCTCGCTCCGCTTTCAAACCTTCTTTTTCATCGGTGAGCTTGAGAATATTAATAATAGCTTGGATCGCTTCGTAGCTGCCAAAAGCTTTGTGGGAAATATTGCTTTCCTCAAAAGTCAGCACGCGGTTGCGGGTGTATTTGGAATATGCCAGCACATTTTTCACTTTGGTGAAGAATTTTTGATTTTGCTCTGCGGGCTTGTTGTGTGTTTGATTTTGCTGTTTTTTCAAATATAACAAGGCGGTATCTAACAACACTTCTTTGGCTACCACATCCTCCAACAAGCCTAATTGCAATGCCGTACGGGCGTTGATTTTATCGCCGGAAAGTAATAATGGTACGGCATCTTTTAAGCCGATTAATTGCGGTAAACGCTGCGTGCCGCCGGCAAAAGGCAATAGGCCTGATTTTACTTGCGGAATAGCAAATTTGGTGTTTTCATCTTGGCTTGCAATACGGGCTGTACAGGCTAATGCCAATTCCAAACCGATACCGTAGCAATCACCGTGGATCGCCGCCACCGTTGGGCATTTTAAGCCTTCAATTTCCCGCATTAATAACTGAACCTGCTCGGAAAATTCGGTAATTTGCACCGCACTTTTACCCTCCAAACAAGCTAAATCAAAGCCGCGAATAAAGTTATTCGGTTTATTGGAAAAGAATACCACGCCTTGATATTGCTGATAAATAATCGTGCCCAAGACCGCTCTTAATTCATCCGGAAAAAGTGCGGTGAATAAATTATAAGGTTTATTCGGCGTGTTGATATGCACAATGGCAATGTTATCCCGAACTTCTAAAGTAAAGGGCGAATGTTGTTCTGTCATTTGCTTACCCCTGATTATTCCGTTTCCAAAACCATTGCCGCACCTAAGCCGCCTAAACCGCTGCACGCCACTAAGCCCAGGCCGCCACCACGGCGTTGTAATTCAAATAAATTTTGAATCAGCACGCGAATGCCTGTTACCGCCCGCGGATTACCAATCCCTAAAGAACCGCCCAAAACGTTGAATTTATCCATATCAATGGCACCGATAGCCGATGTGCGATTAAGTTTCTCTCGGGCAAATTCATCGGATTCAAATAAACACAAATTCGCCAGCACCTGTGCCGCTGACGATTCGTGAAAATCAATTAAATTAATATCCTGCACGCTTACATCCGCACGTAATAATGCCAGTGATGAGGCGTAAGTCATGCCGCTGAGCATATTGTCCCACACATCGTTACCCGTCATAGCATAACTGCGAATATAGCCTAACGCCGTCAAGCCTTGTGCTTTTGCAATATCTTCCCGCATTAACATCACCGCTCCCGCACCATCACAGCCTTTGGATGTATTCCAGTCTGTTACTGAACCATATTTCTTATCCGCCACCGGTTGAAATTTTCCATAACGGGATGATTTTAATGACGTTTCAAACAGATTATCCGCCACCACAAAATTTTCATAAGGCGGCGGAAAGGAAATCATCACTTCATCGCGTAAATTGCCGTTGAGCCAAGCTTCACCGATTAAACGGTGAGAACGTGCGGTATATTCGTCTTGTTCCTGACGACTAATGCCGAAATTTTTTGCCATTTGTTCAGACACATCGGCAACGGACAAGTCGGTAATATAATCTTTTTGGCTGGTGGAATGCGGTTTAAGATCATCTAAGGAAAGCTGTTTCAACAATTCATATTTATTTTCCACGCCTTGTGCATTAAGAATATCTTTCAAACGTTGCATCATACGAGAATTCAAACTGATGGATGAATTAGAGACGGAATCCGCACCGCCTGCAATCCCTGCCGTCACCGAGCCGCTGACAATACTTGAAGTAAGATTGGCTACCGTTTGCAATCCGGTCACACAAGAACTGCTAATGGTATAAGCCTGAGTGTGAGCAAGTCCTAAGTTAATGGCGATACCACGGGAAATGTTTTGAATATCGGCGTGTTGAGTCACCTGCCCGAAAATCAACTGCTGAATTAAAGTGCGGTCGATTCCCACGCGATTTAGCAATTCATTGGTTACCATTGTGCCTAAATCAATGGCATAGGCATCTTTAAACCCTGTATCTTTTTGAGTAAAGGGCGTGCGTAATCCCGCTACAATCGCAATGCGTTGGCCTTGTGACGTGACTAAGTTTTGTTCTGTTGCCATTAAAAAATCCTTTCTTCATTTTATTGAAGATATTGTTAACCAGAGCCTATTTAAAGACAAGCAAATAATGCAGAAATTTGTACATTTCACGCGGATTAGGTACAATCACCCCCAATAATTAATCAGAAAAACAAATAATACAAAATGGCAAAGAAAAAAGTAAAAGCTGGCTCAAATACTATCGCACTCAACAAACGGGCAAGACACGACTATTTTATTGAAGACGAAATTGAAGCCGGCCTTGAATTACAAGGTTGGGAAGTGAAATCCATGCGGGCGGGTAAAGCCAATATCAGTGACAGTTATGTGATTTTTAAAAACGGTGAAGCCTACTTATTCGGGGCAATGATCACCCCGCTCAGCGTAGCGTCCACGCATATTGTCTGCGACCCGACCCGTACACGTAAGTTATTATTAAACAAAAGGGAATTAGATTCTTTATTTGGTAAAGCAAACCGCGATGGTTTCACCATTGTGGCCTTATCCCTTTATTGGAAACAGGCTTGGGCAAAAGTGAAAATCGGTTTGGTGAAAGGTAAAAAACAACACGATAAACGTGATGACATCAAAGAACAAGAATGGAAACGACAAAAAGAACGTATTATGAAAAATGCCGCTCGCGGATAAACTTGATTCTAAAACTTGCCCGAAAATGACCGCACTTTCGGGCTCTTTCTTTCAAAAGTTAAATACAATAATCCTCAAATTCCACGGCTTTATTTTGCATTAAGAATTGTTTGGTACGTTCTTGTTGTGGATTGCCAAAAAAGTTTTTTGCGGTATTTTTTTCCACCACTACTCCGCCGTCCATAAACAACACCGTATCCGCCACATCTTTGGCAAACTGCATTTCGTGAGTGACGATGATCATTGTCCAACCTTCCGCCGCCAACATTTTTAATACCTGCAACACTTCACCCACCCATTCGGGATCCAATGCGGATGTAGGTTCATCAAGTAAAATCAAATTCGGTTCCACCGCTAATGCCCGTGCAATACCTACCCGTTGTTGTTGACCGCCGGAAAGCTGGGAAGGATACAAATCCACTTTATCTTGCAAACCTACTTTTTTCAGTAATGCCAATGCTTTTTGGCAGGTTTGTCCGCGCTCTTTCTTTTGTACCACAATCGGCCCTTCCATCACATTTTCCAATGCGGTGCGATGGGGAAATAAATTATATTGCTGAAACACCATGGAAGAATGGCGACGTAATTGCAATTCTTTAGCTTTGCTGATTTTTTCGGAAAAATTCACTTCAAAGTTACTGTCAATAAAGCGAATTGTACCTTGATCAGGCTGTTCCAATAAATTTAAGCAACGTAAAAACGTGGTTTTACCGGAACCCGACGGCCCGAGAATCGCCACAACTTCACCTTTCCGAATGGAAAGATCAATGCCTTTCAACACTTCGTTACCTTTGAAATGTTTATGGATATTTTTAATTTCTAACATAAGCGGTTCCTACTACTTTAACTAAAGGTGACGAGAAAGACGCTCTTCCAAACGCTCTTGCAACAAAGATAAAATAAAACACATAATCCAATAAATTAAAGCGGCTTCGCTGTAAATCAAAATAAACTCATAGCTCATTGATGTAATATTTTGTGCGACACGGAACAAATCCGTCACCAATACCAGCGATGCCAAAGAAGTGTCTTTCACCGTGCTGATAAAACTGTTTGCCAATGGCGGCACGGAAACCCGCATGGCTTGCGGCATGATCGTACGCACAAACGCTTGAGAATAATTCATACCGATGGCATAAGATGCTTCCCATTGTCCTTTCGGAATAGATAAAATTGCCGCCCGAATAGTTTCGGATGCATATGCACCAATATTTAATGAAAAAGCAATAATGGCCGTTGGAAAAGAATCCAACGTAATTCCGATACTCGGCAAACCGTAGAAAATAATAAAGATCTGCACCAATAAAGGTGTACCGCGAATAATTGATACATAAATACGGCAAAGTGCGGTCAAAATTTTATGAAAAATTGATTTAGATTGTGTTGTACGCAGCAATGCAACACAAGTTG
This sequence comes from Cricetibacter osteomyelitidis, assembly GCF_004340985.1. Classification (GTDB taxonomy): domain Bacteria; phylum Pseudomonadota; class Gammaproteobacteria; order Enterobacterales; family Pasteurellaceae; genus Cricetibacter; species Cricetibacter osteomyelitidis. The sequence goes on from NZ_SLYB01000004.1 coordinate 19,781, forward strand.
CAATAATTAAACCGCCGATAAAGGAAAGCACCGCCAATGGAATGGTGTTAATTAATGTGGCTTCCACCATTGGCCAAAACGAGCTGATAAATAATTCAGCCCGTTCCGGTGTCATAAACGGTAATTGGGCAAGAAAATTATTGAGTAATGTCATCGCCGAACCATTTAATAGAAAGGGCTTTTAATGTGCCGTCTGCACGCATTTCCGCTAACACTTTACTAAATTGTGCCGCCACATCTTCATTGCCTTGTAAAAAAGTGAATACGGAACCCACGGTTTCATCGTTTTTCACCGCAATTTTCAAGCCTACATTCGGGTGTTTTTTGAAATAATCCAATACGGCGATTTGTTCATTCACGGTCGCTGCCACACGACCTTGTTTTACTAATTCCAAGTTTTGTGCCAAGCTGTCCACAATCACAAGATCCGCACCGTTTTTCTTAGCCAGTTCGGTATAGTTACTGGTTGCAGATTGCACTGATTTCACGCCTTTCAGATCGGCAAAAGATTTGATTTTGTCATTGTCTTCACGAGTGACAATCACCGCACGGGAAACGTTATAAGGCTCGGAAAACGCATATTTTTTTGCACGTTCCGGCGTTGCACTGACTTGGTTGGCTATCACATCAAAACGTTTTGCATTCAGACCGGCAAAAATACCGTCCCATAAAGTTTCTTGATAAACCACCGTTAAGCCTAAACGTTTAGCCACTTCGTTAGTTACATCAATATCATAACCGGTTAATTTTCCTGCTTCATCATGAAAAGTAAACGGAGCATAGGTTCCTTCGGTTCCGACACGGACGGTTTTTGTTTTTTCCAAACTCTCGGCTAGCTCCGACGCATTGGCAAACTGTATGCCAAGGCTTAATGCCAAGCCGGCAAATAAGGCTTTAGTTAATAATTTCATGTGTTTTTCCTTTGATTTAGCCAAGTTAAAATAATGTAAAAGCAAGTCATTATAAGAGAGAAATTTAAATCCTGACAATAAATTCTGTTTATTTTTAATCCTGAAAAACAAACTCACCCTTTATATTTTTAGATTAAAAATACAAAAAGGCGTTTATTTTTATATAAAATCTAATAACTATAAAAAATACAGATTGAAAGTAAAAAAATATTACACAGAAAGTAAATTCTATTTTATATTAAATCCGAGCCGCGTAAGACGGTAACTTTTTTTAAGCAAACTACAACTCAAACTCAGAAGGAATTTCATTATGTCTCAATATGCATCAGTTGAAGACTTTTTAGCAAAAGTCCAACAACGTGACGGCAACCAACCGGAATTTTTACAAGCTGTTCGTGAAGTATTAACTTCAATCTGGCCATTTATCCAAGCCAATCCGAAATATCAATCTCAAGCACTTTTAGAGCGTTTGGTCGAACCGGAGCGTGCATTCCAATTCCGTGTAGCCTGGACTGATGATAAAGGTCAAACCCAAGTCAACCGTGCATTTCGCGTACAATTCAACAGTGCTATCGGTCCATTCAAAGGCGGTATGCGTTTTCACCCTTCAGTGAACTTATCTATCTTAAAATTCTTAGGTTTCGAACAAATTTTCAAAAACGCCTTAACTACATTACCTATGGGTGGTGCTAAAGGTGGTTCAGACTTTGACCCGAAAGGTAAATCAGACGGTGAAGTAATGCGTTTCTGCCAAGCCTTAATCGCTGAATTATATCGCCACATTGGTCCGGATACAGACGTTCCGGCGGGCGACATCGGTGTAGGCGGTCGTGAAGTGGGCTATCTTGCAGGTTATATGAAAAAATTATCTAACCAAGCTGCTTGTGTATTCACCGGTCGTGGTTTGTCATTCGGCGGTTCATTAATTCGCCCTGAAGCAACGGGTTACGGTTTAGTGTATTTCGCTCAAGCGATGTTGGCAGAAAAAGACGACAGTTTCCAAGGTAAAATCGTGTCCGTATCCGGTTCTGGTAACGTTGCACAATATGCCATTGAAAAAGCCCTTCAATTAGGTGCGAAAGTGGTAACTTGTTCAGATTCATCCGGTTATGTGTATGACAAAGACGGCTTCACTGCAGAAAAATTAGCGGCATTAATGGAAATCAAAGAAGTGAAACGTGGTCGTGTGAAAGATTATGCGGAACAATTCGGTTTAGAATACTACGCGGGTGAACGCCCTTGGAGCGTGAAAGTAGATATCGCATTGCCTTGTGCGACCCAAAACGAATTAGAATTGGCGGATGCAAAAAAATTAATCGCAAACGGCGTCCAATTAGTGGCTGAAGGTGCGAATATGCCGACCACTATCGAAGCAACCGACGCATTCTTGGCAGCAGATGTATTATTCGGACCGGGGAAAGCCGCAAATGCGGGCGGTGTAGCAACTTCAGGTCTTGAAATGGCTCAAGGTTCGCAACGTTTATACTGGAGCCGCGAGGAAGTGGATGCAAAATTACACAACATCATGTTAGACATTCACGCTAACTGTAAAAAATACGGTTCAAACGAAGGCAAAAACATCAACTATGTTGTAGGCGCAAACATTGCGGGATTCGTGAAAGTAGCTGATGCCATGCTGGCGCAAGGCGTGTATTAATCATTAAAAACTCTCAATTTAATGACCGCACTTTTTTAAAAAAGAGCGGTCATTTTTTATAATTTTTTGAAGCCGATCACATTTTTGAAAAATAATTATAATATTTTTAACGCTTTCGTTACATTTATTGTTATATTGGCATACAAATGACGTGTGTATTCGTCATTCGCTCCTATTTTAATTACTAGAAAGGAACAATAATTATGAGCATTACAACATCACCACAACAAACCGGCAGTATTTTCAGCCGAAATGCAGTTATTCTGCTGTTGGATATCATATTGTTTTTTATTTTATTAAAAACCTTACCTTTTGATGTAAAAGCAAACAAAGGCTTGGCATTATTAGTGTTTATCGGCGTACTTTGGCTCACTGAAGCCTTGCATGTTACCATTACCGCATTATTAGTTCCGGTGTTGGCCATCGCTCTTGGTTTAGTGACGACTAAAAACGCATTGGTTGGCTTTGCCGATCCGACCATTTTCTTATTCTTCGGGGGCTTTGCCTTAGCGGCCGCATTACATATTCAAGAATTGGATAAACTCATTGCCAATAAAATTATGGCTCTCGCTCGGGGTAAATTATTCCTGGCGGTTATTTACTTATTCAGTGTCACCGCATTTCTTTCCATGTGGATGAGTAACACCGCTACCGCCGCAATGATGTTGCCATTGGCAATGGGGATTTTAAGCAAACTGGATCGTATCCAATACCACAACACTTATGTATTCGTGTTGCTCGGTATCGCTTATAGTGCCAGTATCGGCGGTATGGGAACGTTAGTAGGTAGCCCGCCAAACGGTATCGTAGCCTCTAACCTGCATCTTTCATTCTCCGATTGGATGCAATACGGTATTCCGGTTATGCTGCTGTTAATGCCGATTATGATTGGCACACTGTACGTGATTTTAAAACCAAAATTTAAATCGACTTTTGAGCATAAATTTGAAAGCATTCCAATGAACAAACAACGTGTTGTCACCTTGGTTATTTTCACTGCTATTGCGCTTTGCTGGATATTCAGCAGCAGAGTCAATCCGCTCCTTGCCGGTTTGTTCGGTTTAGAAGGCAAAATTGCCAGCTTTGACAGTTTAGTCGCATTAAGTGCCGCAATCATTCTATGTGCCAGCAAAGTGGTTACTTGGCGACAAATTCAAGATAATACGGAATGGGGCGTATTAATGTTGTTCGGCGGCGGTTTAACATTAAGCTCCGTACTCGGTCAAACCGGAGCCAGCAAAATTATGGCGGACGGTATTGTGTCTTTAATTCAAGGCGGACATTTCTATATCATCGGCTTAGTGGTTGCGACGTTCATCGTGTTCTTAACGGAATTCACCAGCAACACCGCAGCCGCTGCATTATTAGTGCCAATATTTATCTCTATTGCGGAAGCTATCGGTGTTCCGCCTATCGGCCTGGCATTGATTATCGGCTTCGGCGCATCCTGTGCCTTTATGTTACCGGTGGCCACTCCGCCAAACGCGATTGTATTCGGTTCCGGTCAAATCAAACAAAGCGAAATGGTCAAAGTGGGGATTTGGCTGAATATTATGTGTATCCTTTTAATTGCCACAATCGGCTATTTATTCTGGTTATAATCAATCGCTTTTACGCAAAAGGGACATCATACGATGTCCCTTTCGTTTTTTAAGATTATTTCAACTTACCGGTAATCCGACACCATTCCTCTTTCACTGCGACAGGTTCAAGATCAAATTTTTCCGCATAAGCCTCACACACCGATTGCGCCTGAGTTTCTAAAATACCGGATAATCCTAAATCGCCGTTCGGTTTCACTAACTCACTAATCACCGGATAAAGTGCTTTTAGCGGACCGGCAAGAATATTTGCTACCACTACATCAGCTTTCAGATTCGCCGGTTTATCGTCAGATAAAAACAACTGCAAACGATCTGCTACACCATTTTGTTCCGCATTATTACGACTGGCAAGAATCGCTTGCGGATCGATATCAATTCCTACCGCACTTTTTGCTCCAAGCTTCAACGCAGCGATAGCTAAAATGCCGGAACCGCAACCGAAATCAATCACGGTTTTGCCTTGCAAATCTAAGCTGTCCAGCCATTGTAAGCACAATGCCGTGGTCGGATGCGTACCCGTACCGAATGCCAAGCCCGGATCAAGCATAACATTCACCGCATTTTGATCCGGCACTTCGCGCCAGCTTGGGCAAATCCACAACCGCTTACCAAATTGCATTGGGTGGAAGTTATCCATCCATTCCCGTTCCCAATCTTTATCTTCGATTTGTTCGATTTTATATGCCGTTTCTGCAGTCAAATATCCGCCAGCCGCTAATAATGTAACCACTTCGTTCATATTGGTTTCTGCATCAAACAAGGCAATCACATCCGTATTGCCCCATAAACGAGTCTCACCAGGTAACGGCTCAAAAATAGGCGTATCCTGGCTGTCCATAAAAGTGACGGAGACCGATCCTATTTCCGCTAAAAAATCACTGATCGCTTCTGCTTTTTCATTTGTGCTGTTTAGGCGAATTTGTACCCAAGCCATTTATGCTTCCTTATTATTAAGATTTTTTTGTTTACCCAATTGATTTCCCACCAAAAACGCCACTAAACCGAATAATAAAGCAGGCACGATGGCATGGAAATTGAAGATTTTAATTTCTAATGCAGTGAGTAAAATATAGCTGCCTAATCCTACGATCATTGAGCAAATCGCGCCACCGGCGTTGGCTTTTTCCCAGTATAAGCCGAATAAAATCACCCATAAAAAGGTGGTTTCCAAACCGCCTAAAGAAAATAAATTCAGCCAAATGAGCATATCGGGCGGATTGAGTGATGCAATAGTCACTAACACGGTAAGTGCAAGTGTCGTAAGAGTGGAAAGTGCTTTAATACGTCGCTCATTTTTTAAGGCTTGCGGTTTAAAACGCAGGTATAAATCTTTAATTAATGTGGAGGATGCCTGAATCAGCATTGAGTCAATGCTTGACATCACCGCGGCCATCGGTGCGGCAAGGAAAATACCGGCAATCACCGGAGGCAATACTTGAATCATTAACGCCGGAATAATTTTATCGGTCACAGTTAAATCCGGTACAATCGCACGCCCCAATGCACCGGCTAAGTGCATACCGAGCATTAATACGGCAATCACGACAGTGCCGATAATCATACCGCTGTGCAATGCTTTGCTGTCTTTATAAGAAATCGCCCGTACTACAGTATGCGGTAAGCCGAGTAAACCGAAACACACCAACACCCAAAAAGAAGCCATAAAGGTGAAATCCAACGGGCGACTTTCGATGCCGTAAGGGGTGATTAAATTCGGATCGATTGCAACAAGTTTATCCATAATTTGACTGACACCGCCACCGGCATAAATCACGCCTCCCAGTAACAATGCCGTCCCAATCATCATTACAATACCTTGTAAAGTATCGGTGAGAACCACAGCACGGAATCCGCCGATAAATGTATAAACGCCCACCGTAATAGCGAAAATCAGTACGGATAGTTGATAGTCAATATTCAGTGTTGTTTCCAATAACCGTCCGGCCCCGATAAATTGCACGGACATCATTAAGAAAAAGGAAAACAGCAAAGACAGGCTTGCCAGCAATACAATATAAGGATTTTTGTAACGGGAATATAAAATATCGTTTAAGGTCAAGCTATTATGCTCTCTTGCCCACATTGCAAATTTTTTACCCAATACGCCTAACGTAAATAATACGGTCGGCACTTGAATCATCGCAAGCAGCACCCAACCCAAACCGAATTTATACGCAGCACCGGGCCCGCCGATAAAAGAACTGGCTCCCACATAAGTTGCAGCCGTGGTCATTGCCAGCACAAATCCCGATACGGCACGATTGCCGAGATAATATTCTGTGAAAAAATCGCCTTTTTGTCGTTTGCGATAAGCATAAGAAGCAATCACAAATACCACGATTAAATAGAGAATCACCGGCACTAAAATACTCATATTCATTATGAATGATCCTCCAAATCAATTTGACGAAACAGCCCTTTAATACAAGCATACACCACTGCGGTAAACAGAATCGGCAAATAAATGCAGGATAATTCAAACCATAACGGAAAACCGAGCAATCCTTGCCGGCCTTGAGGTAAATAAGCACAAACACACCAACCGATCAAATATAATAGGGTTAAAGCAAACGCCCATCGTGCTTCCTTGGTGGCTTGTTTATAACGAGTGTCAGTCATTGTACTTGCTCCTTAGTTATTTTTCTGACATTTCATTTGATCTAAAGTATCGCCTAATGTCACATCCAAAAGTGCGGTCGGTTTTTGGGAATTTTTGATTACTGTTAACGTACCGCAATCAGTATTTTGTGACACCGACTGTTTATAATTCGTTTTTTGATTAGTTAAGGCATAAAGCCTGTGATTGGCGGTTTTAAATTGCACTTTGTAACCTTTTTCGCTGGCAACCTCCGCCAGATTCTGCTGTACCTGATCAAGCGGCATAACCATTGATGACAGTAGATAATGCAGCTGATGATTATCCTTATCCGCATAAGTAAAACGGCCATATACTAATGTCTTACGTTCCGTTTTCACCAAATCAAAGAGCTGATTTTGATAAGTTAACCGCTTGGGAATAAGTAGTGAAAAAGACGAGCGTTGCTTATCTTTATCGGAAGCACAGCCGATTAAACAAAGTGCGGTTAGAATCAGAAAAGATTTTTTTAACATTTTATTTAACTCACAAAAAAATAGGAATAACAGCTCATTCCTATTTTTATTGATTAATCCAAATTAATCATGCATTCCTAATTTTTTCTCAAGGTAGTGAATATTGGTTCCGCCTTTTTGGAAATTTTCATCGGTCAAAATCTGATGATGCAACGGAATGTTGGTTTTAATGCCGTCAATAATGGTTTCATCTAAGGCATTGAGCATACGACGAATTGCAATATCACGGTTATCACCAAAAGAGATTAATTTTGCGATCATTGAATCATAATGTGGTGGCACGCTGTAGCCGCCATATACGTGCGAATCCCAACGAATCCCCAAGCCGCCCGGTGCGTGCAAGTGAGAGACTTTACCCGGTGAAGGCAAGAAAGTTTTAGGATCTTCCGCATTAATACGACATTCAAACGCATGACCTTTCACTTTAATATCTTCTTGTTTATAAGATAACGGCAAACCTGCGGCAATACGCAACTGCTCTTTCACCAGATCCACGCCGGTGATCATTTCCGTTACAGGATGTTCTACTTGAATACGGGTGTTCATTTCGATGAAATAGAACTTACCGTTTTCATATAAAAACTCAAATGTACCCGCACCGCGGTAACCGATTTCCACACAAGCTTTCGCGCAACGAGAACCGATATCGCGACGCACTTCTTCCGTAATTCCCGGAGCCGGTGCTTCTTCCACTACTTTTTGGTGGCGACGTTGCATTGAACAATCGCGTTCAGCCAAATAAATCGCATTACCGTGGGTGTCGGCCAATACTTGAATTTCGATATGACGCGGATTTTCCAAATATTTTTCCATATACACCATATCGTTATTAAATGCGGCTTTCGCTTCGGCTTTGGTCATCGCGATGGATTCTTCCAATGCTTCATCGCTACGTACCACACGCATACCACGCCCGCCGCCGCCGCCGGAGGCTTTAATAATAATCGGATAACCGATTCGGTTAGCAATTTCTTTATTTTTAACAATATCCGAACTTAGCGGACCGTCAGAACCCGGTACACAAGGTACGCCGGCTTTTTTCATTGCATTGATAGCGGATACTTTATCACCCATCAAGCGAATGACATCTGCAGTCGGACCGATAAAAATAAAACCGGAACGCTCGACCTGCTCGGCAAAATCCGCATTTTCAGATAAAAAACCGTATCCCGGGTGGATTGCATCCGCACCGGTAACTTCCGCAGCGGCAATGATCGCCGGAATATTTAAATAACTTTTCACTGACGGAGCTGGACCGATACAAATGGTTTCGTCTGCCAATAAGACGTGTTTTAAATCACGATCTGCGGTGGAATGTACCGCGACGGTTTTGATACCAAGCTCTTTACATGCGCGTAAAATACGCAATGCAATTTCGCCACGGTTGGCAATAACAACTTTTTCTAACATTTTCTTTATTCCGTTTTCTTATTTCGTATATTGAAAACTTGACCAGGCGATTTTGCCTAATTAAAAATAGGTGGGCAAGCCCACCTGATAAAGCAACTTATTCGATGACGATTAATTTCTCGTCAAATTCAACCGGCGTGCCGTCTTCAACCAAAATGGCTTTTACCACACCCGCTTTGTCCGCTTCAATACGGTTCATCATTTTCATTGCTTCCACGATACAAAGTGCATCGCCGACTTTAACGGTTTGACCAACTTCAACAAATGAAGGGGCATCCGGACTTGGGCTGCGATAGAAAGTACCTACCATCGGGGAGCGTACGATATGACCGGAGATTTCATCACTTGCTGCAGGTTCTACAGCCACCGGTGCCGATGCAGCAATCGCAGCCGCTGTCACAGGCGCCGGCGCCGCCGCAGGAATACTATATTGCATCGCTGTCGGAGCCGGTGTCCCACGGCTAATACGAACGGATTCTTCACCTTCAGTGATTTCCAGTTCCATAATGCCCGCTTCTTCTAATAATTCGATAAGTTTTTTGATTTTACGAATATCCATAATTTGATCCGTTTGTTGTCTATAAAATTATAAATCCGACCGCACTTTACCACATAAAATTCATTCAAAAGTGCGGTCAAAAATAAGGAAATTTGTATCAGCTGCCAAGATTACCTGATTTTTAGCATTTTGGCGACAAAATTCTCAAAAATTTAACCAAAATCTACGAAAATCAGCTTTTTTTAGCTAAAAATTGTAATGCATAATGAAAGGCGAATTCATATCCCTGAGCACCCAAACCGCAAATAACCCCTTCCGCCACATCACTAAAGTAAGAATGATGACGAAAGGGTTCGCGTTTATGCACGTTTGATAAATGCACTTCCACAAAAGGAATCGACACTGCAAGCAAAGCATCACGCAATGCCACGCTGGTGTGGGTAAAAGCAGCCGGATTGATAATAATAAAATCAATTTTAGCGAAACTTTGATGAATCCGCTCAATCAGTTTTTCTTCGCTGTTTGCCTGAAAACAACTCAACTCCACCGCGTTTTCAAAAGCCAATTCCTGCATTCTGGCTTCAATGACCGCTAAAGAAAGCGAACCGTAATGCTTCGGTTCGCGCATCCCCAACATATTTAAGTTCGGCCCATTTAACAACAAAATCCGTGCTTTTTCCTGCATAATCTGTTCCTTTTTGAGTTTACGGAATTATAACGACTTTCACAATAAATGTGGTCGTATCTGTGGCGGTTAGTTTACGCTATTTTAATGCAAAGTGCGGTAAATTTCTGAGAAAATTACCGCACTTTGCATTAAAATAAGATTGATATCGTGGTTAATCCGCTAAAATCACATTAATCCCTTTTTCCAGTAATGCTTGGTAAATTTTTTTATCCAGACCGCTATCTGTAATTAGGGTATTGATTTTTTCTATAGGGCAAACTACATTCGGACTTCGACGGTTAAATTTTGATGAGTCTGTTAGCACAATAATTTTAGCTGCCGCATTACACATTGCTTTACTCACGCCATGTACTTCATTAAACGTGGTTAATCCTAAATCCAGATCAAAGCCATCAGTCCCGATGAACAATTTATCAAAAGAAAATTTAGCTACGGTAGATTCGGCCAAAATGCCGTGGTAAGAACCTGATTTTGGACGATACGTGCCGCCTGTCATTAGTAATTCATAGTCTTTATTAGAATTAACTAAAGCATTCGTAATCGGTAAGCTGTTTGTCATTATAGTAAGATCGGTGACGGCCATAAACGGGATCATTTGTAGTACGGTACTACCTGAATCCATAATAACGGAATCACCGTCTTTTAATAATTTAGCGGCTTCATAAGCAATCTTTTTCTTAATCTCCAGATTGATATGTGCTTTATTAATAATAGGTAATTCCACTTCATCATTATTTGATGCAAGCACCACACTTCCATAAGTTCTTAACACTTTACCTTCGGTTTCAAGTGCAGTTAAATCTTTACGAATGGTAGTGCCCGTAGTTTTAAAATAGAAGGCAAGATCATCTACAGGTGTTCTACCGTTAAGCTGTAAATAATCTAGAATCGCTGATTGTCTTTCTTTGGGTTTCATAAAACCTAATCTCTTTGCTATAAACTACTGCAAATGAATGGCTTGTGCGAGTGCTTCCTGATATGCCGGTTTATTTGGAAATAGTTCTGCCGGTATAATCTCGCCGTGCAGCAACCCTAACAATGCGGGGATCTGCTCCGGTCGAGCAAAAACGGTATAGCCTTTCATTAACAATGAACCTGTAACACGCTGATTTTTATCAAAAGCCACCGCAATAACAACTTTAGGTTTAAATCGTCCCGCCGTACGACCCACGCCCACCTTGCCGAGCTTACATAACTGTTCAAATGCTTTGTTAAAACGAGTAATTTGCCACCATCCCAAAATGATTTGCAAAATCCACGCGATAACCGCAATAACTATCAGTGCATTAATCGTATTCATTCGGATTATCTCATAATTTAAAAGAAAAAGGTTAGATTTTAATTTAATATTCCTATTAATTAAAAGCCATTACGACCAAAAGCCTGCTGCCAATCCTGATCAAACTTATCAATCGCAGCAAACACTGCCGGATCTTGGATAAATAGCTCTAATACATCCGTTCCTACGGTAATCGCCTGACACCCCGCAAGCATACAATCTAATACTTGGCGAGGTGTGCGGAAACTCGCCGCTAACACTTTACTATCCGGTTTATGCTGTGTTAACAAACTTTGCAACTCGTGCACAACAACAATACCGTCGCCGCTTTGTGAATCAATACGGTTCACATAAGGTGCGATGTATTTTGCACCGGCAAGTGCCGCAAGAAAACCTTGTCCCGCACCATATACCGCAGTACCTAAAGTTGGAATACCCAATTGAGTTAATGCCCTAATCGCAATTAAACCATCTGCAGTAACCGGCACTTTCACAACAAGATTTTCCACACGCTCATAAAGTGCGGTCGCTTCTACGATCATTTCATCGGCATTGTGTGATAACGTCTGTGCAAATAACGTTTTATCTTTACCGATAATTTGTTGTAGCTCCAATAGACATTGAAAAATCTCGGTTTTTTCTTTTGCTACGATACTAGGGTTAGTCGTTACCCCTTGGATAGGTAAAATTCGGGCTAAACGTTCCACATCCTTTAAATTTGCCGTATCAAGATAGAGTTCCATAATTATCTCCCTCAATAAATGAATTTAGGGCGAGTTCTCGCCCTAATGATTAAAACATTACTTGACCGCCGGTAATATTAATGGATTGACCGGTACAATAAGAAGCTTGTTCACTTGCATAGAACAATAACACATTTAATACGTCTTGGTAATCACAGCCCCGCTTCAATGGTACTTTATCAATATAGACTTGTTCCACTTGATCAGCCGGAATACCCAATTTCTCCGCATATTGCGGAATTAAGGATTGGAACATCGGTGATTTCAATAAATTGCCTAACATCAACGAATTTACCGTAATGCCATTATCTGCCAAGTCCAGAGCTAAAGATTGTGTTAAACCTACACCACCGAATTTTGCCGCACTGTAGCCGGAATTATGCTTACTGCCCACCTTACCGGATTTGGAATTAATTTGGATAATACGGCCTTTGATACCGTCACGTACCATTAATTTCGCAAATTCGCGAGCACATAGGAAATAGCCTGTTAAATTCACTTTTACGGAAAAATCAAAATCTTTCAATGCAAATTGTGTAATGGGTGCGGCTTTGGCAACACCGGCACTATAAACCAATAAATCCAAGCGACCAAATGCTTTATCCACATTCCGGGCAAGCTCAATAACGCTTTGTTCATCAGTAGCATCCACCTGAAAACCTTTCGCTTTTTGACCGCTCTTTTGATTAATTTCTGCTGCAATATGATCGGCATTTACGCCATTTAAATCCGCTACGGCGACTTGATAACCGGCTTCAGCCAAACCGACACTTAAAAATGCACCTAGAGTTTGGCCGCCCCCAATCACAACAGCAACTTTACTACTCATTTTATAACTCCTATAATCGACTAATTTTTAATTCTGTATTCACATCAATATCACTTGGCACGTTACCTGCTAAATGAATACATCCCGGATATTCCGCAATAGTTGCACTATCAAATCGAAATGTAACATGACCAAGTTCTTTTAAATTGAAAGATGCTACACCACCAACTGACGTTACTTTATAATCTTGACTGCCAAACGAAACGATATCGCCAATTTCAACCTCTGTAACTAATTCGCCGTGTTGATGGATAAAGCAATAATCCTCTAAATCTGCCGGAGCACCTTGCTTGAAGGTGATTAACATATTTTCACCCAAAGCATCTTTGGCAAAATCCCCGACTTTTGTGATTAGAGTTTGATAAATCACCTTCATTTTGAACTCCCTAGTAAATAAATCCGGATACAAACCACGCCACCAATACAGTGGGTGCACCGGTTAAAAAACGACTTACTAACACCGATGGCACACCTACACGTACAGTATCTTGTTTTGCCTCTGCCATTGATAAGCCCACCGGAATAAAGTCACAAGCCGCTTGAGCGTTGATAGCGAATAATGCCGGTAATGCTAAGTGCGGCGGAATATTACCCAAGCCGATTTGTACACCCACTAATACACCTATTACTTGAGCGATTACGGCTCCGGGGCCTAAGAACGGTGAAAGTAATGGAAATGAACAGATTAATGCCAATGTAACCAAACCGATTGGGCTGTTTGCCAACGGTGTTAAACCGTGAGCAATCCAATCCCCCAAACCGGAAGCAATAATGATCCCGATTAATGCGGAAACGAAAGCCATAAACGGTAAAATCGTTTTTAATACGGTGTCAATGGTATCGCGGCCTGCTTGGAAAAATACCGCAACAATCGATCCCATCCCCATACCGATTTTTGCCAATAAACCATCGCTTTGTTCAGTAATTTTTTTAGATGAATCGTAATCTTTCACTTTGTCTGTCTTGTTAGCTTCCACAGTTGATGCTGGCGTTGAGGCTTGAACTGTGTCATCTGTATCTATCAGTTTGATATTATTTTCTTTCACTGCGGAAACATAAATATCTTCTACAATAAATTCCGCTAACGGACCTGATTTACCGGTAGCGTGAATATTAATTGTAGGGATGCGACGTTTAGGATATAAACCACAACGTAACGTACCGCCGCAGTCAATAATTACAACACCGATTTCTTCAGTGCACGGTTCACCTTCTTTAAACCCGTCAACAGCTTCCCAACCGGTTAAATTCACTAACTGATCCACAATTGCAGGACGTGTACCCGCAGTCATATAAAGCACTTTTTTGCCTTCTACCACAGGAATAGTTAAAGGACCGCCCCAACCGCCATTGCCTTTTTCAATATAAATTGCATTTGCCATAACTTATTCTCCTTCTTAATTTCCGAGTTACAGGTGAACTTCACGATCAAGTTTGATATTCATACGTTTTTCAAAAAACGCCGTAGTAAAGTCGGTAATCCAACCCCGGAAGAAGTTTGTAACCATACCAACCAATAAATAAGATACTGCGAGTGGCGCAAGTGGAATACCTAATGTGGTTAAACCGTTTGCAATGCCAAGATACACGAATAATTCACCCGGATTGATATGCGGGAATAAACCATTCATGGAGTGACAACTATAAGAAGATGCTGCATAGTAGCTTGGTTTGTAATATTCAGGTAAGAAACGACCTAAACTTAAGGTCATCGGATTACAGAATACGAAAGTACCGAATACCGGTAAAATAAAGTAGCGAGAAATCGGGTTGCCGGCACTACGTTGTGCCAAACGCTCAATACGTTCTTGACCAATAAACTTGATCAGCGCATTCATTACAACTAAAAGTGAGATCAATAACGGTAAAATACCTGTCACCATACTAACAAATACTTCACCACCTTTTTGGAATAGCCCAATAAACCATTCCGCACCATGGGTAATCATTTCCATAATCGCCTCTTTCTGTTTAGGATGAATTTTAGATTTCTGATCCCAAATTGAATCATTGGCGCCTATATTATGATATTTTGAAAGACAAATCTGTGATAAAGATCACAAATTAAATATATTTTCTTTCAAAATAAAAGAAAATATATTTAATTTGATTAACAAACAAATAAAAAGTACGGTAAATTTCTGAGAAAGTTACCGCACTTTTAGTATAAATTCATAATATTAATATATAGTTAATCCCCGACAACACCAAACTCCGGCGGTAAAGGCAAATTGCAAATAACCCGATCAAATTGATTTAATTCACCGACATACGACTGTTGCACTTTTCCAATCTTGCTATCATCAAACACTAAAACACGGTTTTGTGTTTTCGCCATTGCTTTTAGTTTGATTTGCGTTTCATTCAATTTGAAACAAGTAACGCCTTGCTTAACGTCAACACCGGCCGCAGAAATAAAGGCTTTTGTGGTGCAAATCATATCTATTTCGGTGTTATTTTGAACCGGAGTGAGAAACGAATTTTCTCTTGAATAATCACCTCCGCACAAGATTAAACGACAGTTTGGTTTGTCTTGTAAAACCATAAAGGTGTTGATAGAACAACAAAGTGCGGTGAATTTTATAGAATTTGGGATTTGAGAAGCAATAAAAGGAATAGTTGAACCGCAATCAAAAAAGATCACATCATTATCTTCTACTAACGCGGAAGCAATTTTTCCCACCTGCATTTTTTCTGCGATATTCTTATTTTGCTGCTCTGTAATTAAATATTGATTTGATGTTTGCAGCTGGGGATCTCGTACAATGTACCCCCCCAGCAAAACAATCGAAGATGTTGTAGAATTTAAATCCCTCCTAATCGTCATTTCAGAAACATTCAGGATTTCTGCCGCATCTCGCAGATGCAATTTATCCATTTGTTTCAATAGAAACTCTAATTTTTGAATACGGGTATTAATTTTACTATCCACAACATTATCTCCAAGATCAATATTGGCTGTTAGTATCCGTTAATCCTTTAATAATTGCAATCCCCGCACTGGCACCGATACGCGTTGCACCCGCTTCAATCATGGCTACGGCAGTTTGCGTATCCCGCACACCGCCTGAGGCTTTAACACCAATCTTATCTCCCACGGTTTGACGCATCAATTTCACATCTTCTACTGTCGCTCCACCTTTACTAAAGCCAGTAGATGTTTTCACAAACGCCACATTTAAATCCCGACAAATTTCACAAGCTTTGACGATTTCTGCTTTTGTTAAAAGACAATTTTCTAAAATCACTTTCAACGGTATACCGTTACAGGCATTAAGAACCTGTTTAATGTCATCTTGCACCGCTTCCCATTTTCCTGATTTAATCCATCCGACATTAAGTACCATATCCACTTCCGTCGCACCATTAGCAATCGCATTTTCCGTTTCAAACACTTTAACAACCGTCGTGTTAGCCCCTAAAGGAAAGCCTATCACTGTGCAAATTTTAACATTTGAATCCCGCAATACTTTTTTCGCAAAAGGAATATGACAAGGATTAATACACACCGAATAAAAGTGATTCTCCATAGCTTCATTACACAAAGTGAGAATATCCTGCTCTGTTTTTTCCGGTGTTAGTGCAGTGTGATCAATATATTTAGCGATTTCATTTGCTTTCATTTGAATTTTCTCCTATTGGTTTTTGTCTTTTTTATATTATACATAAAAAAATATTGAAATTTGTGATCTATGTCACTTTTTTAACATTTTATTTATAATATCATAAATAACACACCAATTGTTACTATTTTAACATTCAAAAAAAATAAGGAGGCGTTATGGAAATTGCAGTTATTGGATCAAATATGGTGGATTTGATCACTTATATTGATGATATGCCTAAAATGGGAGAAACCCTCGAAGCACCTAACTTCCAAATGGGCTGCGGCGGTAAAGGGGCGAATCAGGCTATTGCAGCAGCAAAATTAGGTGCAAATGTAATGATGATGACCAAAGTGGGCGATGATGCATTTGCAGATAATACAATCCGTAATTTTCAACAATATGGTGTTAATACGGAGTATGTAGAAAAAGTCCCCGGTGTATCTAGTGGGGTCGCACCTATTTTTGTAGATAAATCATCACAAAATCGTATTCTAATTATTAAAGGAGCCAACTCTCATCTGAAACCAAATGATATTGATAATGCAAAAGAGCGGTTAAAAAATTGCAAATTATTTATTTTGCAATTAGAGATACCATTAGAAACCGTCTATTATGCAATTGATTTTGCTAATAAAAATAACATTCCTGTAATCCTCAATCCGGCACCGGCCAGTAAAGATCTGGATATTAATTATGCATGTAAATGCGATTTCTTTATGCCGAATGAAACCGAGTTGGAAATTTTAACCGGTTTGCCTGTGGAAAATATGGAACAAATTCGCACAGCAGCAAATACCCTGCTTTCCAAAGGATTAAAAAATCTTATCGTCACTTTAGGCGAAAAAGGTTCTGTTTGGTTGCACGGTTCGGAAGTAACTTATGTTGATCCTTATAAAGTTAATGCGGTTGATACCAGCGGAGCCGGTGATGCCTTTATCGGTTGCTTTGCCTATTACTACGTAAAATCACAAGATATTGTTGAATCAATGAAAATGGCTTCATTATTTTCTGCTTATAGCGTGACGGGGCAAGGAACTCAATCATCCTATCCGACAAAAGCACAATTTGATGAGTTCAAAAAACAATATATTTAAGGAGAAATAGCATGAAAAACATTCAACAAATGCCGGACGGCTATTTAAACAAAACACCGATATTTCAATTTATTCTATTATCTTGTCTATTTCCTTTATGGGGAGCTGCGGCAAGTTTAAATGATATTTTGATTACACAATTTAAAAGTGTCTTCACACTCAGTGATTTTGCCAGTGCATTAGTACAAAGTGCGTTCTATGGCGGGTATTTCCTTATCGCAATCCCGGCTTCATTGGTCATCAAAAAAACCAGTTATAAAATTGCAATTTTAGTTGGTTTGACGTTATATATTATCGGATGTTCAATGTTCTATCCGGCCTCTCATATGGCAACTTATACCATGTTCCTTGCGGCGATTTTCTCTATTGCGATCGGATTAAGTTTTCTTGAAACTTCGGCAAATACTTACAGTTCAATGATTGGTCATAAAGATTACGCGACATTGCGTTTAAATATCAGTCAAACATTCTATCCGGTGGGGGCTATTGCCGGTATATTGCTTGGTAAATATTTAATTTTCCAAGAGGGTGCGAGTTTACACGAACAAATCGCCACCATGACGCCGGATCAACTACACGCTTTCAAATTGGCGACCTTGGAACATACATTACAACCTTACAAATATCTGATTTTTGTATTAATAGCCGTAACGCTTCTGTTCTTAATCACACCGTTCCCGAAATGTAAATCGGTTAATGATTCGACCGAACATAAAGATGTGCATTTTGTTGATACACTGAAATATCTCGCTAAAAATACCGCATTCAAAAAAGGGATTGTAGCTCAATTCTTATATGTAGGTATGCAAGTTGCTGTATGGTCATTTACCATCCGTTTAGCATTAAATTTAAGTGAAATGAATGAACGTGATGCCTCTAATTTCATGGTGTACAGCTTTATCGGCTTTTTTATCGGAAAATTTGTTGCTAATTTCTTAATGACAAAATTTAAATCCGATCTTGTATTATTTGTTTATTCTATCTTAGGTGTATTTACTCTGGCTTATACCGCTTTCGTGCATGATTTCTCCGCCGTTTATGCCGCTATTTTTGCCAGTGTGCTATTTGGCCCTTGCTGGGCGACAATTTACGCATCAGTATTAGATACCGTTGAACAAGAACACCGTGAAGTTGCAGGTGCTGTTGTGGTTATGTCTATTATCGGGGCTGCGGTTGTGCCGGCAATCCACGGTTATGTATCCGACACAATCGGTTCATTACAAACTGCATTCATTGTACCGCTATTCTGCTTTGCTTATGTAGGATATTATTTCTTTGACAAATACAAAACACATAAATAAGGAGCTAAAAATGAAAAGTTATATTCATTTAAAAAAAGCATTATTTACTGAAAAAGAATATATTTTATTTGAAAATTCAGAATTCAAAGCGACTGCGTTTAAATACCCGTCAGGTATTGAAGCAATTAAATTAGAAAACAGTAAAGGTTTTGTCACAGTACTGCCATTTTACGGGCAAATCATTTGGGATGCCGAATTCTGCGGTAAAAACCTAAAAATGAAAAATATGTTTAGCGAACCTAAATGGGGAACAACCATCGTTGATACCTATGGTTGCTTTGCGTTCCATTCGGGCTTAATCCGTAACGGTTGCCCAAGCCCTGAAGATGATCACCCATTACACGGTGAAATGCCTTGTGCAATAATGGACAACGCCTGGCTAGTCGTTAGTGAAGGCTTATTAGGCATAGGCGGTCGTGTTGAATATATCAAAGGATTTGGCGATCATTATCTTGCAGAACCGGAATTAACTTTAAAAGCAAAAAGTTCATTATTTGAAATTCAAATGAAAGTAACTAATTTAGCTAATGTAGATATGCCATTGCAATATATGTGTCATATGAATTACTGCTATGAACATGGTGCGACCTTCGCTCAAAATATTCCTACGCAAGCCATTCATTTGCGGGAAACGATTCCGGCACATGTTAAACCGACCCCTGAATGGCTCGCTTTTAACGAACAAATCAAACAAGGTCAATACACGTTAGATTCATTAAGCAATGATCAAATGTATAATCCTGAAATTGTGTTCTTTATGGATAATTTACAGCAATATCAGGAAAATTTAGAATATAGAATGATTTCACCGGACGGACATACTTATCTAACAAAATTTTCCTCAAAAGACTTTAATTATGCAACGCGTTGGATTTTGTATAATGAAGATCAACAGGTAGGCGCTTTCGTTCTACCTGCTACTTGCCGCCCGGAAGGCTATCTCGCAGCTAAAAATACCGGCAGCTTAATTATAATGAAACCGAAAGAAGTAAGAACCTTTAAAGTGGTTACCGGCGTTGAGTCATAACTTTTGGGGTACAGCTCAAACCCACCGCACTTTTCATGTTTTCCGTTCAAGTCGGCAAAAGTGCGGTCAATATTTCAAAAGTTTTCCCGCAAAACTCCGCAAAATTTAACCGCACTTTTGGCTAATACGCTATTTCACCAGTTTCTTTTTCCGTTCTTTAAACTTTGGCTTTGGGGGGTTCTTTCCATTTCTCTTCCATTGCCCCACGTGAGACCAAATCGGTTGATATGTAACGAACGCATTGGATATTCGTATAAGTTCGGGCAAGGCATAATGCCGTAACCCCATTGAACATTCTCTTCCACCGAGATAATTTTCATGTTCTTGAATTTACATTTTAATCTTAAACCTTCCTCGCGAGTGCCCATTTTAAACGACGGTAAGGCGTTTATATGCGGGGCGTCTTTGGCAAAATAATTTTCGATTTCCGCTTCCAATTGACTGTCTGTCGGCAATTTCCTGCAAAATAAACCGCCGTCTATCCAACCGAATAAAAAACGTTCCAGATATTCCAAAATACCCGGGCGGCTTTACAATGCTTCCATCATACTTGCTATCCGCTCCGGCGGGGTGTTCGGGTTCATAAAATCCACTAAAAAACGTTTCAATACTGCACCTTTGTTTTTTTGATACACTCCCGGTATCCACATAAAAATCATTGGTAACCACATGGTATAATCCGACACTATCATTTGAGAGCCCCGTCGGGCATTGGCAAAATATTTCGCCTGTTGATAAGGATGCACCCAAAAAAAGACTCCGATTCCTATAAAGGCAAAATATTCCGGAAACGGGCGCATTAATTTCTTCACTTCCGTCAGATGAAACTTGTTATTTACATAGGTGTAAATAATCCCCCGTTTTCGGTCAAAGCGTACGCGGCGTTTGGTAGGCCAAATACAAAAAAGAACAAAAAGAATATTTGTTCCGGTGAGAATATAAATATGCCAAATAAAAATCCCCCCCCTTTCATTTATAAGCTCTCTTTTCCAAGCAATAAACTCTTCTTTTGTTTGCCCCCATCTAGTAGTATTTGGATTTTCTGTTGAAGCTACCTCGTTAAATTGATTTTCAATCCATTTATTCGGTTGATAAGTAATTTGAATATTGTTCCATGTATTATCTTTATAACGTGGATCAATAAAATCATAATAAATCCCAATCATAATAAATACTAGAAAGAGAAGCTTGAGTATTCCCCAGCGTTTTTCTTTAACCTCAATTGTATTCTCACCCGTTTTTCTAAACCAACGACGCATTAATCGTTGTTCTTTTGCATTCAGCTTTGTTTCTTCCGTCATTATTGCCCCTTAATCGATTAGTTCGCCATTTTCCGCTACCCATTTTTCTATTACGGCTTTATTTTTTTCGAACAGCTCCGATGTGCGGTCTTTAAATTGTTTAGTCTCATAATAGCCTTTAAAGGTTTCTCCCTCTTTATCCGTAAATCTGACTACCAATCTCACGTCATCGACATTGATACGGTTTTCATTAAGATAGAAGGTGACTTCTTTTGCCGCCGGGGTATGATAGAACTTACTAATCACTTTCTCTTGTGCCGAGCCCCATTGATAGACATTAATCGTTAAATTAGCGGTTGTCGGTGGGCTATATCTAAATTCGGCGCAACTGATACGATAGTAACCTTTGCTGATTTCCGTCACCTGTAATCCCAATTGGATGTTGTATTCGTACAGCTCCTTTTCAAAACCGCGACTGATTAATAAATAATCTGCAATTTCCTTATTCATTGTCAATGCCGGACCGGGTATCCGCCTTTTTATCGGCTAAATACAAAAAGTGCGGTCAATATTTCAAAAGTTTTCCCGTAAAACTTCGCGAAATTTAACCGCACTTTTGACTAATACGCTATTTCATGCGTTTCTTTTTTCGCGCTTTAAACCTTGGCTTTTGGGAAGGCACTCTTTCCATTTCTTTTTCATTGCCCCAGCCGTAGAGTTGGCTATTAAAATGTAATGAATTCTCAGGATATTCATATAAATTCGGACACGGTACTTTATCAAATCCGGCTTTAATATTATCTTCAACACTCTCAATAATAAAATAACCCGTTTTCCAAGTCAGTTTTTCATTAAATCTCATTGACATTCGACAAGACGGTAGTGCCTTAATTTTAGGGGCTTCTTCGGCGAAATATTTTTCAATTTCCACTTCTAATCGGCTGTCTTTCGGTAATTTCCTGCAAAATAAACCGCCGTCTATCCAACCGAATAAAAACCGTTCCAGATATTCCAAAATACTTGGTTTGCTCTCTAACGCCTGCATCATGCTTGCTATCCGCTCCGGCTGTGTTTCGGGATTCATAAAATCCACTAAATATTGTTTTAACAAAATCGACGAACTTTTTTTATACATATCGTATTTGAAAAGAAATGCTCTACCGAGCATCGGCAACCACATCGTATAATCCGATACAATCATTTGAGAATTCTGCCGAAAAAAACCTATCGGAAATGTATAAGTATAAGGATGTACCCAAAAGCCAATTAATGAACCCGAATTAACAATATATTCCGGAAACGGGCGCATTAATTTATTCACTTCCGTCAGGTAAAACTTGTTATTTACATAGGTGTAAATAATTCCCCGTTTTCGGTCAAATCGTACACGGCGTTTGGTGGGCCAAAGGCAATAAAGAATAAAAAGAATATAGACACCAGTAAAAATATAAATATACCAAATAACCCCCCCCCCTTTCGAGTCTAAACTCTTTTCTCTCTGAAATAAACTCTTCTTTTGTTTCTCCCCATCTAGTCAAATTAGGATCTGTCTCGGATACCTCTTCTTCAAATTGTTCTTCAGCCCATTTATCCGGTTGATAAGTTATTTTGATATATCGCCAAGTATCATCTTTATAACGCGGATCTATAAAATTATAATAAATCCCTATTAAAAGGATTATTCCTAATATAATTTTTATTCCTCCCCATCGTTTTTCCTTAAGCTCAATCGTATTCTCACCTGTTTTTCTAAACCAACGACGCATTAAGCGTTGTTCTTTTTTATTCAGTTTCGTTTCCGCCATTATTGCCCCTTAGTCGATTAATTCGCCATTTTCCGCGGTCCATTTTTCTATTAATGCTTTATTTTTTTCTAGCAGCTCCGATGTGCGTTGTTTAAATTGTTTAGTCTCGTAATAACCTTTAAACACTTCTCCCTCTTTATCTGTAAATATGACCGCTACTCTTACATCATCAACATTGATACGGTTTTCATTAAGGGAAAACGTCACTTCTTTTGTCGCCGGAGTATGATAGAACTGACTAATCGCTTTCGCTTGTGCCGAGCCCCATTGATAGACATTAATGATTAAGTTAGAAGTTGTCGGCGGGCTGTATCTAAATTCAGCACAGCTGATACGGTAATAACCTTTACCAATTTCAGTCACCTGTAATCCCGATTGAATATCATATTCGTACAGTTCTTTTTCAAAACCTTGACTGATTAATAAATAATCTTCAATGTTCTCATTCATTGTCAATGCCGTACTAAATACTGCGTCAACTTGTCCCGTTGCGATTAATTCCGCGCGCTCAAGATGAAGTTGGGCGTCTTTCGCCACTTGTTCATTAGCTAATATTTGAGCTCGTTTTATCTGTTTATCGATCTTATCTCTTTCTTTGTTATCCCAATATAAATAATTAAATGATTTTCCCCAAAATCCTTTTTTCACCCAAGTCTCTGCCGGAGTATCTCCCCATAACGCAATAGCCGCAGTTGCTAATAAGATAATCACGAATGCATACGGACTTGCCACACCTAACGCGGCAGATAATGTGCCGTCAATAGCAAATATTTGGAATATCCCGCTTAATGCAATGACACCCGAAGCCCCCAGTATCGCTCCATTAGCCGTCATAGACACATTATCTTCATTTTTTATTGCTTCACTCAGCCCACCGAAGGCAATAACAGCTGTTAATAACCCGCCTATTATCGAAGCGAAAGAATAAGTAATTGCCCGTAAATTTATCAATCCTGCTCGCATAGCTCCACTAAAATTACGAACACCACTAACCGCCACCATTTCATTCGGTTTATTTATTATTCCCAAGGCATATGCTGTATCTGCCGAACCAATTGATATATCCAGTATCGCCGTGGTTTTTAACATTATAGGATCCATTGCTAATTTTCCCGCCGGCGTATGTATCAGCTTTCGTTGAATACTTACGTCATTACTCAATGAAACTATCCCTGCATAAATAGCTAATACACCGGAAAAACCATAAAAACGTTCATTTCGTGCCAATACCTCATTCAGCTCATTAATCTCATTTGCACTGATTTTCCCTTGTGCTTTTAAATCACGTTTCACTTGACTAAGATAACGATTAATTTCCTTTTTGGTTATCTTTCCACTGTTTTGACGATATTTATATAACTGATCGCGAGCTTCTTGGACAAGATTTTCCGCCAGTTCTGCAAACGCATATTCCGGATTGTTTAAAATCCGTTCTGCACCATAAATTTTTAAGTAGTTCTCTATTGCTTTTGGCTCACTCTTTGCCCAAACATTCGATATAGTCCGCCCTGCAAACGTATAAATCGATTCCATCCCCTGAAAATACCCCTCTAACACCTTCGCCCGCTGACTCAGCGGCACCTTCATCGCAAGGGCATAAACTCCGTCCGTCACTTTCTGACTATGCTCTTTTAACCATCCCAAAACACTCGGCGCATTGCCCGAAGGCACCGATTTGTCACTAAATAAACTTTCTAATACCTTCACCCCTTCCGACGAACATTCCAATCCGCAAGTTAAATCCGCCTGTAAGCGGCAAAAAACGTAGTAACCTCTGTCCGTCGTGCCCTCTTTCGGGGTATAACCGACTATATCCTTATCAATCGTAAAAAATTGTTTATACGAAAAACGTTGATTTGCCAATTGTACAAGTTGTTTAACCAACAAATTTATCGGCTTTTCATAACGCTCAAACGGCTCTTTTAACAATGCCGTCATTTTGCTATTAAATTCGCTTATCAACGCACTTTGGACGCCTTTTTGTGCGATAACCCTTTCCTCCGCCTTAAACGGATAGGCTTTTCCCTGCACATCATAGGCGATTTTCGGGTCAATCATATTACCTATGGTTATCGGATAACTGTATTTGGCATAATATTCGTTCTGTGCTTCCGTTAAATCGAAAATCACTTTCTGTAACTCGTGCATTTCCCCCACGACATCTTCCAATGCCACCATCAGGGCCTTCTCATAAGGCAGCATGGACGATTGCTTCGGTAATCGGGATTGCGTTGCCAGTTGTGTGTACCAGCTCTGGGTCACAATCGGCAGTTCTTCATCCTTATCGCCATATTCCAATACATGCGACGGCAAACTGCCTAACAGGCGCTGATGGGTATCCTGCGACTTGTTCACCTCCACCGTCGTCATCATCGACTGTCTCAATTCACTGTCGTTCTCCAAACGCGCAAATATTTCCGATGACCACGCATATTCGCTATAGGCAATATCCACCTTGTCGGCATCCTTATCCACAAACGGACAGCTGAACGTGCTGATATTCGCCACACAAGGATAATGTTTTCCGTCCAACTTTCCTACCTGCCACTTGCCGTTCGCGCCCTGCTCTCCCCATTTATACAACAAAAAAGTATATTGCCCCTGATGTGTTTCCGCACCGCTCGGCCGTTCAAATTCACTTGCGCTATTCATATCGTCTGTGTGGGTAATATAACGAAACACCAGCCATTTTCCCGATTTATCCGTGGAAAACAGTCGGTGTTTGTTGTAGGTGTAAATATACACAAATCCCTGACGAAGTTGCATTAATTGATGTGTGCTGCCGCCCGATTGGGTCGACAATATGCCGTTCGGTGAAGAAAGTGTACCGATATGCTCTTTTCGATCATTACTCATTTGCTGTTATAAGGTTCGATTGAAAAGTTAGATAACGCTTTTTTCAAAAGTTTTCCCGCAAAACTTCGCAAAATTCAACCGCACTTTTAGTCTTACTTAGCTCGAATCCAATTTCCATCACCTGTCGGTTTGGCATTTTCGGGGCAGGCTATAAAGTTAGTTCGTTGTCTAGCATATTTATCAATATAAAAATATTTTTTCATATTATCCCCTTCTTTCACAAAATATTGATTATTTCTCGCATTCTCTGTTTCAGAATCATCCGAAGCAACAGCACTCGCAAATCTAGAACTCTTAGGTTCAATGATTTTTCTATATTTCTTTTCAATATGTTCATATTCCCATTCTGAAACATTATTACTTCTCAATTCAATAGAATATTCACAAAAATTATAAAAAACAGCATGTGTCATTTCTGGCTCAAATGCTAGTGGTATGCATGACAATAACATTCCTGACAAAACTATCAAAATATATTTCAACTTAATCACCTATTTTTAATTGAGAGATCCAAAGCAAACTTTTTACATCATATTCAACAACATAAGTTATTGATGGTTCGATGAAAAATTTGTAATACTTCATTAAATCAGCCAAAGGAATAGGCTCTTTCTCATAACCTTTTTCCATTGGTTCCGGCGTTAAATAACGATTAGCTATCCCCTTAGAACTACCTTTATGTACCCAAGAATAATTATTCAATCCTGTACTTTTATAGCTATAACTCGCTAAAATAGGATGTCCGGATTCATGGGCTGCCGTCAGCATAAAATTATTCTATATAATTTTCAGAACACTTTATTTAAAAAGTGCGGTCAATTTTTCAAAAGTTTTCCTACAAAACTTCGCAAAATTCAACCGCACTTTTAGTCTTACTTAGCTCTAATCCAATTTCCGTCACCTGTCGGTTTGGCATTTTCTGGGCAGGCAACTAAATTCTGTTTATCTTTACTATATATTTCAAAATAAAATCTTGTCTTCATTTTACTACCTTTTTTAAGAAAATATTTCATTTTAGCGTTTTTTATTTGTTCATCTAATAGATTATCTTGCACAATAAAAGTACCATATATAGCATCGTTTGAATTGATAATTTTTCTACGATAATTTTTATTTTCTTCATATTCTTTATCTGGAAACTTCTCATTTCTCACTTCGATCGGATATTCACAGAAATTATAAATTACGCTTGTTCCCATAATTGGTTCAAAAGGTAAGCAAGCAGACAAAGATAAGAATAAGATTATTAGCAAATATTTCATTATTATTTACCTACAATTAACTGAGAAAGCCATATTAAACTCTTAATATCATATTCAACAGCATAGTAATCTGGCGGATCAATTTGATCGTTATAATACTTCATTAAATCAGCTGAAAGCAAAGGCATTGACTCATGCCCTTTCTCTCCTGATTTAGGTATACTATAAGCATTAAATACATTAAAACCGACACCTTTAGAACTCCCTTTATGTACCCAAGAATAATTGTTTAATCCTATACTTTTATAAGCATAACTTGCCAACACAGCATGACCCGATTCATGGGCAACAGTCATCATAAAATGATTCTTTATATAATATATAGGATATTTTCTATTCTCGAAAAGGCCTTGAAGATACCAAGCTCTAGTTGTATCAAGCAATCCCGAACTATTTCTTCCAATATTTCCCGCAACTCGCCCAACAAAACCACAAACACAAGAAGCATTCACTGAACGATCAGCAGAGTTTTTCATTTGTACCTGCAACGTCAACGACAGTGCCGCATGCGTTTCTGATAGAATCGGTTTTATATGTACCCGATATATTTTGTCGTCTGAATACAAAAAAGTGCGGTCAATATTTCAAAAGTTTTTCTGTAAAACTTCGCAAAATATGACCGTACTTTTAGTCTTACTTAACTCTAATCCAATTTCCGTCACCTGTTGGTTTAGCGTTTTCTGGGCAGGCTATAAAGTTTGTTCTTCCTTCTCCATACATATCAATATAAAAACGTCTTTTAGTTTTGTTTCCTTTCTCAACAAAATAGTTTTTTTGAACAATTCTTTTTCTTTCTTCTAAGTTACTCTGTACAGGAGACATCGTATAAATTGTTTCATCAGGTTTAATACTATCCCCAAAACTTCTGTTCTTTTCGTAATCTTCATCAGAAATATCATCATGTCTCCACTCAATAGAATATTTACAAAAATTATAAAATACTCCCCCACCCATTACAGGCTCAAAAGGTAAACATGCAACTGTTAACAGGCAAGATAATAGCGTTATTAACAAATACTTCATACTAATCTCCCATAGTTAATCGTGAGAGCCATACTAAACTTTTCACATCATATTCGAGCGCATAATACTTTAATGGGTTAATTTCATGCTCATAATATTTCATCAAATCAGCATATAATTTAGGTCTCTCTTCATATCCCTTTTCTCCAATTTTAGGGGGCGTATAAAAATTAGAAATCCCTTTAGAACTACCTTTGTGTACCCAAGAATAATTATTCAACCCTGTACTTTTATAGGCATAACTCGCTAAAACAGGATGTCCGGATTCATGGGCTGCCGTCAACTCGTCTTATTCTTTAAACAATTATGCCGAAATTTTGCAAAACTCAAGCTAAATCCGATCGGTTGTAACATAAAAATTCATTCTATTTTATCGTCTAAAAACAAAAAAGTGCGGTCAATTTTTCAAAAATTTTCCTACAAAACTTCGCAAAATTTGACCGCACTTTTAGTCTTACTTAGCTCGAATCCAATTTCCGTCACCTGTTGGTTTGGCATTTTCGGGGCAGGCAATGAAATTTTCTCTACCTTCTTTAAACGGCATATCGAAGAGAAAATATTTTTTTATATCACTTCCTTCTTCTATAAAATATTCCTTTTTCGCACTTTCCTTTCTTTCTTCATATGATTGTTCAGACATAGTAAATATAGCAAACAAAGATTCTCCAGATTTAATAATCTTCTTACGATATTTTTTGTTATTTTCATATTCTTTATCTGAAAATCTCTCATTTCTCCATTCAATATCCTTTTCACAAAAATTATAAAAAAAAGCGCCTCCGTGTGCAGGATCATATGACATAGGGAATATAAAATTACATGATGATAATAAAATAAAAAAACTAAAGAAAAATAGTTTATTCATCAATACTCTCCTACAGTTAGTCGAGACAACCATAATAAACTCTTTATGTCATATTCTGAACTAGAATACATTTGTATTTCAATTCTATAATCAGGGCTATAATATTTCATTAAGTCTGCGGAAATAAAAGGCTCCTTTTCATACCCCTTTTCACCTACTTCTGGAATGGCATAACCGCTTAAAAGACCTTTAGAACTCCCCTTATGTACCCAAGAATAATTATTCGCGCCGGTACTTTTATAAGCATAGGAAGCTAATACTGAATGACCTGCTTCATGTGCCGCTGTCATTATAAAATAATCCTTCGCTCTAAATCCTAAATATCCCTGCAAATACCACACTCTAGTTGTATCAAGCAATCCTGAACTATTTCTTCCAATATTTCCTGCAACTCGCCCAACAAAACCACAAACACAAGAAGCATTCACTGAACGATCAGCAGAGTTTTTCATTTGTACCTGCAATGTCAACGACGGTGCCGCATGCGTTTCCGATAGAACCGGTTTTATATATACCCGATAATTTCCTTTCTCCGTGCTAATTTCATCCGGAATATTCCAATGCTTTTCAATGCCCGTTAATGCAAACTGTACCAACTCTTCATAACTCGGCGTATCCGTATTCGCACTGCCTGATACACCGCCGGATGGGCTTTTCTATAAACGGTTACGCCGGAATTTTGCAAAATTTAAGCCAAATCCAACCGCTTGTAACTTAAAAGTTAATTCTATTTTGTCATCTGAATACAAAAAAGTGCGGTCAATATTTCAAAAGTTTTCCCGCAAAACTTCGCAAAATTCAACCGCACTTTTAGTCTTACTTAGCTCTAATCCAATTTCCGTCACCTGTCGATTTGGCGTTTTCTGGGCAATCTATTAGGTTAACTCTATCTTCTTTATATATATCTACAAAAAAATATTTTTTCATTCCCTCTTCAATAAAATACACTTTCTCTATTTGTTTATTAAGTTCCTCACTAGAAAAAGATAAATTAACTTTATTATGATTAATATTTATAATAGAGCTTTTTTTATTCTTATCGGGAGACTCTAATACATCATCATTTTTTAATTCTATTGGATGAGTACAGAAATTATAAGTAACAAAAACTCCTGAAGGTGCTGGCTCAAAAGGTAAGCATCCTAATATAAAAAAAGTAATAAATGTAATTGTAATAAATTTCACTATATTATTTCTCCTAATGTTAATTTAGACAGCCAAATAAGACTTTTTCTGTCATATTCAATCGCTCTAAAATTTAGTGGTTCATAACCTTGTCCAGCTGGATAATTGTAATATTTCATTAAATCAGCTTCTTGCCCAAGATAAAGTTCATACCCTTTTTCACCAACTTTAGGCAATGAATAACCATTACCAACACCTTTAGAACTTCCTTTATGCACCCAAGAATAGTTATCTAATCCTTTGCTTTTATAGGCATAGCTGGATAATATTGCATGTCCTAACTCGTGAGCAGTGGTCATCTTGAAATCATTAATAATATATTCTTTATAAAAACCTCTATATTCATAATACCCCTGCAAATACCAAACTCGTGTAACATCAGAAAACAAATTACCCAATCCCCGTCCCAATTTTGCCAATGTTCCACATGCACATGAAGCATTAACCGAACGATTATATGAAATTCCCATCTCCACCTGCAACGTCAACGACGGTGCCGCATGCGTTTCCGATAGAATCGGTTTTATATGTACCCGATATATTTTGTCGTCTAAATACAAAAAGTACGGTCAATTTTTCAAAAGTTTTCCTACAAAACTTCGCAAAATTCAAACGCACTTTTAGTCTTACTTAGCTCTAATCCAATTTCCGTCACCTGTCGGTTTGGCATTTTCGGGGCAAGCGATAAGGTTATATCTAGCTTCTAAATATTGTTCAATATGAAATCTATTTTTTAATCCGTTTTTAATAAAATATCGTTTTTCAAAAGCCACTTTCACCTCATCATTATATGTAAAAAAACGATTTTCAGCTTGATTAGGCTTTAAAGAGAAGTTATCAAATGTATTATCATCCCAACCTACTACAACTTCGGTATTACAGTAATTATAATATGTAACTCCTCCTTTCGATGGTTCTAATGGCAAACACGATGACATAAAAAACACCAAACATATCAATACATTACGCAACATTTCATTCTCCTATTTCTACTCTAGAAAGCCAAATTAAACTTTTTATATCATACTCAACAGATTTAATTTTAGAAAAATCAAAATCATATTCTGGATAATATTTCATTAGGTCACCTTTTATTATCTCATATCCTTTTTCTCCTGCACTGGCAGTCTTGTGACCACCAGAAATACTAAATCCCTTAGCACTGCCTTTATGTACCCAAGAATAATTATTCAATCCTGTACTTTTATAGGCATAACTCGCTAAAACAGGATGTCCGGATTCATGAGCTGCCGTCAATTCGTCTTATTCTTTAAACAATTATGCCGAAATTTTGCAAAACTCAAGCTAAATCCGACCGCTTGTAACATAAAAATTCATTCTATCTTGTCGTCTAAATACAAAAAGTGCGGTCAATTTTTCAAAAGTTTTCCTACAAAACTTCGCAAAATTCAACCACACTTTTAGTCTTACTTAGCTCTAATCCAATTTCCGTCACCTGTCGGTTTGGCGTTTTCGGGGCAGGCAACTAAATTCTGTTTATCTTTACTATATATTTCAAAATAAAATCTTGTCTTCATTTTACTACCGTTTTTAAGAAAATATTTCATTTTAGCGTTTTTTATTTGTTCATCTAATAGATTATCTTGCACAATAAAAGTACCATATATAGCATCGTTTGAATTGATAATTTTTCTACGATAATTTTTATTTTCTTCATATTCTTTATCTGGAAACTTCTCATTTCTCACTTCAATCGGATATTCACAGAAATTATAAATTACGCTTGTTCCCATAATTGGTTCAAAAGGTAAGCAAGCAGACAAAGATAAGAATAAGATTATTAGCAAATATTTCATTATTATTTACCTACAATTAACTGAGAAAGCCATATTAAACTCTTAATATCATATTCAACAGCATAGTAATCCGGCGGATCAATTTGA
This sequence comes from Cricetibacter osteomyelitidis, assembly GCF_004340985.1. Classification (GTDB taxonomy): domain Bacteria; phylum Pseudomonadota; class Gammaproteobacteria; order Enterobacterales; family Pasteurellaceae; genus Cricetibacter; species Cricetibacter osteomyelitidis. The sequence goes on from NZ_SLYB01000004.1 coordinate 51,683, forward strand.
TCGTTATAATACTTCATTAAATCAGCTGAAAGCAAAGGCATTGACTCATGCCCTTTCTCTCCTGATTTAGGTATACTATAAGCATTAAATACATTAAAACCGACACCTTTAGAACTCCCTTTATGTACCCAAGAATAATTGTTTAATCCTATACTTTTATAAGCATAACTAGCCAACACAACATGACCCGATTCATGGGCAACAGTCATCATAAAATGATTCTTTATATAATATATAGGATACTTTCTATTCTCGAAAAAGCCTTGAAGATACCAAGCTCTACTTGTATCAAGCAATCCCGAACTATTTTTCCCGATACTTCCTGCAACTCGCCCAACAAAACCACAAACACATGAAGCATTAACCGAGCGATTAAATGATTTATTTACTTCAACCTGCAACGTCAACGACGGTGCCGCATGCGTTTCCGATAGAACCGGTTTTATATTTACCCGATAATTTCCTTTCGCCGTGCTGATTTCATCCGGAATATTCCAATGCTTTTCAATGCCCGTTAATGCAAGCTGTACCAACTCTTCATAACTCGGCGTATCCGTATTCGCACTGCCCGATACGCCGCCGTCATCAAATTTTACCCGCCATTCTACATCGACCTTATGGGCTTTTCTATAAACGGTTACGCCGAATTTTTGCAATATTTAAGCCAACCCCAACCGCTTGTAACTTAAAAGTTAATTCTATTTTGTCGTCTGAATACAAAAAAGTGCGGTCAATTTTTCAAAAGTTTTCTAGCAAAACTTCGCAAAATTTGACCGCACTTTTAGTCTTACTTAGCTCTAATCCAATTTCCGTCACCTGTCGGTTTGGCATTTTCGGAGCAGGCTATGAAATTAATTATCTCATTACTATACTTATCAATTTTAAAATGCTTTTTTATACCATTTTCTACAAAATAATTATTGAAATTATCTAAAACAATATTTCCATTAGAATGAAAGATACCAAATTCAACACTATTTACATCAATAATTATACCTCTCCTATTCATATAAAAATCATCTGAAACATTCACATTTCTTAACTCAATTGGGGATGAACAAAAATTATATATATTAATAACTCCTTTTGGAGCCGGCTCAATAGGTAAACATCCTATCAAATAAGCAATTCCAACTAATAATATAGTAAATTTCATATTATTCTCCGAAAGTTAACCTAGAAAGCCATACTAAGCTTTTTATATCATGTTCACTAGCAGAATACATTTTATAAGGTATCGCTACACTATATTTATTCTGATTATAATATTTCATTAAATCAGCTTCAATTAAAGGTTCTTCTTCATATCCTTTTTCCCCGTCATCCGGAAGACTATAAAAACTACCAATCCCTTTTGAACTTCCTTTATGTACCCAAGAATAATTATTTAGCCCCGTACTTTGATAGGCATAGCTTGCCAAAACAGGATGACCTGCCTCATGTGCGGCAGTCATTTTAAAATTATCTCTAGCAGCACTTTCCGCTCGAGCAGGTGATGATATGTAGAGCTGTTGAAAATATTTCTGTAAATACCAAACCTTAGTTGCATCGAGCCCTAAAAAACCGGCATTCCCATTGCCTATATTCCCTGCTATCCCCCCTATAATTCCACAAACACATGAAGCATTTACCGAGCGAGAGGGAGAAAATAAATACCATGTTTCAACTTGCAAAGTTAATGATGGTGCTGATTTTGTTTCTGCTTCCTTGGGGTTGATAATTACTTTATAGTCGATATTATTAATCAAAATATTTTCGGATCTATTCCAATGATACTTAATCCCATCAATAGCCCAATCTATTAGTTGTCTATAACTAGGAATATCGGAAGATCTCGGCTTATCCGATATATGCCCGTCATCAAATTTTACCCGCCATTCTACATCGACCTTATGGGCTTTTCTATCCACCACAACATCCACCCAATCCACCGGTTCCGCACATTCTTTAAACGGCTGTGCCAGTATCTGCACCGCATCGTCCCGAAAAGCCTTCCCGATTGTACCCACTGCTCGAATATAGGTCGTTTCGTCTTTTAGTAATTTCGTGTCCAGCTTATCGTCTATATAGCCGTCCCATTCCCATTCATAAATCCCTATATCGACCGCTCCGCTGCCTTCCGACAAATGTCTGTCTCCCGACTTCGACAACTGCCAACGCTTTAATACTTTTCCGCTTTTCGGCGTGTCGGCTGAGATTGTCAGCATTTCTACATAGAGCCTTTCCACCGACCGTTGCTGCACGGTGATTTCAATTTTTATTTTTTCTTCGCCTTTTTCGCCCTCTATCGGCTGATAAGGCGCTTTGTCGTTATCATCATTCCACCAGGTTTCCCAAGCCTCAATATTAAATGCCGATAATGCCAATGGGGTTAATGTGCTTTTCTTCAACCGAATAGACACATTAAACGGACAGTCGCGACTACAGCGGGTTATATCCTCCGGCAAACCCGTTAATTTTTCACCCAGCTGTTCCGGTGTCGCGTGCATACCTTTTTTCGCTTCTTCCGATATTTTATACATGCGTTTCTCCCTTCGCCGAAAAGGCGGCTGATAACATTTTATTGGTCCGTTTTTGTAACATGCCAATCAATTCATCCATTTTTTCCGTTGAATCCTGATGACTGTTAAGAATATCGCCCGCCCATGGCATAAGCGGATCATGATAAAAACCGATCCCTAACGTTAAGCTCATCAACAACCAGATTGCCTGTTCATAATCGGTTTTTATGCCGTGTTTTTTCGAGGCATATTGTAATGATTGCCGGATATGTTCAAGATATTCCGGCTGTTTCACGTAATCGCCAAAATAAGGCTGCGATACTTTCGCAAGATAATGCATTACTGCTGTCGGCGATAAACTCTCTTTGCTCTGCAATTGATACCAATCCGCAATATCCTTAGCCATTTTTATATTATTTTCAAACCCGTTACCGAATATTTTAGGTGCAGTTTGAGTAAATTTATGTGCAATGTTATCCATTCTGCGATCGGCAATATCGGTATCTTCATGAAGATGTTGATTTAAAAAATGATATATCGGATCTTCATGCCAATAAGCGCCTAAATAAAGCATTAAGTGTCCGAAATAGCCGATTTCTTCGGGACGGGTGATTTTATAAGCAAGGGCAGACTGATAAACATGCTCCACAAAAGCCGTTATATGTTTATCCTTTAATGTGCGGAAACGATCGGGATGGCTATTCACATAAAGTGCGGTCAATTTTCGTCTAAATTTTTCGGTGATTATACTTCTTATGGCATTCTGCTCGATTTCACCGAATTCAATGCGTGCCGGTACAATATCTTCCGGTAACGCTTCAAGCCCGAATGTGATAAACCGTTTATCTATCCGTACGCCGAATGCCTCTATCATTTGTTCGCCATTTTTCACCCCGAACAATGCCGCCAGATGTGCCGGATGATTCGTCAGCAGCGGTAAATAGCCGTTTAACACCTGCGGGTCGTAAAAACGGAAAAAATACCATTTCTTCGTTTCCGGCTCTTGCAAATGGGTAAACTTTTTTAAATGGCGATAAACACTGTCAAAATCCGCCCGGCTTCGGATAAAAATCATGGGGTTTGCCTGCCAATAGCTCAGCACTTCGCTGTCCATGTCGCGAAATAAGGTTTGCAACATATCTACACAGGCAAGACGTTTGGGGTCGAATTCAAGCAGATACGGCGCGTTCTCTTCAAGGCTTGCTCCCACCGCACCGCTATAAAGATTCGCCGTCCTTCCCACTTGTTCCAGACGGTCGGATAACCCCACCACTTTCGCACAATCCGCTACCGCATAATAATGTGTTTCCCCCTGTTCCGCTCCGCTTAAATCCGTCCACTTATGCCATTCGTCCAACCCGGTGCAGTGGGCGAAGAAGCCGTGCCTTACCGGATGCGGCAGCGCGTCGTCGGAAAAAATATCGAGAAACGGTTCAAAATCGGTCTCGCTTTGTGTGAGATAGGGTTGCAACGGCGGCGAAGAATCAGCCTTTGGTTCGCCGTCACTTAATAGCCCTACCGGATTTTGCGCCGATAAGGTTTTTGCCAAATACAATAATTGCGACGAAAATCCGTGACGTTCGAACCACGTCAGAATCGGCAACGGCGCTAATTGCGCATAAGCCTCGAGACCTTGTGCTTTACAATACGCCGCTACCTGTTGATAATACGTCTCCGCACTCTCCGCACGACAGGCGATATAGCCCGTCGATACGACATTCGGCAAATCCGCCGACGAATAATGATAGTGATTGACCCAAATGTTTAGTTCATTCATGCGACATACCTTTAGCTTTTATTTTTCATCGCTTCGCACACTTCACAAATTTCTTGCCCATCATTAGCCGATAAGCTAATTACTTTAGGCGCTTCAGGGCTGCCGCCGGTAATCGCTAAATTGCCTTTAATTGTCACTTTCCCTTTCAACGTGATCCCTGCTCCGTCAATAAGCATTGTGCCGGCTTTACCCAGCATTTTAATATTCTTCGAACCGGTAATTTGAACTTTTTGGCTATGTTGTTTCAGGTTTTTGCCGACATTAATTAAAAGATTTTGTGTCACTTCAGTCAAATGATCCCGCCCATTTTTAACGGATTGATTCGCATACACATCTAAACTTAAATGATTACCGATATTTAAAATATCATCTTTCTCTATTTTCGTTTGGCGATTGCGGTGTACCAATAGGTTTTGATCCTGTCCGATTGTGATTGACTCATCCACGCCCACCGTTTCGGTGCGATTATTGCCGATATTAATCGTTTCATCATGCCCTACCTGCTCCGTGCGGTCACTGCCGATTTGGGTGGTTTCGTCGTGGTTGACGATGTTGTTCTGGTCACGTTCGGCGTGAATAAAGATTTCTTCCTGGTCCTTTTCATCTTCAAACCTGAGTTCGTTAAAGCCGTTGCCCTTGTGGGTTTTGGATTTTATCGACATGCGGGTTTTGTGTTCCGGCAAGTTATACGGCGGTTCGGTGGTGCTGTGATAGGTGCGACCGGTGATGATGGGTTGGTCCGGGTCGCCTTCTAAGAAGTCCACGATGACTTCATGTCCGATTCTGGGGATGGCGATATTACCGAACTGGGCGCCCGCCCACGCTTGGCTGACCCGCACCCAACAGGAGCTGTTTTCGTTGTTTTCACCCTCTCTGTCCCAAGGGAATTGGATTTTCACCCGTCCCCAGTCATCACAGTAAATCTCTTCGCCTGCCGGGCCGACGACATGCGCAATCTGCGGGCCGTCTACTCGCGGTTTCGGGTTCGGGGTCGGGCGCCATTGCGTGGCGCTTGGGATAAACTTGATATAGTTTTCATAGCGGTTGCCCTGTTCCCCCGCTTCTTCTTCCAGAATGCCGGGTTGCCAGCCACGATGCTCTACTTCCACCGCTAACCAGCTTTGGTTGAAACTTTCCCGCGGATGCCCCGAGAGGGTAAAGCGATAACCGGGAATCAGGCGTAAATCATCCCCGGTGGCAAGCGCCACTTCCGCTTCGCGCCGTTCGTATTCCAATCGGTAACGGCTGAACGGTTCGCCCTGTGCATCGCGTTTGTAACGCCCCGGGTAATCGTATTTTTCGTAAATATTGACCGCACTTTCGCCGAAGATGTGACTTTGCTGATTAGCATGCTGGTGTTCCTGAGAGTAAGTCGGGTGGGTGAAGGTGTAATCGCGTAGGGTTTGGCGGTTGGTGCCGAGTTTGGCTTGATATGCCCAGTGCCATAAAGCGGCTTCGGGGCGTTCACCGGCAGGGGTAGGGTTATACAGTAATGTGCCTTTTTCCGGGGCCAATGCGCTATGGTTGCTGAAATGGAGGGTGTGGCTGTCTTCGGTATGCGAAAAATAGTAATAAGTCCCTTCTTCCGCCGCCAGTCGTTCGATAAAGGCTAAATCCGTTTCCCGGTATTGTACGCAGTATTCCCGTTGCCAATAGCTGTCGCTTAAATGAAATTCGACTTGGTTGATATAATTCTTTGAAAGGAGTTGACGCAGGATTTTTTCGCTGTCTTGTTGTTGGAAGATTTTGTTGTCCGATTGATAGGACGCCCGCACCAAATCCGGCTCGATGACCATATTATAACGGGTGCGGGAAAAACCGCTTTCGCCCTGTACCAACTGCGTCACAATCCCGTTAACATAACGCACCGGCTCAATACCTTGCCAGAAAGTGAGTGTGGCACTGTTGTCCAAAATCTCAGAGAACGACGGTGACGAGTCAAAACTGGCTAATTCCAATTCCAGACGAAAAAGTTGAGAAAGTCCTTCTTTTAATACAAAACTGACGACATCGAATTCGGTAGCGCCGTTCACGTTTAAACTATAGCGGTAGTCGGATTGTTGGGGCATATTATTTCCTTCTATGTTCGTTAAATGTATTGTATTAATTAAGTATAGTATAAAAATACTACATTTTAGTTACTGAAAAAATTTATTCTTAGTAACATTCAAAACTCTTTTTCCCCTATTAGCTTTAAGCACATTATTTTCAAATAATTTCCTGACCGATAAGGTTCTTTCATACCCTGTGTCTGATAGAACGCTTGATTGGAAATCGAATCAATAAAGTTGGGTTGCCGACGTTTAAATCCGAGCGGTGCAGGAGTAATAAATTTCCGGCATTTGGGCAATTTTTGAAAAACTCATCCCGAAAATTTGATGGTGCACCGACTTAAGTGCAAGCGGTAACAACCGTAGTAAATAATAAAAGTGCGGTGCTTTTTTGCAAAATTTTTAAATATTTCATCTGTAAGTGACTCCCATATCATTATGCTCTGCATAGAGTTTATCAATATTGCTTACGCCGTTAGAACTTTTTCCGGCTTCATCGTTATATAAATCATTGCCTATGTCCGCGAAAAACACACTGATTTGATCTGCCCCAAAAAGTTAGACTCTAATTATAGGACTGATTTCAGGCTAGATGTGTAGTCCAACTTTTTTGGGGCTGTTCAAAATTAACCGCACTTTTTTTCAATAAAAACGCTATTTCTGACTACAAACCGCAATAAAATTCAATTTATGCTCCGGATTGTTGAAGGTTTTAAACATTTTTTTGAATGTTTCTCGATTTTCTGATTTTATTGCATTTTTTACAATTTTCATTGTGCCGAGTACACCTTCGTCGTAGAGCATGCCTTTTGGTGAAAGTAGGGTCATTTCACCGGAAAAGGTATCCACATTGCGGAAACCGCTTTCAGTAAACACCGATTTCCAGCCTTCTTTGCTCAGCGGTGTGACGGTAATATTAATGGCATCCCGTAATTGTTCGATTACGGGCTCGCTATCTTCCGTGGTTAACATAACATCGTGGGTTAATAAAAAACCACCCGGTTTTAACACACGGAAATACTCGGCGATGGCTTTCATTTTTGCTTGTAACGGTAGCATAGTGAGCATTGCTTCGTTAATAACAATATCAAAACTATTATCGTCAAAAGGCAATTTCATTGCATTGGCACGCTGTACGTGAATTTTATCTTCTAAGCCGTTAGCTTTAATATTCGCTTTGGCCTTTTCCAACGCTACTTCGTCCAAATCTACACCTTCAATATGACAGCCGAACCGTTTAGCCAGCCCGATGGCTGTTGTTCCCATATTACAGGCCACTTCTAATACTTTTTTATTTGCATTGAAATCACCGTTGGCAATCAACCAATCCGTTGCTTTTTTGCCACCCGGACGCAAACGGGTTTTGCCTAAACGGGCTAAAAAATTATGACCGATTTCATCTTTTTTCATGATTGACTCCTAAAATAAAAACGATTATTAATTCGGCTATTCTACACGCTTTACCCATAAGAAAAAAACACAAAAAAAGTGCGGTTAAAACTTTTTTAGTTTTAACCGCACTTCGTACTTATCCAGTTATATTAATTAAAGTTTTTCCACCAACTGTACCGCAGCACCGATATAAGTTGCCGGGGTCATTTGTTGTAAACGGGTTTTCTCTTCTGCCGGAATATCTAATTTTTCGATAAACTCACGCATTGCAACGGCATCTACACGTTTGCCGCGAGTCAATTCTTTGAGCTTTTCGTATGGTTTTTCAATGCCGTAACGACGCATTACCGTTTGAATCGGCTCGGCTAACACTTCCCAGTTTTGATCCAACTCATCACGTAAATGCTGTTCGTTCACTTCTAATTTGCTGATACCTTTGCGGGTTGCCGCATAAGCAATCAAGCAATAGCCTAAGCCCACACCTAAGTTACGCAACACGGTGGAATCCGTTAAGTCACGCTGCCAGCGGGAAATAGGCAGTTTTGCACCTAGATGTGCCATTACTGCATTCGCCAAACCAAGATTACCTTCAGAATTTTCAAAGTCGATTGGGTTCACTTTATGCGGCATTGTCGATGAACCGATTTCACCGGCAATCGTACGTTGTTTGAAGTGATTCAATGCAATGTAACCCCATAAATCACGGTCGAAGTCGATAATAATAGTATTAAAACGAGCCACATTATCAAAGAACTCGGCAATGTAATCATGCGGTTCGATTTGAGTGGTGTACGGATTCCACGTGACGCCCAAACTTTCCACAAATTCTTGGCTGAATTTGTGCCAATCAATATTCGGATAGGCCGATAAGTGTGCGTTATAGTTACCCACTGCACCGTTAATTTTCCCCAGAATGTCAATTTGTTGTAGTTGTTTGAGCTGCCGGCGTAAACGATATACTACGTTAGCCATTTCTTTACCCACCGTTGAAGGTGAAGCCGGTTGACCGTGAGTGCGGGAAAGCAACGGAATTTCTTTATATTCGTTGGCTAAACGGGTGATTTCGTCAATTAATTTTTGCCATTCCGGCAATACCACTTCTTCACGTGCTGTTTTTAACATTAATGCGTGAGAGAGGTTGTTGATATCTTCCGATGTGCAGGCGAAGTGAATAAATTCGCTTACCTTTGCCAATTCCGCTACCGCTTCACTTTTTTCTTTTAAGAAATATTCCACCGCTTTCACATCGTGATTGGTGGTACGTTCGATTTCTTTAATGCGTTCCGCATCCGCCAGGCTGAAGTTTGCCACGATTTGATTCAAATACTCGTTAGCTTGCGGCGATAATGCCGCCACTTCTTGAATTTCAGCGGTTGCAGCCAATTTTTGTAACCAACGGACTTCAACAGTCACACGGAATTTCAATAAACCGAACTCACTGAAAATACCGCGTAATGCCGCAGCTTTGTCTTGATAACGTCCGTCAATAGGGGAAAGTGCAGTTAATGCGTTAAGTTGCATAAAGGGGTTCCTTAATTAAAATTAAAGCGATGATAAAATCTGTTGTGCCTGTGTAGCGATTTTGCGGCGTGAAAAGAGCATTTGCCATTTAGTGCCGCCTACCTGTCGCCACAATACAGCCGCCCGCATTCCTGCAAGCAAACAAGCCCGCACGCGGCTTTGCATTGCAGGTTGTTGTAAATAAAGTGCCGAACCGGTAACATTAATACGGCTGCCCAGCGGACTTATCACATCCACATAAATACCGCCTAAAATATCAATCATATTTTGATCGGTCAGCTCAAAAAGTGCGGTCTGATTCGGCAAATATTGCATGCGACGGGCAAGTTCCGATTTGGCTTCGGGATTCTTATTTAATTTGCCTTCAAGTGCCAATAAACTCAGCCAATAACGCCCGACTTCCATCTCCAATTCACCGGCATTGCCGTTGTTGATTTGCTCCAATAAAGTCGTTAATCCTAAATGTAAATTAGCTTCATTGCCACCAAATACATGGAGTGTATTTTTCGGGCTTGTCACCAGCAAAGTTTGCAGAGATTGTTCAAAAGCCTCCAAGTCTGCCTGTCCCTTGTGAGCAAACTGCTGCACAAGCTTTGCCGCCTGACAAATGCCGGCTAATGCCAGGGTGATATCATAAAAATTGGCCATTGAACATTCCGCATGATGAAAGAATAAAAGAAATCATAAAATCGGCGGGTAATATAGCATTTATTGGGGATTTTTTAAAGTTCAGGTTAAATGAAATTATATCCGGCAAGCAAATCCTGCCAGTTTTGTTCGGTAAACTGAATATTCATACGTTCCACTTCTTTCACAAAAGAGCGGTGTAATCTTTGTAAATTTTCAGCTTTCCAAAAATTTCCTGATTTTTCACCGCACTTATCAAAATCAATCAGCCAGATTTTACGATTTTCCTGTACAAGAATATTGTGAGCATTCAGATCCGTGTGGCAGATTTGCAAATCGTGTAATTGGCGGATCACCCGGCCAATCTTCTGCCACTGTGTTTGTGCTAATGTGGCTTGTTGTAAAAGTGCGGTCAAATCTTGGGCGTTTTCGATCCGCTGCGTTAAAATATCTGCTTGATAGCAGATACCTGCTTTTCCTTTAGTGACTTTTGCCCCAATCGGTTTGGGCACCGGGATTCCTGTTTGATGTAATTGATTTAACAAATGAAATTCTGCAAAGCTACGAGTGGAATTAAGCTGAGAAAAAGGATAACGATCTTTCACGATTTTGCCGAATAACCCGCCGCGGTAATAATGACGCAAAGCGGTGTTCATGCCAAACAAATCATCAGATTGAATAAACCAGGTGGTTCCCCGCCCTTTTGCCGAACCAAGAATACGATGTTGGGCCTGCCAATAATCCGCATTAAAAAATTGGTTTTGATCGGGCAATGAACGCACAATATTAAGCAGAAAAAAACTATTTTCCTGTTGAAATTCAATCATAAAACACCTATGTTGCGGGTAGCTAATTTCGCTATTCTACTTTAGAATAATGAAAAATCCCACTATACGAGCAAAAATTTATGCCTTTGTTTACTGAACCGCCGAAATCTCTTTGTATTTTAAGACTTTCCGCCATTGGCGATGTGTGCCACGCCGTTTCCGCCGTGCAGCAAATTCAACAGTATTGGCCGCAAACCAACATCACTTGGATTCTCGGAAAAACCGAATATCAATTATTGCGAGGTTTGGAAAATGTCGAATTTGTGGTATTCAATAAAAAACAAGGTTGGAAAGGAATTTTTGCTTTATGGAAACAATTGAAAAATCAACACTTTGATGCCCTGCTCAATATGCAGACAGCATTTCGTGCTTCAATGATTTCTCTTGGAATTAAAGCAAAATATAAGATTGGTTTCGGTAAAAAACGCTCACGGGAAATGCAACGATTATTTGTTAATCGTCAAATCGCCGATCCGCAAAATCCCCATGTACTTGACGGCTTTTTAGCCTTTGTGACATATCTCGGCGTGCCGACACATCAACCTGCGTGGTCAATGCCCATCAGTGAATCCGATCGTAAAGCGGTACGGCAATATATTGATCCTGCAAGGAAAAATTTAATCATTTCACCTTGCTCCAGCAAAGCGGAAAAGGATTGGCTGACCGAACGTTATGCGGAAATAGCCAATATTGCTCATCGACAAAATATCAATGTGATCTTATGCGGTTCATCGGCAAAACGGGAAATGGAAATTATCGAAAAAATCACCGCACTTTGTGAATTTATTCCCACTAATTTAGCCGGGAAAACCGATTTAAAACAACTCACGGCGTTGATTGGAATGGCGGATTTAGTGATTTCCCCCGACTCCGGTCCGGCACATATGGCCACGACCCAAGGCACACCAGTGATCGGTTTATATGCCTATCACAACCCGCTTCGCACAGGGCCTTATAATAATCTCGCCAATGTGATTTCCGTGTACGAAAAAAACGTACAAAAAGAATACGGAAGACCCTCAGACCAACTGCCTTGGGCAACCAAACTCCAAGGCAAAAATTTAATGGCGGAAATTCAGGTGGGTGATGTGGAGAGAGAAATGAAAAAATTGTTATCAATATAAAAACAGTGCCCTGATTATCGCAGGGCATTTCAACTACTTAATTACTTCAACCGCTTCTTTCGCCAATCGACCGATTTCGATCCAGTTTTTCGCTTTAATCAACGCTTTATCCACAAACCACGAACCACCGCAAGCGACCACATTCGGAATGGCGAGATAATCATTAATATTCGCCACACTGATACCGCCCGTCGGCATAATTTGCAGATTGCCATAAGGCCCGAGCAATGCCTTAATCATTTTCACACCGCCGCTGGCTTCTGCGGGGAAAAATTTTACCGCGTTTAATCCCATATCCATTGCCGCTTCAATAGACATTGGATTGTTCACTCCTGGTGTAATTGGAAAATTCAAATCTTGGCATAATTGCACAATTTTCGGATTAAACCCCGGTGTGACCACAAAATCCGCTCCCGCATTTTTGGCTTTGACCGCTTGTTCAGAGGTCAACACCGTGCCGGCTGCAATTAAAATCTCGGGTGCGTGTTGGCGGAGTAATTTAATCGCTTCTTCTGCCGCTTCAGAGCGGAAGGTAATTTCCGCCACAGGTAAGCCGTTTTGGGAAAGGGTATCCATTAGCGGAATAATATCGTTCGCATTATCCAGTGCTATCACTGGTACCACTTTGATTTTTCTGAGTTTTTCAATAATTTGTTCGGTTGTGTATGACATGGTTTTTCCTTAATTAAATTCATGAATTAAATGTGCTGTCACCGAGTTTTCGATAATTGCCCCTTTATATTGAATTACAATTCCTGCCAGTTTATTCCCTTGTTGACAACAAGTCACTAAATCTTTGCCTTGCAGGTAACCGTTTAAGAAGCCGGCATTAAAGGCATCACCGGCGGAGGTAGTATCCACCACATTTTCCACCGGAACGGTCGGCACTCGTTGTTCCACACCTTCAAAACTATTGAAAATCGCACCGCACTTACCGGATTTAACGACCACGGTTTTCACGCCGGCTTGTTTTAAGCGTTTGATTGTCGCTTGTTCATCCGTATCTGCCCAAATGGCTTGTTCATCGTCAAAAGTCACCAAAGCAACGCTGACAATCGGTAAAAGTGCGGTGTAAATTTCACGTGTTTTTTGCAAGGATTCCCATAATGCCGGGCGATAATTGCTGTCAAAGGCGATTTCAACCCCATGCTTAGCAAGCTCGGCAAGCTGTGCTATCAATAAAGTGCGGTCGTTTTCCGGCAAAATTGCAAGAGAAATGCCACTGAGATAAATCATATCTACGTGGCGTAATTCACTTAAAACCTTTGGATAATCATTGTGTTGTAGCAAATAACGGGCTGCCGATTGATTTCGCCAATATAAAAATGTGCGTTCGCCGACGTTATCCAATTGAATTAAATATAAACCGGGTTGACGTTTTTCATCACGCAGCACCCAGTCCGTATTAATGCCATCAGCCTGCCAATGTTCTAACATGCCTTGACTGAGCTTATCCGTGCCAAGGGCGGAAACATAATGAATTTTGACCGCACTTTTGGGCGTGCAGCGTGCCAAATAGGTCGCCGTATTGAGCGTATCGCCGCCATAAGTTTGCCGCATATTGCCGAATGGCTCACCATTCAGCTCAATCATACATTCGCCGAGGATTGCGAGTTTTTTCATAATCTAACCTTATAATGTTACGCCGCTTTTAAAAATAGCTAATTCTCTAAACTCATTAAGTTCGTTTTTGGTCGGTTTGCCGTTTACCGTATCCACAACTAAATCGATGAAATCTGCCAATAGCCTGTCCATTGATACATCATATACTAAACGACCCGCATCAAAATCAATCCAATGTTTTTTCTTTTGTGCCAATTCGCTATTGGTAGCAATTTTCATTGTAGGAACAAAACCACCATAAGGCGTACCACGCCCCGTGCTAAATAACACCATATGGCAACCTGCCGCAGCCAAGGCACTGGTGGCAACCGCATCATTACCCGGAGCACTCAATAAATTCAAGCCTTTGGTTTTTAGCCGTTCACCGTATTTTAGTACATCAACCACTTGGCTGTGACCTGCTTTTTGCGTACAGCCAAGGGATTTATCTTCCAATGTGGTGATGCCGCCAGCTTTATTGCCCGGAGAAGGGTTTTCATAAATCGGTTGGTTATGCTCAATAAAATATTGTTTGAAATTATTTATCATTTGCACAGTTTTATGGAAAGTGCTTTCATCTTTACAATGACTCATCAAAATGCGTTCCGCACCGAACATTTCCGGCACTTCGGTTAATACGGTCGTACCACCGTGGCTGATAAGATAATCCGAGAAATTACCCAACATCGGATTAGCGGTAATCCCAGAAAAACCATCTGAACCGCCGCATTCCAAACCGAATTTCACTTCGCTTAAAAGTCCTGATTGTCGGCGATCTTGTCGCATTTGTTGGTAAAGTTGCTCTAATAATTCCAGGCCGGCTTCCACTTCATCATCAAAACGTTGTGACACCATAAATTTCACACGCTCTTCATCATATTCACCTAAACTGTGCCGGAATATATCCACTTGATTATTTTCACACCCTAAACCAATCACAAGCACGGCCCCCGCATTCGGATGTTTGACCATATCCTGTAAAATAATTTTGGTATTTTCGTGATCTTCACCAAGTTGTGAACAACCATAGCTGTGATTAAACGTGAATATGCCATCAATATCATCAAGGGAATGACGTTGCATAAATTGCTTTTTGATTTGATTGGCAATACCCACCACACAACCGACCGTCGGCACAATCCACAATTCATTACGGATCCCTACATCACCGTTTTTACGGCGATAAATTTGCACTTCACGATCCACCGTATTAATGGAAAGTGCGGTAAATTCCGGCAGATATTCGTAATCATTAATATCTTTCAGATTCGTGCGGGTGTTGTGCGTGTGGATATGCTCGCCCGCTGCAATATCCTGTGTGGCATAGCCGATAGGATAACCGTATTTCACAATATTTTCACCGGCTTTAATCGGGCATAAGGCGAATTTATGTCCGCGATCAATATCGCTCAACAAGGTTACGCCGAGTTCTGCAAAATAGGTATGAGCAGATAAATTTTGCAATGCCACCGCCACATTATCACCAGAATGAATTTTAATAAACCGCTTCATCAAATATCTACCTTATGGTTGAAACCTCGCCATTTATGGCGGAGAATTTAATTGGGATAGGTGTAACCTCTTCCAATTCAGAGCAATACATAGCGCCTAACTCTTGTAAGGCTCTGTGTGTTGAAACATACTTAACCCTTGCAATATATATCAATAGCACTTCTTATACCTTGGTTAAGGATAGTCTGCAGTTGTGTTGCTACTGTACTTACTAAATTAGGTACTTGAGTCAGATCTTGTTGCCAATGCTCTTTTTGAGCCAATACCTGATGGACTAAGGCTTGCACGGACATTTCACCGGCATCTACGGCCTGCCACCATTGTGCATAATTGGTTAGCCAAAATTCATCATCCTGCAATGGAATAACTTGGTTATTACGTTCGCCTTTATAAAACGCAATCAATGCTGCCAATGCCAAGGTTAAGTGCGGTGGTAATTGCTGATATTTCTCATAATATGCCAATAATTGCGGTAAATTACGGGTGCGATATTTAGTCATACTGTTCAAAGCAATAGACAATAGCTGGTGCTGAATAAACGGATTTTGAAAACGTCCGATAACAGCTTCGGCAAATTGCTGTAATTCATCTTTAGGCAGGCTCAATACCGGAATAATTTCTTTTTCCACCGCACTTTTCACAAATTGACATAATTGAGGATCTTTCATCGCCTCCCCCACATAATCCACGCCAGCTAAATAAGCCACCGGTACAAGAGCGGTATGAGCACCATTTAAGATCGCCACTTTGCGTTCTTTATACGGTTTAATATCATCCACAATGAGAATATTCATTTTTACTTGATCTAAACGGAATAATTTTTCTAAGGATTTCGGACCTTGAATCACAAACAAATAAAAATGTTCTGCTGTATCAAGGAAGGTATCTTTATAGCCTAATTCCGCTTCTAAGGTTTCCGCTTCATTACGCGGATAACCGGTAACAATACGGTCAACCAACGTAGAACAGAAAATATTTGCGGTTTCTAACCACTGGGTAAATTCCGCAACTAAATTCCATTCAGCGGCATATTTCAATACTAAGGCTTTTAACTGTTCACCGTTATAATCAATTAATTCACAAGGTAAAATTGTAAATCCATGTGCATTATCGCCCTTGCAAACAGTAAAACGTTCATACAGCAATCGAGTTAATTTTGCCGGATAACTCACTGCCGGACGATCATCAAATTTATCGCCTTGATGATAACTAATACCTGCTTCGGTGGTATTTGAGAAAATAATTTTAATGTCTAAATTATGTGCTAAAGCCAAATATTCATCATAGTTTTGATAAATATTAATTTCATTATTCACCGAACGTACAATACGGCATTGTTTTACCACATTACCTTGTTCATCCAAACCTCGAATAATGGTGGTATATAAACCATCCTGCGTATTCAACAACGGTGGAAAATCCGTATTAATCGGGCGAACAATCGTAATACCAGCATTAAAATCCGTTTTTTCATTTAAAATATCAATCTGCCAGTCAATAAATGCACGCAAAAAATTCCCCTCGCCAAATTGAATAATTTTGCTTGGATATTGAGCACCGGGAAAGTTTGTTCTGTTTAGGGTTTTCATTCTTTACTCCTCATTATTTTAATTCGATACCAAAATAGTCTTTTGCATTGTTAAAACAAATATTTGAAACCATTTCGCCTAATAATTTAATATCATTTGGTGCTTCACCATCACGTACCCAATGACCAATCATTTGGCATAAAATACGGCGGAAATATTCATGCCGCGTATAAGAAAGGAAACTACGGCTATCCGTTAACATTCCCACAAAATGGCTAAGTAATCCCAACTGACTTAACTGCATCATTTGACGTTGCATGCCGTCTTTTTGATCGTTAAACCACCAACCGGTACCAAATTGCATCTTTCCTCTAATACCTGCTTGTTGGAAATTTCCAATCATAGTGCCAAGTACTTCGTTATCTCTTGGATTCAGGCAATAAAGAATGGTTTTTGGTAAGCTGTTATTTGTGGCTTGAGCATCAAGTAAACGGGAAAGAGCTTGGGCTATCGGTTCATCATTAATAGAATCAAACCCAGTATCCGGACCTAATTGATTAAGCATAAAGGTATTATTATTGCGTAATGCGCCAATATGATATTGCTGTACCCAATTACGTTTGTGGTATTCCGCGCCAAGAAAAACCAATACGGCTGATTTGAATTGGGCAATCTGAGACTTATCTAATTGATTATCGGCAAGTCTTGCGGTAAGAATTTGATCGAGAGTTTTTTCATTAGAGTCTTCATATAGCACAACATCTAATGCATGATCAGAGACTTTGCAACCATTTGCATCAAAATAATCGATACGTTTTGCTAAAGCATCACAAAGATTGTTAAACGTTGTAATTTCAATATCAGCCACTTTACCCAGCTGTTGGATATAATTTACAAAATGTTCGGATTCAATATTGAAGGCTTTATCCGGTCTAAAACTCGGTGATACTCGGGTTTTGAATGATTGATCAAGTGCAATTTGTCGGTGATATTTCAAATCGTCAATAGGATCATCTGTTGTACCTATAAATTTCACATTCATTTGAGTAATGATCCCCTTGGCAGAAAAATTATCTTGCTGCAAAAGTGTATTACACTCCTTCCAAATGCTTTTAGCTGTGCTTGGTGAAAGTAATTTATCCGTAATACCAAATGGGCGACGTAATTCTAAATGTGTCCAATGATAAAGAGGATTACCAATAGTATGCGGTACAGTTTCACACCATGCAGAAAATTTTTCAAAATCATCCGCACTTCCCGTACAGTATTTCTCATCAACACCATGAGTACGCATTGCCCGCCATTTATAGTGATCCCCTTTTAACCAGATATCATACAGATTTTTAAACTTATAATTTGATGCAATTTGTTCCGGTGGTAAATGACAATGATAGTCAAAAATAGGCTGATTCTCAGCATATTCAAAAAACAATTGTTTTGAAACTTCAGTATCTAATAAAAAGTTATCATTGATAAAATTTTTCATTTTTAAGCCTCGTTTTGTTGTTTTGATTTAATGCTTAATATGTTATACCAATTTAAAATAAATTATACATATTTTTTTGTGATTAAGATCACAATAATAAAAACTTGTATGATACTTTTAAATTTTAAAGTGATAGCATTAACATGTTGTTAAATTTGTATGATAACTTTTATTAAATGATTTTTAATATTCCTAACCTAACTATTGGAGATTTCTATTATGAAACTTAACAAATTATTACTTTCCAGCTTATGTATTGCTCTACCAATGCTTGCAACATCAACAGATGCACTAGCTAAAAAAGTTACTTTAAAACTAGCTCACAACCTCGATCAATCACATGTAGTACATAAAGCTCTTGAGCAAATGGCTAAAGAAGTACAAGAAAAATCAAACGGTGAACTTAAAATTCGTATTTATCCTAGCGGTCAAATGGGGGGACCTCGCGAAACTATTGAATTACTGCAAAATGATGCTCTAGATATGACTAAAGCCAGTGCAAGTGAAATGGAATCCTTCGTAAATGAATTGTCTGTATTCAGCTGTCCATATTTATTTGATAATGATGAACATTTTAAAAAAGTGTTATTCGGTTCTATCGGCAAAGAATTAACGGATAAAACAAAAGCAAGTGGTTTTGATGTTATCGCTTCGTATGTAGCCGGAACACGTAGTTTCTATGCTAAAAAAGCAATCCACTCTCCAGCTGATATGAAAGGAATGAAAATTCGTGTGGTCTCAACACCAACAACCAATAAACTCATTGAATTATTAGGTGGCTCACCGGCACCAATTCCATTTGGAGAAGTTTATACTGCATTACAACAAGGCGTGATTGATGGTGCGGAAAATAATATTCCGTCATACACTCAAACCCGCCATATGGAAGTAGCAAAATATTATATTGAAGATCAACATACCAGCGTGCCGGATTACTTAATCATTTCCAGCAAATCTCTGACAAAACTAGATGATAATCAACGTAAAATTTTAGAAGAAGCGACTAAAAATTCTGAAATTTATCAACAACAATTATGGGATGAAGAAGTTGCAAAAGCGAGAACAGAAGCTGAAAAAGCCGGAGTTACTTTTATTCAGGTAGATAAACAACCATTCCGTAATGCTCTGGTACCGCTATATGAAGAATTTGCTAAAAATCCGAAGCTAGAGAAAGTGCTCGAACAAATTAATGCCCTAAAAGCACAATAAAAGATACGCTCCCTACAAAATAGGTAGGGAGATATTCTTGTTTTATTCATATAAGGTACTGTATATGCTATTGATAAATTTAAAGAAACCCGTTGATATATTTATTTCAACATTCTCAATAATTATGATGGTATTACTCGTAATCTGTGTAACCTGGCAAGTATTTAGCCGTTACGTATTACAAATACCAAGCACTGTGACCGATGAAATTGCTCGTTTCAGTATGATTTGGGTTGGATTATTAGGTGCCGCTTATACAGTCGGGTTACAAAAACACTTGTCCATTGATCTCTTTACTCATAATCTCACTCATAAGAAAAAGGCAATGAGTAATATTTTAATTAATGTCTGTATATTTGCATTTTCAGCAGGTGTAATGGTATTTGGAGGATGGACCTTGGTTTCCAATGTTTATGCTTCCGGGCAAATTTCTCCATCCATGCAAATTCCAATGGCTTATGTTTATATTGCTCTACCTTTAAGTGGTATCTTAATGATTTTTTATAGTATTTTATTTCTTATAGAAAATATTTCAGTATTGAAGGAGAATAAATAATGGAATGGTTAATGTCATGGGAATGGTTTATTCCCCTCGTAATGTTTGGTTCTTTCTTCTTTCTCGTGTTTCTTGGAGTACCTATATCTTTTTCAATTGGTATAGCGACTTTATCAGCCGGCTTTTTTATGTTACCGGTTCATACTACGTTAATTGTATCGGCACAAAAAATAGCAACCGGATTAGATAGTTTTTCATTATTAGCAATTCCATTTTTCATTTTTGCCGGTTCATTAATGAATAGCGGCGGAATTGCAACACGTCTGATTAATTTCTCACAAGTATTAGTTGGGCGAGTCCCTGGATCTTTAGGTCATGTTAATGTAATGGCAAATATGATGTTCGGATCAATTTCCGGCTCAGCAGTAGCTGCTGCAGCTGCTGTTGGTGGAACAATGTCTCCGCTACAAAAGAAAGCCGGGTGTGATCCTGCATATTCTGCTGCAATCAACGTGACATCTTGCATAAGCGGCTTATTAATCCCTCCCTCTAACGTCATGATTGTTTACGCTCTTACTGCAGGTGGTATTTCCGTTGCAACTCTCTTTATGGCCGGATATGTGCCCGGGTTAATGATGGGACTAGGCATTATGATTGTGAACTATGTTATCGCTAAAAAACGTAACTACCCCGTTTCTGAAAAACCTACGTTATCACAGATTATCAAATATACGTTAGATGCAGTTCCCAGCCTACTAATGGTTATTGTTGTGATTGGTGGTATTCTTGGTGGTATTTTTACAGCAACCGAGGCTTCGGCTATTGCCGTAGTTTATACGTTTATTCTTTCTGTATTAATATATAGAGAAATCAAACTTACAGAGTTGCCTAAAATTATCTTAGATTCGGTTGTAACAACATCTATTGTGCTCTTTTTAATTGGCGTATCCGTTGCCATGTCTTGGGCGATGACTAATGCCGATATTCCATATATGATTAACGAATTGCTCATTAGTATCTCCGACAATTTAATTATTATCTTATTAATTATTAATATTTTACTATTGCTCATCGGTATTTTTATGGATATGACACCTGCAGTACTGATCTTTACACCGATTTTCTTACCAATCGTGCAAGAATTAGGAATGGATCCGGTTCACTTCGGTATCATGATGATTTTTAACTTATGTATTGGTCTATGTACTCCTCCTGTGGGTAGTGCATTATTTGTAGGATGTTCAGTTTCAGGAGTTAAATTACAAGATCTCATTAAACCAATGTTACCATTCTTTGCTGTATTATTAATTACTTTATTATTAGTAACTTATATACCACAGTTGTCATTATTCTTACCAAATTGGCTAGGAATCTAATTATAAATTGGTCGCTATATATCCGAAGATAACGACCAATTTATGCTAATCTATGCTATAATTTTCTCATTCTAATCAAGTTAAAATTTACATTTATATGAAATGGACTGATGATCAACGCCTTTATCAACAATTGGCACAAGAATTAAAAAATAAAATTACTTCCGGCTTTTATAAAGTTGGTGGAAAATTACCTGCCGAGCGTTTCATATCTGAAGAGATGAATGTAAGCAGAACGGTTGTACGTGAAGCTATTATAATGCTAGAAGTAGAAGGATATGTCGAAGTCAAAAAAGGCTCCGGAATCCATGTAATTTCAGATAATCCGAAAAGAGTCGTTGAAACACAAGAAAAAGGATTAGAGTTTTCCAAGTGCGGGCCATTTGAGTTGCTACAAGCAAGGCAACTAATAGAAAGTATTGTTGCGGAATTTGCAGCAACTCAAGTTACCAAGGAAGACATTATTGATATCATGGAAATTCAAAAAAATGCCCGTAAAGAAGATCGCTTCAGAGATTCAGAATGGGATTTTAAATTTCATACTAAAATTGCTCAAATTACACGTAATAGTGCACTAATCACTATTGTGCAAGAAATGTGGCAACAGCGTGTATTAAATCCATATTGGCGAAAATTACATGAACATATTGACGCTCGTTCAATTGATAGCTGGTGTAAAGAACATGATGAAATATTGCAGGCACTAATGAATAAAGACCCGCATTCTGCAAAATTAGCAATGTGGCAACATCTAGAAAATACTAAACAAATGTTATTTAATGGCGCAAATGATGATTTTGAAATAAGTATTGATAGATATATGTTTTCTGAAAATCCCGTCATTCATTTGAATGATAACCTCATATCGATCACAAATAATCAAACTGATTAATCTCTAGAAAAACAGACCGAATTAAACAGAGATAATTTTTTACTGAATTATCAGATTCGGTCTGAACTTCCACAAACCACTACATTCGGAATAACGAGATAATCTTTATTTATATCCGTATTAATTTGCTACACCATACACTAAGTTAGGTAACCAAGTGGAAATTGCCGGAATATAAGTTAAGAGTAATAATTCCACTAACAATAATCCCCAGAATGGAATCACATCCTTTATAAATTTCTCAATAGGAACCTCAGTAATTGAACAAGTGGTAAACATTACTGTTCCAAGTGGCGGTGTAATGGTGCCGATTGCTCCGTTAAAGATAAATACAATACCGAAATGAATTGGGTCAATACCGTAAGAATGAGCGATAGGTGCAAGCAGTGGAGCAAGTACGATCATAATCGCATTCCCCTCCAAAAACATACCCAATACCAATAAGGCAACATTCACTAGCATTAAGAACATTAACGGACTATCAACCACCGTAGTCATCCAAGCGGCTAAAGCTTGTGGAACTCTTTCCCAAGTCAAGAATTTGGAAAATGCTACTGCAACACAGATAATCAGTAATACATTTGCTGCACCTAATGCGGATTCACGTGTTGCCAACCATAATTTTCTAGCATCCATATTACGATAAATAAACATGCCTAATACTAAAGCATAAATTACTGCCACGGCACCGGCTTCTGTCGGTGTGAATATCCCCATACGGATACCGCCGATGATAATTATCGGTAACAATAATGCTAACACTGCATCTTTAGCGGAAACCACAATTTCTTGACAACTGGCACGTTTTTCACGAATTGGCAAATAACCACGTTTCTTAGAAATGATAGATACTAATATCATCATCAAGATACAAAGCATTGTTCCGGGTACAACTCCAGCTAAAAATAAACGACCGATAGATACGTTATTCACATAACCGTAAATAATCATCGCAATGCCCGGCGGAATTATAGGGGTAATCAATGAACCTGCAGCAGTCACAGCTGCAGAGAATGATGCACTATAACCGCGAGCCACCATTTGCGGGACAAGTAATTTCGAATTCATTGCGGCATCAGCAATATTCGAACCGAACAAACCGCCCATTAATGTACTTAATACTACGTTTACTTGAGCTAATCCGCCATTCAAATGCCCGGTTAAAACTTCACAGAATTTTAATAGCCGTTCACTAATCCCCGTATGATTCATAAATACACCGGCCATAATAAAGAACGGAATAGCTAATAAGGTGACGGATTCTAACCCACCGGCTAAACGCTGAATAAGCATAAGCATTGGTAAATCACTCATTAAGAAATAACTTAATGTTGAAAAGAAAATACAAAATGCAACGGGAGTACCAATAACAAATAGAAATAACAGAATGATAATTGGAATAATTACGCTCATACTTGGCTCCCTCTCACAGTTTTAATATAGACATAAATCTTTCTGATTTCATAGCAAACCATAAATAATGCACTAATAGGAATGACAGAATAAATATAAAGATAAGAAATTTGTAACGCAGGGGTGAATCTTAATTTAGACATTGGCAACAATTTAAAGCCTAGATAAATCATAAATGCCAAACAAAAAATCATAATTAGGGGTTGAATAATTCCATCTATAAAACGTGCCCAATCAGCAGACATTTTGGTGAGCGCATAATCAATCCGAATTAGCTCATTATTTTTACATAATGCACTAGATGCCAAGAATGTAAACCAAATAAAGAATACCACGCAGACTTCTTCAACCCAGGCACTTGGTGAGTTAACAAAATAACGCATAATTACGCCGTAGAAAGATAATACAACGATTAACGCTAAGAAAACGGAAGCAAAAATTTCATCTAAATCACTAAGCCAAAATTTCTTTTTCGTGAGAGTATTCATAGAACAATCCTCTTTAAAATAGGGTATTCACTGATAGTGAATACCCAAAAGTGCGGTTAATACTGAGCAAGTTTTTCTTGGATATTTTTATATAAATTCGGAGACCACTCAGGAAAAGCCTCTGAAATCGTTGCACCAACCGACTTTTCAAATGCAGGAATATCGACTTCATTAACTGTAACGCCCGCAGCTTTTAATTTTTCAAGAGCTTCTTTTTCAGCTTCGTTCATTAACTCACCAACAAAAGTAACCATATCACGACTTGTTTCCGTAATAATTTGCTGTTGCTCTGGTGTCAATTTATTCCAAGTAATAGTTCCAACAACAAATGGCGATACATTTTTCATATGGGCTGTTAAGTTAAGGTTTTTCGCCACTTCATAGAATTTACCGCCATATAACACTACAGAAGGGTTTTCCAAACCGTCAATAATCCCTTCCGATAAGCCGGGGTAAACATCAGCCAAGGACATCGGGGTCGGTACACCGCCCATTCCTTTAACCGTTTGAATAAATAAACGGTTTGGTTGTACACGAACTTTCATTCCTTTTAAATCTTCCGGTTTAGTAACCGGTTTTTTGGTCAATAAATGACGGGTACCGTAAATCACATCAGGCACAATAATATGGACACCGCTTTGGTCTAATTTTGCACTCAGGTCTTTAAACCAATCAGATTGTAATAACTTGGATTTTTTCTCAAAAGATTGAGTAATATAAGGTGCATTGATAACGCCGAAATCAGGCACAATATCCATTAATTCGCCATAATCACTAATCGTTAAAATATTCGCACCAAATTTTGCCTGCTCTAATACTTCAGTTTGACTACCTAATTGACTTGATGGGAATAGTTTAAAAATAACGTCACCATTAGATTTTTCTTTTACTTTCTCAGCCCAAAAGTGCATCGCTTTATCAATGGGTTCACCCGGCTGGTTTCCATAAGCAACCATCAATTCCGTTGCCGCTTGAGAATAAAAACTCATACCAAGTAATCCTGTTGCCAAAATAGTTTTTAATGATTTAGATAATTTCATAATTTCCTCTCTATTTGTTGGTTGAACGTAATTTCAGATTATGAGATTTCGTAAAATACGTTAATTCATCGCCAGTGGTACTTTAAATAAAGGCACACTAATTGCATAAGAAATTGTTCATAAATTAGTACCAATCTCATATTTATATGTTTTTTATCTGTTCTTTATAATGTTCTATAGAAGAATTACGCTTTTAAATAACGCTTTATTTTTAACAATTTGTTCCTCATAAATTTCAGCTAAGTCATCAAATTTAAAAGTATGCGTTAACATCATTGATGAAGATAATTGATTTTCTGCCATTAATCGTTGTACTTTGGCAAAATCTTCGTAAGTGGCATTACGGCTTCCCATCATTGTTGTTTCTTTTTTATGAAAATCAGGATCATTAATTTCTAAATTACCTTTAAACAATCCTACGAAAACAATTCGGCCACCGTGACGGATCAGATTAACGGCATTACTCATTGCTTTTTGGTTACCTGTCGCATCAATCACTATTAACGGTAAACGGCCATTGAAAGCCTCTTCAATTTTTTCATTCAACGGATCGATTGTTTTGACATTCACATGTTTTTTAACATGCTCACAACGTTCGGGGCTGGTATCTGCAACAACAACATTAGCACCGTCTGCAAATGCAATTGCTGCCGCACCCAGACCAATTGGACCGGCTCCTACAACCAATACATCATCACCGGCATTAATTTGGGCTCGTCTTACAGCATGTGCACTGATAGCAAAAGGTTCAATGAGCGCTGCACTAATATCATCAACATTATCTGCCACAGATAACACATTTGATTCCGGAATTGCCAAATACTCAGCAAAACCACCATCTTGGTGTACCCCTATTACAGAGATTTTTTCGCAACAGTTTGTTTTACCGCCAATACAAGCATCACACTTACCACAAGATAAATATGGCACTAATGCGACTCGTTGACCCACTTTATATTGAGTAACTTGTGAACCAACAGATGTAATTTGACCACTGACTTCATGCCCTAATACTCTAGGATAGGAAAAAAACGGTTGATTTCCGGCATAAGCGTGAATATCCGTACCGCAAATACCAATAGCCGCAACTTTAATCACTACTTCATTGGCTTGTGCCGTAGGAGCCGGTACATCTTGATAAGAAAAAGAATACGGCTGATTACATACCAAAGTTTTCATAAAACACATCCTCATAATTAGTCATATAAACAATACGTAGATTTTTCTTTAATTTTTTATGTAATTCAGATATCCTTCAAATTTATGTGACTATTCGTCAATTTTTATGTTTTTTATCTGTATTTTATATTGACTGGTTTTATATGGGAGAATGTTAAATGAGTAAGAATCTCAATTTACGCCGGGATATTATCAATCAAATTATTGATTCTATAATGAACCAACTTTTAATTTCGCCACTCCCCTCTCAATCGGCTTTAGCCGATCTATATAATGTCAGCAGAACGACTATACGTCATGCAACTAACTATTTGCTTGAAAAAGGAATTATAGAATATAGAAATAGTCTCTTTTATATTATCCGTATCCCAACGTTGGATGATAAAATCCTGTATATACATACAAAAAGAAGTAGTGCAAATCACTATCAACGAATTGAAAACTATTTCAAAAATGCAATCCAAAAGAAACTTTTCAAACCGGGTGATGAATTTAGAGAATTAGAATTAGCTAAAAATGCAAATGTTGATATATTCACCGTACGAGAATATTTAATTCAATTTTCCCGTTTCAGATTGATTACCAGTTTAACGCGTGGAACCTGGAAATTAATAGAATTTACACCGCACTATGCGGATAAATTATTCGAATTAAGAGAAATGTTGGAGTGTCATGCTCTAACCTGCTTTATGGCGCTACCCAAAAGTGATATGAGATGGTCCGAAATAAAAGTATTATTACAAGAACACCGATATTTACAGGAAAATATCGTTGAACAATATGCTGATCTCTCACTTCTGGATCATAAATTACACACCTTAATTCTCTCAGCGGCAGATAATCCGTTTATTGATGATTTTATAGAATTAATGTCAGTAATATTTCACTTTCATTATCAGTGGGACAATAGAGATTTACGAAGTCGTAACATTTTAGCGGTCGAAGAACATTTAGCATTATTGATCAAAATTATCAGCAAAGATCAACAAGGAGCCATTGTTGAATTAAAGCGGCATCTGCAAACTGCGAAGAAAACGCTCATGCACAGTATCAATGCCGTATCACGATAAAGGAAATAGAAAAAGCCGATAAAATACTCAGTATTATCGGCTTCTTTATTATCAAGCGACGTTATGAATTAACCAACGCTACCACATCTCTAGTTAATCGTCCAATTTCATCCCAATTTTTCGCTTTAATTAAAGATTTTTCCACGAACCACGAACCACCACAGGCAACGATATTTGGAATTGCCAAATAATCTTTAATATTGCTCGGACTAATACCGCCCGTCGGCATAATTTGCAGATTGCCATAAGGCCCGAGCAATGCCTTAATCATTTTCACGCCGCCACTAGCTTCCGCAGGGAAAAATTTTACTGCGTTTAATCCCATATCCATTGCCGCTTCAATAGACATTGGATTGTTCACTCCTGGTGTAATTGGAAAATTCAAATCTTGGCATAATTGCACAATTTTCGGATTAAACCCCGGTGTGACCACAAAATCCGCTCCCGCATTTTTGGCTTTGACCGCTTGTTCAGAGGTCAACACCGTGCCGGCTGCAATTAAAATCTCGGGGGCGTGTTGGCGGAGTAATTTAATCGCTTCTTCTGCTGCTTCAGAACGGAAGGTAATTTCCGCCACCGGTAAGCCGTTTTGGGAAAGGGTATCCATTAGCGGAATAATATCGTTCGCATTATCCAGTGCTATCACTGGTACTACTTTGATTTTTCTTAGTTTTTCAATAATTTGTTCGGTTGTGTATGACATGGTTTTTCCTTAATTAAATTCATGAATTAAATGTGCTGTCGCTGAACTCTCGATTATTGCCCCTTTATGTTGAATTACAATCCCTGCCAGTTTATTGCCTTGTTGACAGCAAGTCACTAAATATTTGCCTTGCAAATAACCGTTTAGAAAACCGGCATTAAAGGCATCACCGGCGGAGGTAGTATCCACCACATTTTCCACCGGAACGGTCGGCACTTGTTGTTCCACACCGTCAAAACGATTGAAAATCGCACCGCACTTACCGGATTTCACTACCACGGTTTTCACGCCGGCTTGTTTTAAGCGTTTGATTGTTGCTTGTTCATCGGAATCTGCCCAAATGGCTTGTTCATCGTCAAAAGTCACCAATGCAACGCTGACAATCGGTAAAAGTGCGGTGTAAATTTCACGTGTTTTTTGCAAGGATTCCCACAATGCCTGACGATAATTGCTATCAAAGGCGATTTCAATACCTTGTTTGGCAAGCTCGGCAAGCTGTTCTATCAATAAAGTGCGGTCGTTTTCCGGCAAAATTGCAAGAGAAATGCCACTGAGATAAATCATATCTACGTGGCGTAATTCACTTAAAACCTTTGGATAATCATTGTGTTGCAATAAATAACGGGCTGCCGATTGATTTCGCCAATATAAGAATGTGCGTTCACCGACGCTATCCAATTGAATTAAATATAAACCGGGTTGACGTTTTTCATCACGCAGCAACCAGTCCGTATTAATGCCATCAGCCTGCCAATGTTCTATATCCGTGCCAAGGGCGGAAACATAATGAATTTTAACCGCACTTTTGGGCGTGCAGCGGGCTAAATAGGTCGCCGTATTGAGCGTATCACCGCCATAGGTTTGCCGCATATTGCCGAATGGTTCGCCGTTTAGTTCAATCATACATTCGCCGAGGATTGCGATTTTTTTCATTTCAATATCCTATTTAAAATAATTTTTCGCATTGTTGTAACAAATATCCTGCACCATTTTTCCAAGCAGTTCTAGATCATTTGGTACTTCACCATTTTCGACCCATTTCCCTAACATTTCGCATAAAATGCGGCGGAAATATTCGTGACGGGTGTAGGATAGGAAGCTGCGGGAATCCGTCAACATTCCCACAAATTGGCTTAATAAACCCAGTTGGGAAAGTTGCTGTAACTGGCGTTCCATACCGTCTTTTTGATCATTAAACCACCAACCTGACCCGAATTGAATTTTGCCGGCAATGCCGCCACCTTGGAAATTACCAATCATTGTCCCGATCATTTCGTTATCACGCGGATTTAGACAATATAAGATGGTTTTAGGCAGTTGATTGGTCTGATCCATCGTATCCAGCAGGGCGGATAATTGTTCTGCGTAATTGCGATCCCCGATAGAATCGAAACCGCTATCTGCACCTAATTGCTTAAACATTCGGGTGTTATTATTGCGAAGTGCACCAATATGGTATTGCATCACCCAATTTCGTTTATGATATTCTTTGCCGAGCCACACTAAAAGTGCGGTGTAAAATTGAGAAATTTCCAATTCCGTTAATGCGCTGCCGCTTAATCGGGTTTGTAAAATGCGATCTAACGTTTGTTCCGACGGAATAGGTGCAAAACGCACAATTTCAATACCATGATCGGAGGCTTTGCAGCCCACATTGTCAAAATGATTTAAACGTTGCTCAAGCGCCGCTAACAAGTCGGCAAACTGATTAATTTGAATGCCGCTCACTTGAGATAGGGTGTGAATATAATCCGTAAATGTCGGCAAGTCGATTTTGAACGCTTTATCCGGACGAAACGTCGGCACGACTTCAATATCAAAACTGCTATCCGCCTTGATTTGTTGGTGATAGCGTAAATCATCAACCGGATCGTCTGTCGTTCCCACCAGTTTTACATTCATTTGTTGCATAATGCCGCGGGCAGAAAATTCCGGCTTGGCAAGTAACGTATTGCATTTTTCCCAAATTTCCACCGCACTTTTTTCATTAAATACGGTATTTTCAATGCCGAACGGGCGGCGCAATTCCAAATGCGTCCAGTGGTAAATGGGATTGCCGATACATTTCGGCACAACTTTTGCCCACTGCTGATATTTTTCCAAATCGGAAGCATCACCGGTAATAAAATGCTCTTCAATGCCCGCACTGCGTGCCGCTCGCCATTTATAATGATCGCCCTCTAACCAAATTTCAGCAAGATTGTTAAATTGACGATTTTCTGCAATTTCTTTCGGGCTTAAATGACAGTG
This sequence comes from Cricetibacter osteomyelitidis, assembly GCF_004340985.1. Lineage (GTDB taxonomy): Bacteria > Pseudomonadota > Gammaproteobacteria > Enterobacterales > Pasteurellaceae > Cricetibacter > Cricetibacter osteomyelitidis. The sequence goes on from NZ_SLYB01000004.1 coordinate 81,748, forward strand.
ATAGTCAAAAATCGGCATAACTTCGGCATATTGATGATACAACGTTTTTGCCGTTTCCGTAGAAAGTAGAAAATCATCGTCCATAAAAGATTTCATATTACACCCCGCTATATGCAGAGAAACCACCGTCAATTGGTAACACCACACCATTCACAAAACCGGAATAACGTTCGTCCATTAAGAATAAAATACCACCGACTAACTCTTCCGCTTCGCCGAAACGCCCCATCGGAGTGTTGGTTAAAATTTTATGTGCCCGAGGCGTTGGATTGCCGTTTTGATCGAACAATAATGCACGGTTTTGATTACTCACAAGAAAACCCGGTGCAATGGCATTACAACGAATACCCACGTGTGAAAAATGCACCGCTAGCCATTGGGTAAAATTGCTGATTGCCGCTTTTGCGCCAGAATATGCCGGAATTTTAGTGAGCGGGGTAAAGGCATTCATACTGGAAATATTGATGATATTTGCCCCTTGCTTACCCACCATATCTTTAGCAAAGACTTGAGTTGGCAATAATGTACCTAAATAATTAAGATTAAATACAAACTCCACACCGGCTTTGTCTAATTCAAAAAATGATTTAGTGTTTTCCGGCAATTCTAATTCGTGAAATTCGTTGTCCGTGGTGGCTTTCGGGCTATTGCCACCGGCACCATTAATAAGAATATCGCAAGTGCCGAAGTCAGCCAAAATGGCATCACGGCTTGCTTTGATACTATCCAATTCAAGCACATTGGTTTGATAGGCTTTGGCAACACCGTCTGCCCCATTGATTTCTTGGGCGAATTTGTCGGCGGCATCAAAATTAATATCCAATAATGCAATGTTAGCACCTGTTTTGGCTAATTGGTGTGCCAAAAATCCACACAGTACACCGCCAGCACCGGTAATAACAATGGTTTTATTTTTAAAATTATGATTTTGTGCAATAGACATAATACTTTCTCCACTGGTTAAATAGCAACTAATATAGGGCAAAGTGCGGACTTTGCCCTTATTGTTTTGTTATTGTGAGTTATTATTGACGTAACTCATCAATTTTTTGTACATAAGAGCCGATAACCGGATCTTTCAATGCTTTGTCGTGCATCGGTTTTACGGCATCAACAAAGGGTTGTTTTTCAACTTTTACAAATTCTACGCCCATTTTTTCTTTCGCCGTTTGAATTTCTTTTTCAGTCATTTCCGCCCAAAGGGTTTTATGCGCCATCATCGAATCATTCGCCGCTTTCTTAACAATGGCTTGTTGCTCCGGCGTTAATTTTGCCCAAGATTTTTCACCAATCACCAATACATCAGGAATAATGGTGTGCTCATCTTCACTAAAGAATTTAGCCACTTCACCGTGGCGCATTAAGGTTAATGCCGTCGGGTTATTTTCTGCCGCATCTACCACGCCTTGTTGCAGCGCAGTATAGAGTTCACCGAAAGCTAAAGGCGTTGGCGATGCGCCCATATATTCGACCATTTCTAACGCGCTCGGGCTTGGCTGAACACGAACTTTTAACCCTTTTAAATCTTCCGGTGTTCTAATCGGTTTCTTGGCATAAAAACTGCGAGAACCGGCATCATAGTAAGTTAATCCGATAAAGCCTTTTCCTTTGGTTAAATCTAAAATTTTTTGTCCGACTTCAGGAGATTGTAATACGCGGTAATAATGATCCGTATCTTTAAATAGGTAAGGTAGATTAAACGCGCCGTAAACCGGTTCAAACGCTTCTAATTCACTTGCATTGGATTTCGCCATATCTAAAGAGCCGGATTGTAACAATTCTATTGATTCACGTTGATTGCCTAACTGACTGTTCGGATAAATACGAATAATCACCTCGCCATTAGTTTGTGCTTTTACATCATTGGAAAATTTTTGCATAGAAATATGCACCGGGTGAGTTTTGTCGTTGTTATGGCTTAATTTAAGGACAACTTTTGCCCCGGCTGAAAATGAAACTGTTGCAGCCATTACCGCACTTAGTGCCATCGCTAAGGTACTTTTTTTGATAAACATAGTTTTATTCTCCATAGTAGGATTGATCTAAAAATAACAATGATTACGATCAAACGACAACTAAAACACAAAGTATCGTTTTATTGACGCAAAGATATTAAACCAATTGTAGTAATTGAACTAATGAATTTTATTAAATTTGTGATATAGATCACAAAATCGATAAAAAAAGCAGCAAAAAATTTTGATATACAGTATATTTGGTTCACCAATCAAATCTTTCTTACTATGAGGAGAATGTATGAATCGCTTAATTGCCTTATTAGATAGAGTGCTTTCTACACTTTGCGTGATTGTTTGTGCCGCATTGGTCGTTTGCGTTGTTTGGCAGGTGTTTTCCCGTTATATCCTTAATGATCCCAGCACCGTTACCGAAGAATTAGCTCGCTTTTTATTTATCTGGGTTGGCTTAGTCGGTGCGGCTTATGGATTAGGGCAGAAAAAACACCTTGCAATTGACTTATTATTGACTAAGTGGGAAAACCAGCCCAAAAAACGAGATACGCTTCGTGTGATTATTAACATTATCAGTATCTTATTCATTGTTACCGTTATGTGCTACGGCGGCGGTAAGTTGGTCCTGGATACGCTTAATGCAGGGCAAATCTCACCGGTACTGGGTATTCAAATGGGCTTAATTTACGGCGCAATCCCGGTTAGCGGTTTCTTTATGTTGGTATTCTTATTACGTGATTTAGCCGAAGAATATCGCCAATTAGCTTCACATAACTAAAGGAAATATGATATGGAATGGTCAATAATTCTTGTTCTGGCAGGTAGTTTCTTTATTTTACTTGCCATTGGTACACCAATTTCTTTTGCAATCGGTATTGCTTCTCTACTCACCATTATGATGTCAATTCCCGTTGATGCGGCAATTCAGGTTATTGCTCAAAAGATGGCAACCGGTTTAGATAGCTTCTCTTTACTTGCAATTCCTTTCTTTATCTTAGCCGGTAATATTATGAATCGTGGCGGCATAGCACTACGCCTGATTGAATTTGCCAAAGTATTGGGTGGACGATTACCGGGATCGCTTGCACACGTGAATGTACTTGCGAATATGATGTTCGGTTCAATTTCAGGGTCTGCAGTTGCCGCTGCGGCGGCAGTTGGCGGCACAATGGCGCCGTTACAAAAGAAAGAAGGTTATGACCCTGCATTTTCTGCTGCGGTGAATATTTCCTCTTCGCCGACAGGCTTGTTAATTCCGCCGAGTAATACCTTTATTGTGTATTCCTTAATTTCCGGCGGTACCTCAATTGGCGCGCTATTCCTTGCCGGCTATATTCCCGGAATTTTGATGGGATTAGGGATTATGATTGTAGCTTATTTCTTTGCCCGTAAAAAAGGCTACCCAATTCCACCGAAACCAACCTTTAAAGATGTCACCACCAAAACCTTAGATGCCTTACCAAGTTTAGGGCTTATTGTGGTCATTATTGGCGGAATTATTGCCGGTATATTTACCGCCACCGAAGCATCGGCAATTGCTGTGGTTTATACCTTGATTCTATCCGTATTTATCTATAAAGAAATTGCTATTAAAGAGCTGCCAAAAATCATTTTGGATGCCTCTGTTACAACATCAATTATTTTATTGTTAATCGGCACATCAATGGGAATGTCTTGGGCAATGGCAAACGCGGATATTCCTTATCTTATTAGCGATGGATTACTGGCAATTTCTGAAAATCCGATTGTTATTTTGCTCATTATCAATTTGATTTTATTAATGATCGGGACATTTATGGATATGACCCCCGCACTGTTAATTTTCACGCCGATTTTCTTGCCAATCGTAACGGAATTAGGAATGGATCCGGTTCATTTCGGTATTTTAATGACGTTCAATTTATCTATCGGTATTTGCACACCGCCGGTTGGCAGTACATTATTCGTCGGTTGTTCTGTTGGCGGCGTAAAAATTGATCAGGTGATCAAACCGTTACTCCCATTCTACGCCGTATTGATTTTGACTTTATTATTAGTCACTTTCGTCCCACAATTAAGTTTATTACTACCACAAACATTATTAGGTTACTAAGCAAATTAGGTGGTGAAAATGAAAACATTGAAACTGACAAATTTTATCAAACAGGCAAATAATCGCATTGATATTCAATGCGAGCATAACTGGCAGCTGCATATTTTTGTCTTGGAACAGGATATTTTCCGTATCACGTTTACCCAAAATGAAACATTCCGTGTACCTCAAACTTGGGCAATTAGCCCAAATAAAACCGATGTGGCATGGCAAGGGCGTGATCGCTGGTCTTTGGAAGATTATTCATTACCCTCTTATACACTCACCGATAATCAGGGTGAACTGGAAATTGCAACCGATACCTTGAAAGTCATTGTACATCAGCCCTTATGGCTGGAATGGCAATATAAGTGCGGTCAAAATTGGCAGACTTTTGCGGCAGATCGTAAAACAGGTGCGTATTTATTCGGCATTTCCGACAAGCAGGTTTCTCATTTTGTGCAGCGTTCCGTAACGGATAATTACTACGGCTTAGGCGAAAAAGCCGGTGATTTAAACCGCAAAGGTCGCCGCTTTGAAATGCGTAATCTTGATGCGATGGGCTATAACGCCGAATTTACCGACCCGTTATATAAACATATTCCGTTTTATATTACCCATACGGAAAAAATCAGCTACGGTTTATATTATGACAATCTTGCTTCTTGCTGGTTTAGATTGGGCAGTGAAATTGATAATTACCACGCCTACTATCGCAGCTATCAAGCGGAAGACGGTGATTTAGACTACTATATGATCTTAGGGCCTGAAATTTTGGATGTTACCAAGAAATATACCCAATTAACCGGCGGTACTATTTTGGGTCCGAAATGGAGTTTGGGGTACAGTGGTTCCACAATGAGTTATACCGATGCGCCGGATGCGCAAGAACAACTAAAAAAATTTGTCGATCTCTGCAAAAAACACGATATTCCCTGTGATTCATTCCAGCTCTCATCAGGCTATACCTCAATTAACGGCAAGCGTTATGTATTCAACTGGAACTATGACAAAATCCCGCAACCCAAATTAATGAGCCAATATTTCTTGGATGCGGGTATGAATTTGGCGGCAAATATTAAGCCTTGTTTATTGCAGGATCACCCTAAATATCAAGAAGTTGCCCAAAAAGGATTATTTATTAAAGATTCCGAATCGGATAATCCCGAACGTTCAATGTTTTGGGACGATGAAGGTTCGCATTTGGATTTTACCAATCCCGATACGGTGAATTGGTGGAAAGCCAATGTTAAATCCCAACTGCTTGAAATGGGCATCGGCTCAACGTGGAATGATAATAATGAATTTGAAGTCTGGGATAATAACGCTAAATGTCATTTCTTCGGTAAAGGCTTACCGATTAAATTAATTCGCCCATTGCAGCCATTATTGATGATGAAAGCCTCCTATGAGGCACAAATGGAATACGCGCCTGAGCTTCGCCCTTACTTAATTTCCCGCTCGGGCTCGCCGGGTATGAACCGTTATGTACAAACTTGGTCCGGAGATAATCGGACTAATTGGCATACCTTACGCTACAATATTCGTATGGGCTTGGGAATGAGCTTATCCGGTTTATATAATGTCGGGCACGATGTCGGCGGATTTTCCGGTAATAAGCCGGAGCCTGAATTATTCGTACGCTGGGTTCAAAATGGTGTAATGCACCCTCGTTTTACTATTCATTCTTGGAATGATGATAACACCGTCAATGAACCTTGGATGTATCCGGAAGTCACGGATATTATCCGTCGTGCCATTCAATTGCGTTACCGCTTAATGCCGTACATCTATAATTTATTATGGAAGGCGCATAAATATAATGAGCCGATGTTACGCCCAACATTTCTGGATCACCCAAAAGATGACCGCACTTTTGCGGAAACCGATGATTATTTATTCGGTCAGGATTTATTAGTCGCGTCGGTGGTAGAAGAAGGTCAGCGCACTCGCAATGTTTATCTACCGGATAATACCGTCGGTTGGTATGATTTTTATAGCCATCAATGGTATAAAGGCAAACAAGAACTGAATATAGAGGCACCGCTGGAACGAATCCCGCTCTTTATTAAAGCCGGTACGATTTTACCGTTAGCAGGGCTTGGCCATAAAAATACATTAACCGATGATACGAGAGAATTATTGATTCTGCCGTTCGCAAATCAAGGGAAAACCAATATTGAACTATTTGATGACGATGGAAAATCCTTTGGGTATTTAAACAATCATCACTTATTACTCAACATTGAATTAAAATGTACAAGTTCAACCATTGAAGTGACCGTTGAACGTCAAGGCGACTTCGTGCCGCAATATAAAATGTTGGATTTTACCTTGCCAAAAGGTGAAACAAGAACATTAATGGTAAATAACCGCTTAACCAATCAATTAGCATTATAGATTTCAAGAAGGATAAATAATGAACGATGAATTAAGATCCTATAAAAAAATCGGGCTTTTGCTCAAATCCCGTTTGGAACAAGGCGCTTACCAAGTAGGAGAGCGGCTCCCAACCGAACGTGATTTATCTGAAGAGTTGGGCGTAAGCCGTACAGTGATTCGTGAAGCACTGATTATGCTGGAATTAGAAAATCTCATTGATATTCGTAAAGGATCCGGAGTTTATGTAATCAATTTGCCAAAACGCTCAGCGGCAAATGATGAAAAAGACTTTATTGACGTAGGTCCCTTTGAATTACTACAGGCAAGACAATTACTGGAAAGCAGTATTGCCGAATTTGCCGCAATTCAGGCAACCAAAAAAGATGTAGAGCGACTTAAGGCGATTCTCAATCGTGAAAAAGAAACGCTTGAACACGGTGATGAAGATTATGTTGCCGATGAGGATTTTCATTGTGCCATTGCTGAAATTACACAAAATGAAGTGTTAATTAAAATGCAAAAGGACTTATGGGACTATCGTAATGATAGTGATATGTGGAAGGGCTTACATCAGCATATCCCTGACCAAAACTATCGTTTTCTTTGGTTGCAGGATCACGAGAATATTATTACCGCAATTCAGCGCAAAGATCCGGCTCTCGCCCGTAAATCAATGTGGCAACATTTAGAAAATGTGAAAGAAAAACTGTTTGAACTCTCCGATCTCAACGATCCGAATTTCGACGGCTATTTATTTAACGTAAATCCAATTACTGTGGGTATTTAATTTAGACAAGAGGAAAATATTATGGAACAAACGTGGCGTTGGTATGGACCGAAAGACCCTGTTTCTTTATCCGATATTCGTCAAGCCGGTGCAACCGGTATTGTGACGGCACTTCATCATATTCCAAACGGGCAAATTTGGTCGGTGGAAGAAATTGAAAAACGTAAAGCCGAAGTGGAAGCGGCTGGACTAGTTTGGTCGGTGGTGGAAAGCGTGCCGGTTCACGAAGAAATCAAAACGCAAACCGGCAATTATCAACAATGGATTGATAACTACAAACAGAGTATCCGCAATTTGGCAAAATGCGGTATTGATACGGTGTGTTATAACTTTATGCCGGTGCTGGACTGGACCCGTACCGATCTTGCCTATGAACTGCCGGACGGCTCAAAAGCATTGCGTTTTGACCAAATCGCTTTTGCCGCTTTTGAATTACATATTTTAAAACGCCCGGGCGCGGAAGCCACCTATACGGAAGAAGAACGCCGGCAAGCCAAAGTTTACTTTGACAATATGTCCGAAACGGATATTAAGCAACTGACCAACAATATCATCGCAGGGCTACCGGGTGCAGAAGAAGGCTATACGTTAGAGGAATTTCAAGGGCAATTGGATCGCTATAAGGATATTGATTCGGAAAAATTCCGTACACATTTAGCTTATTTCTTAAATGAAATTATCCCTGTCGCCCAAGAAGTGGGGATTAAAATGGCGGTTCACCCGGACGATCCGCCGCGCCCGATTTTAGGTTTGCCGCGTATTGTCTCTACAATTGAAGATATGCAGTGGTATGTGGACACCCAACCGCTACCGGCAAACGGTTTTACTTTCTGTACCGGCTCTTATGGCGTGCGTTCTGATAATGATTTAGTAAAAATGGCAACTCAATTTGCGGATCGTATTTATTTTGCCCACTTGCGTTCAACCTGCCGCGAAGAGAATCCGCTCAGTTTCCACGAAGCCGCGCATTTGGAAGGGGACGTGGATATGTTTAATGTGGTCAAAGTCTTGCTTGATGAAGAATACAAACGCAAAGCCAATGGCGAAACCCGTTTAATTCCAATGCGTCCGGATCACGGTCATCAAATGCTTGATGATTTACACAAGAAAACCAATCCGGGTTATTCCGCAATCGGCCGATTAAAAGGGTTGGCAGAATTTCGAGGGCTGGAATTAGGGCTTAAAAAGGTTTATTTTTCAAATAAATAAGTCATCATAAAAATAAATAGGGAATCAGTGCATTCCCTATATTTTTAATATCCATTATTATGGTTTCTAGTGTATGACCATGAAATACTCACGTATTTAGTTTAATCAAAGGGATTAATATATTTCACCCCCGTATTTTGAATATCTTTGGTGTTGCGTGTTACAAAAATCAGATTTTTTACAATCGCAGTAGCAACTAATTGTTTATCAATCACATTATGAGGATTTTCAGCGATCAGTTTTCCCCACATTTCGGCACATTGAGCATCAAAAGGAACCGCCAAGGGGCGCATCGGTTCAATTGCAGACTGATACCAATATTGTAATCTTTTAGCTTGCTCAATATCACCGCGTTGTTGTAAAGCATAAATTCCTTTAATAATTTCACCCAATGTAATTACGCTAAGTAAAATAGGCTCGCCTTTGGCATTAATCTCATTGATAAAACGAGTAACGCCTTGATTAGGTTGTTTTTTTCTGAGCTCACTAATCACATTCGTATCGAATAAGTACATATTAACTATCCCAATTTTCGCTACGGGCATCTTGCTCAATATGTTCAAATAAAATGTCGTCACCTTTTGGCATATTCATCAATGCACTATTAAATCCTTGAATTTGATTAATGTTTTCAGTCTGAATATTAAAGGGAATAGCACGATTGATTTTCACCTGTCGTAAAAACATACGAATTGCAACCGCAGGATTAATCCCTAATTCTTCCAGCACGGCAAAGGATTCCGCTTTTTCTTTCGGATCAATACGAAATTGATATAATGCAGATTGTGACATATTAGCCTCCGTATTTATTTTGTAATGACAACATCATACTCTTAATCTGCACGCTTTTCAATTTTCCGGCAAATCTAATTCGTGAAATTTTCAAATATTATTGAGATAGCCAATTCATCGGCGTGATCACTATTTGTGGGAATACGGCTAACAATATTAGAATAACAAAATATACTACCAGAAATGGTGCTATCCCTTTTGTCAACTGACCAATACCTTGTTTAGATATGCCTGAGCCGACATAAAGAACCGTACCAACCGGGGGAGTAATTAAGCCAATAGATAAGTTAATTACCATCATTACGCCAAAATATGCCACATCTATATTGTATGCTCTCAACAATGGAAGTAAAACAGGTACAAAGATTAGTACTGCAGGAATAAGATCCATAACACAACCAATCAAAAGTAAAAACACCATAATCACAAGCATCAATACTGTTGCATTATCTGTAATTTCACGAATAAAGGTGACTAACTCTGTAGGAATTTGTGCAACTGTTACAGCAAAGCCTGAAATCATTGCAGCTGCTGCAACAAACATAACCATTGAGGTCGTTTTAATTGTACCAATGAATACTTCCGATAATTTTTCTAAAGATAAACTACGATAATAAATACTAACACCTGCTGCATAAATTGCTGCAACAACCCCTGCTTCTGTGGGAGTAAAAATACCTCCTCTTAATCCGACAATAATAATGACAGGCAATAACAGTGGAAGAAAAGCAGCTTTAAATGCCTGCCAACGCTGTGATTTTGTTTGTTTTTCAAAAATATTATTTTCTTCGTTTCTGTATAATGCTTTCCATACAATCCATAACCCGGCAACCATTAGCAAACCAGGAATAACACCTCCCATAAACAATTTTGTAATAGACGCCCCGGCAGTGATCCCATAAACTATCATCGGAATACTAGGTGGAATAACCACTGAAATAATTCCGGCTGCACAAATTAAACCTGTTGAGCGAGCAGCATCATATTTTCTTGTGACCATCATCGGAATTAAAATTGCTCCTAATGCTGCGGTATCAGCAACGGCAGACCCAGATAATCCGGCAAAAATTAATCCTGAAATAATAGCAACATATCCTAATCCACCTTTTATATGCCCAACCATACTCATTGCAAAGTTGATAATCCTTTCAGATATGCCGCCGTGCTTCATTATTTCACCAGTAAGCATAAAGAATGGAATTGCCATTAAAGGGAAATTATTTGTCCCCATCACAAAATTTTCAGTAATTAATTGTGTATCAAACATATCCAATTGGAATAGCATAATAGTTGAACTTAATATCATTGATATAGCAACTGGTACACCAATAAAAAGCAGAGTAAATAAGCTACCAAGAAATAAGAGTAACATAGTTAATTCTCCTTAACGGATACATTTTTATATAAATCATACAAAGTCATACAGAAATACGTAACTGATGAAACAAAGGAAGCCAGATATAATAATGCCGAAGATAATTCAGTTGCCGGCATTCTTTGTGTGTATGTCAATTCCATCAATTGTGCCGCACCATAAGAAACAAGTAACATTGCAAATAAAATTAAGAGATCTGAAATTATTGTAAATAATTTTTTAAATTTTATAGAAATATTTGATGTTACTATATCTACAGTTAAATGCCCTTTATCCCTAGCGACTAAAATAATTCCGAAAAAAATCATATAAACAAAGCATATCCGTGCAAATTCTTCAGACCATGCGATACCTGAATGGAAAAAATACCTCAATATTGCATTAAAGAAGACAAGAGAAATCATACAAACTAAAGCCAGTATGGATATAGTTTTTAATGTTTTATCTAATATTGAAACTACTTTCATAAGAAACTCCTTAATCTTCAAATAGGTGCATCACAATACGAAATCGTGATGCACATTAATACTATTTAGAAGCATTAATTTTATTTATTAATTCATTCCCCCAAGGGTATTTCTGATAAAAGTTTTGATAAAGTATCTTAGAGGCCTCTAACATATCAGCGTGGAATTTTTCATCAGGAACGATAATTTCTTTCCCGTTCTTTTTAAGAAAATCTTTTACGTCTTGTTCAGATTTTATTGCCAAATCCCATTGTTTTTCTTGATAAAGAGCTGCTGCTTCTTCAAAAATTTTTTTATCTTCATCTGATATTTTATTCCAAGTCTTTAAGCTAATTTGTAAAAGACCCGGTGAAAAAATATGATTTGTTTGAATAATGTATTTTTGAACTTCATATAATCCAGACTCTTTAATTAAGGCATACGGATTTTCTTGCCCATCAATTACTTTTTGTTCCAATGCTGTAAATACTTCACTTAGCGGCATACTTTGCCCATTAATACCCATTGCTTTTGCCCAATCAACAAATAAAGAATTTAACGGTACTCGCAATCTTAAGCCTTTAAAATCATCAAATTTTTCAATTTTCTTATTTGATGAAATAACTCGAAATCCATTCATACCATAAGCAAGCAATTTGATACCATATTTTTCCATTTGATCGCCAATCTCGTTAGAAATAGGCGATGAAAATACTTTTTTAGCTTCCAGGTTATCTTTAAATAGATACGGCCATTCCCAAACACCAAAAACAGGATCAACATTTTGTAACAACAATCCAGTGATTCCCATTTCAATCGTACCATTACGTAGACCATTAACAATTTGATCTTCGCCGCCTAATTGGTTATTCGGGAAAATTCTGATTTCATAACGACCATTGGTTTTTTCTTCAACCGTCTTTTTGAAATATTCATTTAACGCCACATTTGATGAATGTGTATCTGAATTATAGTGTCCCAATTTTATAATGGTTTTAGCATATGCTTGTGAACCTAATAAAATTGATGATGCAACTAATGCTTTAAATACCAATGATAAGTGTCTCATAGCAAGATCCTCATTTTAAGGTTGTTAAAAAATAGCGTTTACTTTTAAATAATTTTCCGGATGCTCAGATAGATTTTGAACATATTTTGGTAATTCATTGAAATTAATTGTTTTAGTAACAATTTTTTCAGCATTGATTTTTCCTGTTTCCAATAAATGCAGTGCCTCCTCAAATTCTCCCTTACTTGTTCTTGAACCATAAATGTTTAATTCTTTAAATGTAATTAGATTTGTTGGTAATGGTGTTTCCATTTTTGGCCATCCGGTTAAAGCAATTCGCCCTGCGAACGAAACATATTTCAACGCATTTCGGATCGAAATATTAGCTCCGGAAGCTTCAATAATAACTTCCGCCATACGCCCTTTTGTGATTTCTTTGATTTTTAATTCAGCGTTTTCATTATTTGGATTAATGGTATGTGCTATGCCGATTTGATTTGCATAAGATAACCGTTGATCGAGAATATCAACTAAAATAGGTATTGCTTTATATTGAATACATGCAAGAGCAGCCATTAAACCAATAGCTCCGGCACCGATAATTACTACATGTTCTCCGGCAGTAACATTAGTACGGTGTAATGCATGCAGAGAGATAGTAAGTGGTTCAGCTAACGGCAAATAATTTATTGGTATATTGCCATTAATTTTTACAACCATATGAGCCGGGTGAGTTATAACTTCTTGCATACCGCCATTAATATGTACGCCGATGACTTTTAAACTTTCACAGCAATTTGTTCGACCAATACTACAAGGATAGCAATGTCCACAATAAACATATGGATCAACCACAACACGATCACCAACTTCAACCTCATTTGGAATACCAATTCCTTTTTCTAAAATAGTACCAATAATTTCGTGTCCTAAAATTCTCGGATAAGTGACAAGTGGATTGGTTCCTCTATAAGCTCCGATATCCGAACCACAAATTCCCATTGCTTCCACTTTGATCAATACTTCATTTTCCTGTTTTTCTGGGTATGCCACATCTTTAATTTCAATATGATTAGGTTCATTTAAGCATACCGCTTTGACTGTTTTGCCCATAAAATATTTCTCCTACTGAAATTTCGTTAAAAAAGATCGCTTTTGTCTAACGATATGGTAATATTTTAATCAATAAAAAAGCAAAATGGTATGCCAAAATATCAAATTTGTGAACCAAATCACAAATTTGATATTTTGGCATACCAATTTAAGGGGAATTAATGGAAAATAGTACACATAGAGCATATATCAATATTGGCAATCAACTTAAAACGGAAATAAAACAAGGTATTTATACGATAGGATCACGTCTTCCTACCGAAAGAGAAATATCAGAACGCTTCAACGTCAGCCGTACTATAGTAAGAGAAGCTATTGTTATGCTGGAAGTCGAACAATTAGTTACGGTAAAAAGAGGCTCTGGAGCATATGTAACAAATTTACCTAGCAATAATATTGCAGAAAAAGATACCAATCTTCTTAATGATGTTGGTCCCTTTGAGCTCTTACAAGCCAGACAATTAATTGAAAGTGGGATCGCTGAATTTGCAGCTCAACAGGCAACAAAAAAAGATATTGTTCTCTTAAAAACATTGCTTGATGAAGAACGTGCTTTGCTAGAAAAAGATGCTGATGATTATAGTGTAGATAGGAAATTTCACTTAGCATTAGCAGAAATTACACAAAATGATGTTCTCATAAAAATGCAAAATGATCTTTGGGAATATCGATTTAATAGTGCTATGTGGGCACAGTTGCACTTGAGAATCTTAAAAAATGAACATCACAGATTATGGATCATTGATCATGAAAATATTTTGAATGCAATACAAAGAAAAGATCCTTTACTTGCACGCAAAACAATGTGGCAACATTTAGAAAATGTAAAAGTTAAATTATTTGAACTATCTGATGTTGAAGATCCTAAATTTGATGGATACCTATTCAATACAAATCCGATTGCAGTAGGTATCTAATAATACTACGACAATAGGAGAAAACTATGGAACAAACGTGGCGTTGGTATGGACCGAAAGACCCTGTTTCTTTATCCGATATTCGTCAAGCCGGTGCAACCGGTATTGTGACGGCACTTCACCATATTCCAAACGGGCAAATTTGGTCGCTGGAAGAAATTGAAAAACGTAAAGCGGAAATTGAAGCGGCAGGGCTGGTTTGGTCGGTGGTGGAAAGCGTGCCGGTTCACGAAGAAATCAAAACGCAAACCGGCAATTATCAACAATGGATTGATAACTACAAACAGAGTATCCGCAATTTGGCAAAGTGCGGTATTGATACGGTGTGTTATAACTTTATGCCGGTGCTGGACTGGACCCGTACCGATCTCGCCTATGAACTGCCGGACGGCTCAAAAGCATTACGTTTTGACCAAATCGCTTTTGCCGCCTTTGAATTACATATTTTAAAACGCCCGGGCGCGGAAGCCATCTATACGGAAGAATAACGCCGGCAAGCCAAAGTTTACTTTGACAATATGTCCGAAACGGATATTAAGCAACTGACCAATAATATCATCGCAGGGCTACCGGGTGCAGAAGAAGGCTATACGTTAGAGGAGTTTCAAGGGCAATTGGATCGCTATAAGGATATTGATACGGAAAAATTCCGTACGCATTTAGCTTATTTCTTAAATGAAATTATCCCTGTCGCCCAAGAAGTGGGCATTAAAATGGCGGTTCACCCGGACGATCCGCCACGCCCGATTTTAGGCTTGCCGCGTATTGTCTCCACGATTGAAGATATGCAATGGTATGTGAACACCCAACTGCTACCGGCAAACGGTTTTACTTTCTGTACAGGCTCTTATGGCGTGCGTTCTGATAATGATTTAGTGAAAATGGCAACCCAATTTGCGGATCGTATTTATTTTGCCCACTTGCGTTCAACCTGTCGTGAAGAGAATCCGCTCAGTTTCCACGAAGCCGCGCATTTGGAAGGGGACGTGGATATGTTTAATGTGGTCAAAGTCTTGCTTGATGAAGAATACAAACGCAAAGCCAATGGCGAAACCCGTTTAATTCCAATGCGTCCGGATCATGGTCATCAAATGCTTGATGACTTACACAAGAAAACCAATCCGGGTTATTCCGCAATCGGCCGATTAAAAGGGTTGGCAGAATTTCGAGGACTGGAATTAGGGCTTAAAAAGGTTTATTTTTCAGATAAATAAGTCATCATAAAAATAAATAGGGAATCAGTGCATTCCCTATATTTTTAATATCCATTATTTTGTCGCTTATTCATAGTCAAAGGTCACCAAAGCAACGCTGATAATCGGTAAAAGTGCGGTCATTTTCGGGCAAAATTGCTAAAGAGAAACATAGCGAATTTCCACCGCACTTTTGGGCGTACAACGAGCTAAATAAGTGGCGGTATTAAGCGTATCGCCGCCATAAGTTTGCCGCATATTGCCGAATGGTTCGCCATTCAGCTCAATCATACATTCGCCGAGGATTGCGAGGGTTTTCATTTAATCATCACTCTTGTTGAAATATTGACTATATTCTTTTTCAAAGCGATCTTTATCTAAAATATACTGATATAAATGGGCTTCAATATATTCTTTTACTTGATCTTTATCTTGTTTTTTCATTGCACTTAATATATTACGATGTTCCACAATGGTTTTTAGTGAAGGCTTATTTTTAAATACTGCCACACGTGCACGGTCAAAATGAATATTTAATCCGCTCATTAACTTATAAATATTCATATTATTGGTTAATTGAAAAAACAAGCGATGAAATTCATTATCCAATTCTAAAAATTTTTCGTAATTTTCGTTATTAAGATAAAATTCCTGTAATTTTACATTGTCTTCAAGTAGATAAAGATGTTCTTGATATTGCTCTTCACATAATTGGGAAGCCACTTCTTTTTCCAATGTTAAACGCAGAAAACGAGCCTCTTCGATCAATAAAGGATCAATATAGGAAATAAATGTACCTTTTTGTGAAATCACCCGCACAACTCCACTTTTTTCCAAATCAATTAACGCTTCCCTAATCGGTGTGCGACTTAATCCCAGCAGTGTAGCCAGTTCGGTTTCACTCACTTTATTGCCCGGTTTTAATTCCATATTGACGATCATTTCTCTTATCATTCGATAAGCAAATTCTCGTGAACTTTCTCGTTTCTTTGGCTCGTTCATTCTCTTTCTCAGTTCAGGTATTTTTGTAAACTTGCTCGTACAGAACCTTGACCAATCAACATTTCGTTAAAATAGTGTTCCACGTTGTGAGCAAGCCCCACATCATACAGATTTACACCGAAAATATTTTTATCCGATAAGATCGGTTGTAAGATTTCTGTTGCTACTTTTTCGCCCAGTTTAACACAAGAAAGTTTGCCTTTTAACTCTGATAATAATGGATCAGAACTCAATTCAAAGGTATTGCCTTGATCATCAACGCCGAGTAAATAACGTAGCCAACCGGCAAAGACGAGCGGAATTGCCACCAATTCATTGAGATTTTTATTTTCTCGAACATAAGATTTGATGGTTTCGCCAAAACGAATTGAGAGCTTTTGCGAAGTATCCGTTGCTATCCGTTGTGGTGTGTCGGGAATAAAATCATTGGAGAAACGAATATTGATTACTTCATCAATAAACTGTTTCGGATTGATAATTTTCGGATCAGTAACCACCGGTAAACCTTCGTGATAGCCGATACGTTTAATCAAGGCAAGCAGTTCAGGATCCCGCATTTCCGCCGCAATGGAAGTGTAGCCCAGTAAACAGCCGAATACGGCTAAGCCGGTATGCAACGGATTTAAGCACGTGGTCACTTTCATTGTTTCAATTTGATTAACGGTTTCACGATCAGTAAAAATCACGCCGACTTTTTCTAATGGCGGTCGTCCGTTCGGGAATCGGTCTTCAATGGCTAAATATTCCAACTCTTCCGCATTAACAAATGGAGCAACATAGGTATTTTTGGACGTTATCACCGGATCAAGATTTTCCACACCGTCAGCCTGTAGCATAGCTTGCACTTCGCTATCGGGACGAGGGGTGATCTTATCAATCATTGACCAAGGGAAACTGATTTTATCGGAATGCAAATAATCAATAAAACTTTGTGAAATCATACCGCACTTTTGCCATTGTTCGGCAAATTCCAAAATGACGTTTTCCAATTTGGAACCGTTTTTAGACATATTATCCATACTCACCACTGCCAGCGGATTTGCGCCTTGGCTAAAACGATAATGCAGTAAAGCAACAATTTTACCGATATAACTTTGCGGTTTATCTATACCGTTTTCAAAGTCGGCTTGAACGGTTGGATAATATTCTCCGGCTTGATTTTTAATCAGGTAACCTTTTTCCGTAATGGTAAGAGAAACCATTTGTAATGAAGGGGCAGCAAAAATGGTTTTTAAGCGAGCAAAATCATCGGTAAAACTCGGATCATTTTTGAGTGATTCAACAATACTGCTCACGACGATTTTATCTACCGAATGATCGTTTTTTAAACGGGCAAAAATAGATAAATTATCAAAAGGGCGGTAGGCTTTTTCAATAATTTCATAATCAAAACCTTCCGCAACAATAATGCCTTTATCACTTAACCCTTGATTTAATAAGCGTTGTTGCAAATTCGCTAAAAATGCACGAAAAATATTACCGGCACCGAGATGTAACCAAATCGGGTTTTCCGCTGTATTTTTGGCAACGCTAGCAACATCATATTCCGGCAAAATATAGCCTTTATCCAACCACGCTGCCTGATTGGCTATACCTTGGTAAGATAATTTCATTATTTCGCTCCTTTGGCTCTTTCAAAAGCATCCCATAAGCCTTGAATATACATAATGCCTAAGGCACGATCGTATAATCCATAACCCGGACGGCATTTTTCTTCCCAAATATGGCGACCGTGATCCGGACGATAGTAGCCCTCAAATCCCACGTCATGATAGGCTTTTACAATTTCCGTAATATCCAAAGATCCGTCAGAAGTTAAATGGGAGGTTTCCAGGAAATCACCGTTATCATACACTTTGATATTACGAATATGGGCAAAGGGAATACGTTTATGGAAAGTGCGGATCATTTTCGGAATATCATTATTTAAATTCGGTCCTAACGCACCACTGCATAGGGTTAAGCCGTTAGACGGGCTGTCTACCATATCCACAATTTTTTGCAAATCATCGTGGCATTTCACAATACGCGGTAAGCCGAATACGGAAAAGGGCGGATCATCAGGATGAATAGCCATTTTAATGCCCGCTTCTTCCGCTACGGGAATAATTTGTTCAAGGAAATATTTTAAATTCGCACGCAAATCATCTTCGGTCACATTTTTATATAAATCAAAGAGTTTATCTAAATGTTTTAAGCGTTCCGGCTCCCAACCCGGCAGGGTTAATTCTTTTGAGTTTTCCTCAAATTGTTTCACCAGCACTTTCGGATCAATGCCGTCAATACGGGCGTGTTCATAGAAAAGTGCGGTCGATTTGTCTTCAGTTTCTTTAAATAAATCCGTACGAATCCAATCGAATACCGGCATAAAGTTATAACAAACCACTTTTACGCCATATTTGCCGAGGTTTCTTAATGTGGTTTTATAATTTTCGATATATTGTTCACGTTCCGGTGTGCCGAGTTTGATGGATTCGTGAATATTCACGCTTTCCACCACATCAATATTTAAGCCGTATGGCTCAACTTGGGTTTTTACTTCGGCAATACGTTCTTCCGGCCATACTTCGCCTGCTGCCATATCGTGCAATGCCCACACAACACCGCTCATACTTGGAATTTGTTTAATGTAACTTAGTGGAATTGTGTCATTGCCTAAGCCGTACCATCTGAATGTTGTTTTCATCATTTAATCCTTACCACTCTAATAAAACTTTACATACGGTATTTTTTTCGTTTTTGATCACATCAAATGCCTTTTCAATATCAGTAAATTTATAGGTATGGGTGATCATTTTTTCAGGAGTTACTTTGCCCTGTTCAAATAATGCCATCACTTCAGGGAAACGTTTGTTATTTAAACGTGTACCGAATACATTAATACCTTTTTTGGTAAATGCCACTTGCGGAATTTCCGATGGTGTCGCCCCCGTACCTAACACCACAAATCGCCCTGACGGAGCAACAATATCCAAGGCATCTAAAATACTTTGTGGCGAACAAACCGCATCAATGACCACGTGAGCCCCTTCATTATCTGTAAATTTATTGACTGCTTCTCGCATATCAACATCTTTAACATTAATGGCTTGAGTTGCCCCCATTTCTCGTGCAAGAGCTAGACGTTCATCAAAGATATCGGTAATCAGTACTTCCGCACCTCGGGCAATCGCCACTTGCATTGCTGCCAATCCTGCCGGACCTGAACCGAACACCACAACTTTATCGCCTTTTGCTACGTTAGCTCGGGTATTAATTTCAACGCCCACCGCATAAGGCTCAATTAAACAAGCCGTTTTTTCCGGAATTTTGTTAGTATCCACAAAATACACATTTTCCGACCGCACTTTTGCGTATTCGGCAAAACCGCCATTTAGATGTACACCAGTAACTTGAAGATTTTTACATACATTGTGATGACCCGTACGGCAGGCATAACAATGTCCACAGCTGTTGACAATATCGCTCACTACAAAATCACCGACTTTCACGTGTTTTACCGCTTGTCCCACTTTTTCTACTCGCCCGACAAACTCGTGTCCGATAATAATCGGGTATTTTGCAAGCGAATTACCACCGGTATAAATCCCGATGTCGGAACCGCAAATACCACCGTATTGCACTTTGATAATCACATCGTCATCTTTTTCAATTTCATAATTTGGGCTATCTTGAATACTCAATTCAAAAGGTTTGGTTACATTAATCACTTTCATTGTACGAATCCTTATTTCGTGAAAAATTCTAACGGTTGCATAAATAGACTCGGGAATAAAATCAACCCTAACACCACTATCACAATAGCAAGCAAGAACGGTCCGATTTTTCTCACAATGCGTTCCATTGTGATTTTGCCCGTACTGGCTGCCACATTGAGAACCGTGCCTACCGGTGGTGTTAATAAACCCATTACACAGAGAATAATAAATACCACGCCAAAATACACAGGATTAATTCCCGCCGCTTTTACTGCCGGCATAAGTACTGGTGTGAGAATTAAGATGGTCGGTACAACATCCATTGCGGTTCCAACCAGTAAGACTAATCCTGCGATAACCAGCATTAATAAGGTTGGAGAATCAAGGAACGGATGGAGTAAATCGGTCACAATACGAGGGATATTACCGATCGTCATTAGCCAAGCAGATACCATTGCCGCAGCGGCTAAGAACATAATTGCACTACTGGCTTTAGCAGAAGCAATCATACTTTCTTTGATGTCTGCAAGAGTAAGCTCACGATAAACAAACACACCAATCACAAGAGAATACACAACAGCCATAACGCCGGCTTCCGTTGGCGTAAACATTCCGCTTCGCAAACCGAGTAAAATACCAATCGGCATTAAGATTGCCCATACTGCTTTACGTAACGCTGTAATGACTTCTTTGAAAGATTTACGGGGCAATGGTGCTGCGGAATCTTTGCGAGATACCAATGCCCAAACTACGCACAGCACTACGGTAATATATACCGCCGGTGCGATACCGCCCATAAACAGATCGGTTACGGAAACACCTGCGGTGACACCAAAAATAATCATTGGCACGGATGGCGGCATAATCGGTGATAAAATATTACCACCGGCAATTAATGCGGTAGAACGATCTCGGTTATAACCGGATTGCACCATCATTGGAATCAATATTGCGCCAAGTGCCGCCGTGGAGGCAACGGCAGAACCGACCAAACTTGCGAATAATAAGATTGCTACGATCGCTACATAACCCAAACCGCCACGAATATGCCCCACCATTGCCGTTGCTGCATCCACAATTTTAGTGGTTAATCCGCCACGGTTCATTAAATCACCGGCAACCACAAAAAATGGAATCGCCATCATGGAGAAACTGTCGGCACCATTGAATAAGTTTTGTGACAAAATTTGCGCATTAAACACATCTAAATAGAGCATTAGCGTAATGCCTGAAAAGAGCAGTGAAAATGCAATCGGCACCCCAATAATAATGCCACCGATTAAACTTGCTAAGAAAATAATAATTGTCATAGAGACCTACCTGTTAATCTGAATCCGAGTCACTCATCAATACCGCTCGATGAATAACTTGAGGATTTTTAATCACATCGACAATATTTAATACACTGATCAAAATAATGGCGGCACCGGTAATTAATCCCGTCACATAAACGAAAGATAACGGTAATCCCGTAGCAGCGGCTTTTGCCGTCATTGATTGCATTACCATGGCATAAGATCCTTTCATCAAAATACCCATTACCGCAATAATGATTAATCTACCGAGAATAAATAAAAACAGCTTAATTTTTTCCGGCACGTTTTTAATCAAGGTATCTACGCCTAAATGAGCGTTTTCTTTCATTGCGACAATCGCACCGATGTAGATCACATACACAAATACGTATCTTGATACTTCCTCCGACCATACCAGACCGGAGTTAAAGAAAAAGCGTAAGATAACGTTCAGGAATACCAATGCGATCATCACAACCAACATTAACCCCAGCAACAGCGAGATACCTTTAAACAATTTATCTGTCAGAGTTTTCATACTCTAGCCCCTTGATTAATCGGTATTTCTGATACGTTCAACGAGATCTTTTGCCCAATCGTATTTTTTGTATAAATCATCGTAAAGCGGTTGCATTTTTTCTACTAACACCGTTTTATCCGCATCACTTGGTGTTACAACTGAACCGCCTTTTTCAGTGACGAATTTTTTATCTGCATCAATACTGGCTTGGTATAAATCCCAGCTTTTATCTGATGTTGTTTTAGCCGCTTCTAAGAAAATAGCTTTATCTTCATCGCTTAATTTTTCCCAGAATTTACTATTGGCAAGCAACTCAAGTGATGAAATCATATGATTGGTTTCATAAATATTTTTATTTACGGAATAGAAACCTTGTTGTACGAAAGTAGAAAGCGGATTATCCTGACCATCCACCACGCCTTGTTCCAAAGCACTAAACACTTCTCCTAAGCTCATAATTGCCACATTTGCCCCCAATAATTCCGCTACTTTGACGTGAATCGGATTGTTAGGCATACGCATTTTTTGCCCCTTGAATTGGTCAGGATTGGTCAACGCTTTGCTTGAGGAAAACACACGAGCGCCGTTCGGCATCCAGGCTAAGAACTTGATCGGTTGAGTGGATTCAAAACTATCCGCAATTTCTTTACCGATTTCACCTTGATAAATTTTGCGAGCGTGTGGAACATCTTTAAATAAGAATGGAAAATCAGGCACTGACATTTTCGGCACTTCAGACCACATCACCGTACCGAGCACAGACAAATCAATAATGCCTTGACGGGTATAGTCAAAGGATTGTTTTTCATCGCCTAATTGACCTGAATCATACACATCAATTTGGAAACGACCTTGTGTTTTTTCTTCAATCATTGGTTTAAAAACTTCTTTTAAAGCAACTGTTGAAGGATGTGTTGCAGCAACCACCGATGAAACTTTTACCACTTTTTTCTCTGCTGAATCGCCCGAATCATTACAAGCCGCTACGGAAAACAGCATTGCACTTGCCAATAATGTTTTTAAAAATGTTCTCTTTTTCATAGTAACCTCGATAGATTGGTTTAACAAATACTAGTATACAAGTTTAACTAACGGTGAAAAATTAGCAGAAATAGAAAATAAAAACTGTGAAGGAGATCACA
The DNA here is from genome assembly GCF_004340985.1 of Cricetibacter osteomyelitidis. Taxonomy (GTDB): domain Bacteria; phylum Pseudomonadota; class Gammaproteobacteria; order Enterobacterales; family Pasteurellaceae; genus Cricetibacter; species Cricetibacter osteomyelitidis. Next base: position 104,669 of record NZ_SLYB01000004.1, read on the forward strand.
AAATAGAAAATTCTTTTAAGAAAACCATCCAAATTCCCGCATTTTGTTTATTACACCACCATTTCATTTATCACATTAAAGGAAATAGAAAAAGCCGATAAAATACTCACATATTACCGGCTTCTTTATCATCAAACGACCATAGTCGCTCAGCTGAGGGCACCAAGGCAACGCTGATAATCGGTAAAAGTGCGGTCATTTTCCGGCAAAATTGCGAGAGCTTTCACGAACATTTCCTTGTGATTAAACTAATCCCATTAACTGAGGAATAAACATTGAGATTGCAGGTACATATGTCACTAACATCAATACAATAAAAATCATGACAAAGAAAGGAACCAGCATTTTTATCACATCTTCAATCTCAATATTAGCGACTTTACAACCGGTAAATAATATTGGTCCAACAGGTGGTGTTATTGTTCCCAGGGATAAATTAAATACTAACAATATTCCAAAATGCACAGGATCCATGCCTAAATTCATACAAATCGGTAAAAAGATCGGAGTGAATATTAATACTGCGGGAGTTGGATCCATAAAAGTACCAATAAACAATAAAACGATGTTAATAATTAATAAAATTAAAATTGGATTATCTGTTATTGATAAAAGACTATTAGCAATAATAGTAGGTAATTGAGTAAATGCCATAACCCATGACATAATTGAAGATGTAGCCAACATAAAAATAACGATGGCAGACATTTTTGCCGTATCTAAAAATATTTTAGGTAATTGACTTAAAGATAAATTTCTATAACAAAAACCTAGAAATAATGAATATACGACTGCTATTGCAGAGGCTTCGGTTGCAGTAAATACGCCACCTAATATTCCACCAATCACAATAAAAATTAATGATAAACTTGGTAATGCATCGATTAATACTCTAAAAGCTTCTCTACATGTTATGGTATTTTTTTGAATATACCCTTTTCTTTTCGCTATAATTCCAGCAACAATCATGACGCTAACACCCCATAGGATACCAGGAATATAGCCTGCCATAAACAGTGCGGATACCGATACACTACCCGCAACCGTTGCATATACAATAAGAGTATTACTTGGCGGAATTAACATTCCTGTAGGTGCTGAAGCTATATTTACAGCAGAACTAAATTTTGGATCGTAGCCTTCTTTTTCCTGAATTGGTGCCATTATTCCACCAATAGCAGCCGCAGAGGCAACACCTGAACCACTAATTGAACCAAATAGCATATTTGCAACTGTGTTTGTTTGTGCCAGCGAACCCGGAAAACACCCACTGACCAGTTTTGATAAATTAATTAATCGCAATGCTATACCGCCACTATTCATTATATTTCCCGCAAGGATAAAAAATGGGATAGCCAGTAATGCGAATGAATCTAAGCCAACAAATATACGCTGGGATGATGTAATTACAGCTCCCGAAAATGGAAGGATTAATAGCATTGACAAGAACGAAGAAATACCAACACTAATACTTATTGGTGTTCCGATAATTAAAAAGAATACTGTCCCAAGTAACATAACAAGAGCCGCGATAGTTGATAGTTCCATAATATCTCCTTTATTACGAATCTTTTAATTTTCTGAATAACATTATTTCATTATGGATAAAATAAAATAGAATAATAACTCCGGATACAGGTATAGCACTATAAATTACACCCACCGGTAATTGTAAAGCAGAATCCATCTGGAACATTTGGCGAACAGTAATATTATATCCACCTAATATCATTATGCTTAATGAAAACATTGCTATGACTAATTCAGAAAACATATCAAGATATATTTGTACTTTATTGGAAAATTTTTGTTTAATAAATGAAATTGACATATGTTCTCTTAATCCGAATACATAGGCACCACCAAATAAAACAAGCCAAATGAATAAATATCTGGCTAACACTTCGCTAACTGCACTAGGGCTATTAAATATATATCGAGTAATAACTTGATATGTGACTAATACACACATAGATAAAACAATAGCGATACATAATAATGCCATAATCTTATCAACTATTTTTTTTACGAGAAGAAGCATAATTTCTCCTTACTTAATATAAACCCGGATTATTTATAAATAATCCGGGTTTAATAATATTTAAATTAAAGAAAGGATTTTTTCAAACAATTGTTTTTGAAAATCTGTTTTAATTAAATCATTTTGTAAACCTTGACAACTATCTTGGAATGGTTTGATATCCACTTCTAAAAATTCAGCGCCTTTATCTTTGGAGAATTGTTCAGCAACTAATACCTGCTCTCTCCATAACTGATATTCTTTTTGAATACTCTCTTTTACAAGTCTTTTCAAAATTGCTTGATCTTTTTCAGATAAAGAAGAAAGAAATTGTTCACTAATAACGAGTAAATCAGGAACCATAAGATGTTTTGTACGAGAAAAATATGGCGCTACTTCATATTGCTTTAAATCCATATAAGTAATTTCATTATTTTCCGCACCATCTAATACTCCTTGTTGAATGGCTGTATAAACTTCTCCTTGATTCATCGGTACACCGGTGCCTCCCATGCAAGCTAACATTTTTATCATTGTGTTAGATTGCATTACTCGGATTTTTCTTCCATTCAAATCGGCAATAGATTTTACCGGAGAAGATTTTGTATATACACTTCTCGCACCAGCGGTGTAAGCCCCCAAAACTTCAAATCCAAATTTTTTTGTTGAAGCAAACAACTCATCCAGCACATTTCCAGTAAAGACTTTTTCTTGGTGTTCCAAAGAGTTATAAATATAAGGCAAAGCGATAACGGAGAATGTTTTATCATAATTCTCAACCAAAGGATTAGCGACGATTGCCATATGTATCGCCCCATTTTGAACTAGCTCTAATGATGCTCGTTGATCGCCTAATAATTCATTTGGATAAATGTTTAATTTATAACGTCCATCAGTTTCCTTTGAAAGATTTTCACTTAAATATTTTAGAGCTTGATATTGTGGATGTTTATCCGATTGATTAAATGCAACTTTCAACTCTGTTGCTGCATTAGCGGTTAGTGTAACGCATAATCCACCGGCAATAACAATTGATCGAACTAATTTAGTTAATTTAGTAATAAGCATAATAATCTCCTTACTGGGTAATATTAAAAAATTACTTAATTTCATCCATATTGACAAAATCCATATCATCATAAGTTTGATTTTCTCCGGCCATTCCCCAAACAAAGCTATAATTTTGAGTACCACAACCAGAATGAATAGACCAACTTGGTGAAAATACGGCTTGTTTATCTCGGATTATCAAATGTCTTGTTTCTGATGGTTCCCCCATGAAATGGAAAACGACTTGAGAAGGTTTAATATTAAAATATAGATAAATTTCCATTCTTCTCACATGAGTGTGTGCCGGCATTGTATTCCATACACTACCGGGTTCTAAATGGGTAACACCTAGACATAGCTGACATGTTTGCACAACTTCCGGATGGAGGTATTGATAAATGACCCTCGCATTAGCATTTTCTTGAGAACCTGATTTAATCATTCTTGCATTATTTCTTTGAATCAGTTTATTTTCATATTTGTGATGAGCTGGTGCACTTAAACAATATAAACAATTATCTTCCGATTCGTTTAAAGATAAAAATTCAACAGACTCAGTCTCTTTAGATAAATATAACGCATCGAGATGTTCTAAAATAAAACTACCGCCTTTATATCTGACCTCTACTTTTCCACCTAAATTCACAATCCCTAACTCTCGACGTTCAAGAAAATAATTTGTACCAAATTGCTTGTTATCGATAAAATCATCTAATTTTAATAGATTTTTATTAGGTACAACCCCAATGGCAACTAAGCGATCTATATGGCTATACACCACTTTAATTGAATCTTTTTCAAATAAATCCGGGCATAAATATTCCTCACGAAGACGCTCCGTATCATAATCTTTAGAATCCATTGGATGAATATTGTGATAAATTTTCATTACTATCTCCTACAAATTATTTTTTGAATATTCTCTTGCGTGCCAACCACCATCTATTGCGACGGTATAACCATTCAAATAATCAGATGCCGGCGATGCTAAAAATACGCATGGACCACCAACATTATTTGGTGTCCCCATCTTCCTGCCGGAATTCAATCTAAGATTTCTTTACTTCGCTCAAGATCAGTGTTTTTTTCATTTGTGTATATAGTACAACACCTAAAACCACAAATCAACAAAAACAAAATAATGTTTTATAAAATTAAAACAGATTTTTTAATATTAAAAATAACTATATATATCTTGAATATCAGTTCCATAATACAGGAGGGTAATCATAGCTAAATGCTATTCAATATTTTTGATAAGTGTCCAAGCCACTATATTTGATATTTACTATGTTCTAGTAACTTATAATAAGGAATACAACAAGATTCTATCTCTGTCGTATTTAAAAGAAATGTTATCTAAACAAAAGAATATTGCGATAACTGAGTTATCCCATATAGCACAGCATTAGGCAAAAAAATTTATCAAAGCTATAAACTTTCATTCCATAGTTGCAATTTGCCATTATCCACCCCAAAAGTGCGGTGTTTTTCCGGCTGCATTTGTTTTAGTTGATCTTGAGTAATCGCAGTGACAAACACTTGCGAGCCGCTTTGTTGCAGGCGTTCGGCTAATAAGCTACGCTTAGTTTGATCCAGTTCGGAGGCGAAGTCGTCGATGAGGAAAATGCAGTGGCGTTGTTTTTCGAGCATTAGGTGTTCGCCTTGGGCAAGGCGTAGGGCACACATTAAAAGTTTAAGTTGTCCGCGAGAAAGCACATCTTCCACGGGAAGTCCGTTAGCTTTGAAACGGAAATCCGCACGTTGTGGACCTGAGGCTGTGTAACCCATGGTTTTATCACGCTCAAAATGCACGGCTAATAAGTCGGCATACTCAGTATTTTTTTCCCAACCTTGATGAAAACTCACACTGATTTCCAGTTCTGGTAAAAATAATCGGCAGGTTTGTTCTATTTCAGGGCGTAAAGCTTCGGCGTAATTTGCCCGCCATTCAGTTACCTGATGTGCTAATTTGGCCAGCTCCACGTCCCAAATTTTCAGCGGGGCATAATGCGTGGTTTGCTGTAAGGCAGAATTGCGTTGTTTGAGTAAACGGTGTAAGTTTGACCACGCTGAATGAAAGCCGGTTTGATGATGAAATAAGCCCCAATCTAAGAAAGCCCGGCGATAGCTTGGTCCGCCGTTTAATAAAGTTAAGCCTTCCGGGGTGATGATTTGCATTGGCAATAAATGAGCAAGATCGGCAATTTTATTACCATCTTCGCCATTGATTTTTACAATTGTGTTGCCTTGGCGATGTTTTTGTAAGCCTACCGACCAATGATGTTGCTGTTCTTGAATTTTACCGTGTAAGGTAAAGTGCGGTTCATCATAGGAAATTATGCGATTACTGACCGCACTTTTGAAGGATCTGCCGTGACCGAGATAGAAAATAGCTTCTAATAAACTGGTTTTGCCACTGCCGTTATTGCCCATTAAGAAATTGAAGCCGTGATCAAATTCCAGATCGACGGCTTTTAAATTACGAAAATTTTCAATGAGTAAGCGTGAAATTGCCATAAACTACAAACGCATCGGCATAATTACATATTCCGCACTCGGATCTTCGCAGTCTTCAATTAAGCAACTGGACGATGAATCCGTTAAACGCATTCTCACTTGGCTGCATTTCAAAGCATTCAATACATCTAAAATATAGCTGACATTAAAACCCACTTCCATCGGATTACCGTTGTATGATACATCAACGATTTCTTCGCCTTCTTCCTGTTCCGGATTGGTAGCGGTGATTTTCAATTGGTTTTGTTCTAAGATCAAACGTACACTGCGGAAGCGTTCGCTGGATAAAATCGCCATACGCACAAAGGCTTGTTTTAACGCATTCCAGTCGGCTTCTAAGATCTGGCTGGCATCCCGTGGTAATACACGTCGATAATCAGGGAAACGGCCGTCAATGAGTTTTGATGTGAAAGTAATATTGCCTAATTGTACGCGTAAATTATTGGTGCCGATTTGCAAGGTAGCCGGTTGCTCGTTAGCTTCCAACAAACGCACTAATTCCAACACCCCTTTACGTGGCAAAATCACGGAATAATTTTGTAGATCTTGATCTAAAGGAATGGTACAAACTGCCAAACGGTGACCGTCGGTAGCGACGGTACGTAATAAATTACCTTCGGTTTCAAACTTCATTCCGTTTAAAAAATAACGGGCATCTTGGTTTGCCATGGAAAATTGGGTCGCTTCGATTAAACGGCGTAGTGTCACCTGTTCAATGCTAAATTCCACTTCGGACTGCCAATTTTCTAAATTCGGGTATTCCTGTGCCGGTAGCGTGGTGAGATTAAATTTACTGCGACCGGATTTAATCAAGGCACGATCATCTTCAAAACTAACATTGATTTCTGCCTCATCAGGCAGACTACGACAGATATCCAAGAATTTTTTTGCCGGGATGGTATAAGACCCATTATCACTGGCAGAAACCAATTGGGTGCGGGTGGATAATTCCACTTCAAGATCCGTACCGGTAATGGTCAACACGCCGTTATCGATGTTCAATAACACATTGTTAAGCACCGGAATATTTGGGCGACTGCTCAATACACCGCAAACTTGTTGTAATGGTTTTAACAGATTTTCACGAGAAATAATAAACTGCATCGTCTGCCCCTTATGCTGATAATGTTCTAATTAAATTGGAATAATCTTCCTGTGTACTGTTGTCTTCTTTGCAACGTTTATCCACCGCCCGGCACGCGTGTAACACGGTTGTGTGATCGCGGTCACCAAAGGCTTTGCCGATTTCCGGCAAACTGCGGTTAGTCAATTCTTTTGCTAATGCCATTGCAAGTTGTCGCGGATGAGCGATTTGTTTGGTACGCACTTTGGATTTTAAATCGGAGACTTTAATACGATAGTATTCCGCTACCACTTTTTGAATATTATCAATGGTCACCAAACGTTCCTGCACGGCTAACATATCTTTCAAAGCATCACGCACAAAATCAATATCAATAGGTTTGCCGGTGAAATTGGCGGTGGCTTTAATGCGGTTTAACGCCCCTTCCAATTCTCGCACATTGGTACGCAACCGTTGACCGATAAAAAACGCGACTTCTTCCGGTAAGACAATATTATTTTCTTCCGCTTTTTTCAATAAAATCGCCACGCGGGTTTCTACATCCGGTGGTTCGATGGCAATGCTTAATCCCCAACCGAAACGGGATTTTAACCGCTCTTCGATTTTGTCAATTTCTTTCGGATAGCGGTCGGAAGTCAGAATAATTTGTCGTCCGCCTTCAAATAAACTGTTGAAGGTATGGAAAAATTCAATTTGTGTGCGATCTTTATCGGCAAAGAATTGAATATCATCAATCAACAAAGCATCTAAAGAGCGGTAGAATTTTTTAAATTTTTCAATAGTATCGGTGCGTAAGGCTTTCACCATTTCCTGCACAAAACGTTCGGAATGGATATACAACACCTGGGCATTCGGGTCATTCGCCAGAATTTCGTTGCCGATAGCATGCAATAAGTGGGTCTTACCTAAACCGGTACCGCCATATAAGAAAAACGGGTTTGAAGTGGGATCGCCGGGATTCTGTGCGACTTTTTGTGCCACCGCTCGTGCCATTTGGTTGGATTTACCTTCCACGAAATTTTCAAACACATATTTGGTGTTGAGATTGGAACGAAAATCGCTTTGCGATTCTTTGTCAGAATCCACCGCACTTTTTTCGATGTTATTCGCTTCAATAACCGGCTGAACCGCAACTTCCCGCACCGGCTTTAAGCCTTGCTGGATTTTCACGGAAAATTCCGGATTTTTACTGATAAAACGTAAGCTGTCTTCTATCAATGTCCAAAATTTTTCTTTTACCCAGTTCACGATCATAATATTCGGCGCATAAAGCACAATCTTGCCGTTCATCTCATCCGCTTGTAGGGGTTTGATAAACACATCATATTGGCTGCGTTCGATTTGATCTTGTAATTGGGTAAGGCAGTCTTGCCACAGTGATGACACAGAAAACTCCGTTTTATCTAAAAAAGTTAATTGCAATGGCAGAGATTTTACAATAAAGCGGGCAAAAGATCTGTAACCAAGATGCAAAAAAAGATAAAAAGATCGTTTGAGATCTTGAAGGGAATTTGGTAAGCAAAAATTCGGGGCAAATATTGCCCCGATATCTAATTTTAATTATACATCATAAGTGGTTGATGCCGTATTACCACCGCGACCTGTCCAGTTAGTGTGAAAAAACTCACCACGCGGTTTGTCGGTGCGTTCATAGGTGTGAGCACCGAAATAGTCGCGTTGAGCCTGCAACAAGTTCGCCGGTAAACGAGCTGTGGTGTAGCCGTCTAAGAAGGTGATAGCCGATGCCATACAAGGCATTGGAATACCGATTTCGATAGCTTTTGCCACCACTTTGCGCCAGTTGCTCAAGCAGTTTTCCAAGATACCTTTGAAGTATGGGTCGGTGCCTAAGAACACTAAATCCGGATTTGCTTCATAAGCATCACGGATGTTGCCTAAGAACGCACTGCGAATAATACAGCCTTCACGCCATAATAATGCAGTACCGCCGTAGTTGATATTCCAGTTGTTGTTTTCGGATGCTTCGCGAATTAACATAAAGCCTTGTGCATAAGAAATGATTTTTGATGCCAACAATGCTTGGCGTACCGCTTCAATCCAGACTTTTTTGTCGCCTTCAACAGTGCCGACGGTTTTCTTAAAGCTGTTTTCTAATGCTGTGCGTTGATCTTTAAAAGATGATACACAACGGGCAAATACAGATTCTGTAATTAAAGTCAACGGAATACCTAAATCCAAGGCATTGATCCCCGTCCATTTACCCGTCCCTTTTTGACCGGCTGTGTCTAGGATTTTTTCCACTAATGGCTCGCCATCGGTGTCTTTGTAACCTAGAATATCGGTTGTAATATCAATCAAATAGCTGTCAAGTTCGGTTTTTTTCCATTCGGCAAAAATAGACTGCATTTCATCATAGCTTAACCCCAAACCGTCTTTTAAGAAGTTATAGGCTTCGCAGATTAATTGCATATCGCCGTATTCGATACCGTTGTGTACCATTTTCACGAAATGCCCGGCACCGTCTTTCCCCACCCAGTCACAGCAAGGTTCTCCTTTGTCGGTTTTAGCGGAAATGGCCTGTAAAATCGGTTTTACATAAGGCCATGCTTCTTCATTACCGCCCGGCATAATCGATGGTCCGTGACGGGCCCCTTCTTCACCGCCGGAAACGCCGGAACCGATAAAGCGAATACCTTTTTCAGCCAAGGCTTTAGTGCGACGGGTTGAATCCGGATAATTTGAATTACCACCGTCGATAATGATATCGCCTGTTTCTAAGTAAGGTAGTAAAGAATCAATAAACTGATCCACTACATCACCGGCACGCACCATTAACATTACTTTACGCGGTTTTTCAAGTTTATCCGCGAGATCTTGTAATGAATATGCTCCGATAATATTCGTACCTTTTGCCGCACCTTGTAAAAACTCATCAACTTTAGCAGTAGTGCGGTTATACGCCACTACTTTAAAGCCGTTGTCATTCATATTTAAAATTAAATTCTGTCCCATTACCGCTAAACCGATAACGCCGATATCACCTTTCATTGACATTTTTTTCTCCTGTTGTGTTGAACTGATTACGAGCAATCTAAATTGCACATTTTAAATTGTTATTTTTCTAATACGAATTTTGCCGCCATTTGGCTATGAAGCTGTGCCGTATCAAAAAAAGGCAATGTGAAATCTTCTTGTTGTACTAATAAACCAATTTCTGTACAGCCCAAAATTACACCTTCAGCACCTAATTGAGCAAGTTCTGTAATAGTTTGTAAATAAAACTGTTTTGATGTTTCGATAAATTGGCCAATACAAAGTTCTTCAAAAATAATACGATGAATTTCCGTTTGTACCTTATCATTTGGTACGATAGCAATAATACCGCGCTGTGCCAAACCCTCACGATAAAAATTATCCTGCATCGTAAAACGTGTTCCAAGTAAAGCCACTTTAGTTAAACCTTGAGCTTTAATCGCATCGGCTGTAGCATCTAGAATATGCAGAAAAGGAATATTAATCGCTTCAATAATTTGCGGTGCCACTTTGTGCATTGTATTAGTCGCAAGTACGATACCATCCGCACCAATCTGTACTAATTTTTTTGCAGAATCTGCTAAAATCTCGCCCGCTCGTTCCCATTGTCCGGTTTTTTGGTACTGTACAATTTCTTCAAATTCTACGCTCACCATCACAATTGGGGCAGAAGTATTTTTCCCCATTTTTTGATTAACTAAACGGTTAATTTCATTGTAATAGGTTACCGTACTTTCAGGACTCATACCTCCAATAATGCCTAAGGTTTTCATTTTTAACTCCATTAGTGATAAAAAAGTAATATTATTGCAAAATTTGGCACATGCCGCTTTAAAATAGCCTGCACGATTTTTAAATGTTCCGGTTGCATATTCAACATAATTATTTTTCCAGTTTTTCTGTTAAATAAATTGCTTCCGTTAAAAATTTTGGAATATCTGCAACAACTTCGACTGCAATATTTTCGTCATAAGTATGGCCGGTTCTGCTACGTATTTCCCGATATTGCCGCCAATCCGTCCAATTTCCTAATAATAAATCTTGTTCGTTGGCACGACGAATCAGCTCCTGAAAAGAAATTTTATCGAATAAATCCGGTGTCGGTGAAACCGATTCCAAATAACGTTTGAGCATTTTATGACTTAATTCATAAGTAAATTCAAAACGTTGAATCAAACCATCACGAATTTGGGTATCGGAAATATCCGATTGATAACGTTTTAATCCTTCATCTAACCGCAATACGACATTTTTTAACGGGGTAATATCTAACATGGATTTTATCCTTAATCTCATAAAAAGTGCGGTCGGTTTTTCAATTATTTTAACAGGTTCGCCGCATCCGCATCCAAATACCATTCCGTCATACCGTTCTTGGCGTGGATTTTCGCTGCCGGATAAGGCAGATTTTCTGCCGGATTGTCTTGGATTTCTTTTAAAATTTCTGCTTTGGAATCGCCGATCACCAGATAGGTGACACGTTTTGCCAGTCCAATTAATTTCGCCGTTTTGGAAATTCGGATTTGCTCATTTTGCGGATGTTTGGCTATCACGGCTAAATTCGGATCGTTAAAATCCGTTTGATGCGGGAATAATGATGCGGTGTGCCCGTCCGTTCCCATACCCAAAATAATCCAATCGAATTCAGCATTTGGTACGATTTCAAGCTCTTTGGTAAAGCGTTCCAATTCAAAGTGCGGTTCGTTTTCACCGCAAATTCGGTGAATATTTTGTACGGGAATTTGAATATGATCAAATAATAATTTTTGCACTTCACCGTAATTGCTTTCCGGATCATTTGGTTCCACCATACGCTCATCGCCCCACCAAAAATGCAGATTTTCCCACCGCACTTTTATGGCATAGGGTTCTGCCGCCAAGATTTTAAATAATAATTTCGGCGTACTTCCGCCGGAAAGTGAAATATGTACAGGGCGATTTTGTTCGCTGTATGTAACAAACTCATCGGCAATTTTTTCTACGACAGCTTGTGCCGTGGTAAAAACGTGATAATTCATAGTGATTCCTATAATTCACAATAATTGGTATTGGTGAGATTTTTACACGGATGACGCCATTCGCGGCCGTTTTTTGCCATTAATTTATCGGCGGCTTCCGGCCCCCATGTACCACAAGCATAGCCGTGCAATTTGGAATCCAAATGGGTTTTATAATCTAAAATCGGTTGTACAAAACGCCAGCACGCCTGCACTGCATCGCTACGGGTAAATAATGACGCATCGCCATTTAACGCATCCAATAAAAGACGTTCATAACCACTAAGCAATGTGGTATCGCCCAAATCATCGTAATGGAAATCCATGGAAACTTCTTGTGCACTAAAACCTGCACCAGGCTGTTTTAAGCCAAAACTCATGACAATGCCTTCATCAGGTTGCACGCGGATAATTAATTTATTTTCCGGCGCATTCTGGCTAAATACCGGGTGCGGTGTACGTTTAAAATGTACCACAATTTCCGTGACCCGGGTCGGTAAGCGTTTGCCCGTTCTCACATAAAACGGCACGCCAGACCAACGCCAGTTGTCGATTTGTAAACGTAATGCCATATAGGTTTCGGTACGTGATTGCGGATCCACGCCTTTTTCTTCTCGATAGCTTACCACTTCTTCACCACGTACTTTAGAGCGGGTATATTGTCCCAGAACAAGGTTTTCCTCTAAATCCTGCTCAGACATCGGATGCAGGCTTTGCAATACTTTCACCACTTCATTACGCAATGAATCCGCATTAATGACGGCAGGAGATTCCATCGCCACTAATGCCAGGACTTGTAATAAATGATTTTGGAACATATCACGCATGGCTCCGGCACCTTCATAATAGCCGCCGCGCTCTTCAACACCGATAGATTCAGCACCGGTGATTTCCACATAATCAATGTAGTTACGATTCCATAGCGGTTCGAATAATCCGTTGGAAAAACGCAACACGAGCAAGTTTTGTACGGTTTCCTTACCTAAATAATGGTCGATACGATAAATTTGATGTTCTTGAAAATAATAGTGAATTTGTTCATCCAATTTGATCGCGGATGCCAAATCGTAACCGAAAGGTTTTTCCACCACCAAACGTTTCCAGCCGTGTTCTTCGCTATTTAGATTATGTGCAGCCAAACATTCAGGAATTACGCCATATAAACTTGGCGGTGTGGATATATAATATAAAACATTACCGTGAGTACTGTGCAAATATTCTAATTCTTCTAACCGCACTTTGACTTTCTCGTAATCTGCTGCATTGGCGGTTTCTACCGTTTGATAATAAACATGATTTAAAAACTCGGCGAAAATATCTGGTTCTACTTTTTCATTTTTTGTGACGATTTCTTGCATCTTTTCACGGAATTCAACATCACTATATTCGGTGCGGGCCACACCTAATACGGCAAAATCTTGCGGCAATTTTTTCGCCGCATAAAGATGATACAGTGCCGGAATGAGCTTGCGGTGGGTTAAATCGCCGGAAGCACCGAAAATGGTAATAATACTGTTATCTTGTAGAAACATATTTCTATTGTCCTTGTTATAAAAATGTTAAGTCTGCATTGATGATTATGCGATATTTTGCAGTTATTTTACTAATCGTTTTTACCAAAGAATGCAATTAGTTAAAATCAAATAATTCCCGCCATTGTGCCTGTTTGGAACACAACATCAGAAAATCGGGATTTTCCAAACTATCTCGCTGATTATATACCAGCGGACGAAATGCCGTATTACAAATGATTCCACCGATCTCTTCCAGTAATATTTCCGAAGCGGCGGTATCCCATTCGCCGGTTTTACCTTGACGTACGTAACAATCCGCTTCACCGTCCGCCACTAAAGTGCTTTTTAAACCGCTGGAACCAAAAATAACAAATTCGTATTGATATTCAGGTTTAAGCATTGGTTGTAAACGTTTTTGTGCAGACTTTGAACCGAGTGCAATTTTTATCGGACGGGAAAAATCCAATTCACGCGCGTTTAAACGAGAAGTCTGATGTGCAACGCATTTAAACGCACCAAAACCTTTCATGGCATAAAAAGTACGCTCAAGTATCGGGGCATGAATCACGCCCAACACCGAACGATTATGCTGCACTAACGCAATTAAAACGGCGAATTGATCCGTTCTGTTAATGAATTGCTGAGTGCCATCCAGGGGATCAATAATCCAATAAGATTGCCATTGTTGGCGCTGTGCAAGAGAAATATCGCAACATTCTTCCGATAACACGGGAATATTCGGTGTAAGTGCGGTCAGTTTTTCCGTTAAAAATCGGCTGATAAATAAATCGGCATTGGTGACGGGAGTATTATCGGATTTGATTTGAATATCTACGGACTGTTGATAGAATTCACGCAGATGCCTGCCCGCCTGATGAGCAATTTGTAATACATCGTTCAATAATTTTTGCGATAATTCCAACATTATTCATGCTCCCGAAACGTCATTTGCCATGAGTGTCAGTATAACAGTTAGAGTCTGTAAGTAATAGAAAAAAATAGTGCGGAAACGACCGCACTATTGATATTTTACTTTGATAATCACATCATCAAACTGATTTTTTGGCTCGTAATACGCGAAGGGTGAAAATAATCAAACCGCTTACGAATACCGCCAATCCTAAAATTTGTGACGGAATAGCCCAATTGTCTAAAGATAATGCCAATGGTGCTTCGGAACCGCCCGATGTGACAGAGGCTGCGATCACAAAAGCAAGCAATACGCCGATTAAACTTTCTCCGACAATTAACCCTGCGGCAAATAATGTGCCGTAACGTTCACCGGTTTTTTGCAGTGTATTTTCATCTTTCCCTTTAGCTTTGGCATAACGGCTAAGATGGCGTTTAATAAACCAAACTAAAATCGCCCCCGTCACAATCGGCGTGTTTACAGAAGGCGGTAAATAAATGCCCATACCCACGGCTAATGCCGGTAATGCAAAACGTTTAGCGGTAATTTTCTTTAAGAATATATCAATCACAATTAAAATAGCACCAAAACACACACCGGTGAAAATATAAGTCCATTCCAAATTCTGAGAAAAAATACCTTTGGCAATCGTCATCATCAATGTAGCTTGCGGTGCAGATAAGGCTTGCGACGGATCCATGCCTTCACGCGGCAATGCTCCGGTGAAACCGTAAGCGTGATATAACATTTCCAATACGGGGGCAATAACCAACGCCCCGATAATGCAACCAATGATCAATGCAACTTCTTGTCGCCAAGGGGTAGCTTTCACTAACAGACCTGTTTTCAGATCTTGCAGGTTATCGTTGGAAATCGCAGCTGTGGTTACCACCAAAGAACCGGAGAAAATGGTCAATGCGGTCAAAAATTGTTGACCTTCTACATTATCTAACAAGCCGGTACTGTTGCCAATCATCATTAATACGACGGAAATAACCACTACGGAAATAATGCCGATACCCGAAATCGGGCTGGAAGATGATCCGACCAAACCCGCCATATAACCACAGGCGGCCGCAACAAAAAAGCCGATACCAACCGAAAATAACGTACACACGACAATTAATAAAATGGTGACTTCCGGCGAAATAGCTACCGCACTGATGAAATTAAATAATGAAAAAGCGATAACCGCCACCGTCGCCAAAGTAATATAAATCATGGTTTTCGGCGATAAATCCTGCTCTAAACGATTATGTTCTTTCGCATTCGGATTTTTTAATGAACGGAAAGAATTGGTCATTCCTTCAATCATCGGTTTCATTAACGTTAATAATGTCCAAATCGCAGCAATGCCGATCGTACCGACTCCGATAAACCGGACTTTTTCTTTCCAAATGGTCATGGCATAGCCAATCATATCGCTATCTGCCGGCATTGGTAAAGCCGAACTGAAATACGGTACGGCGATTGCCCAAGCAAAGAAAATACCGAATAAAATAGCAATACCGCCGATAATACCGACTAAATAACCGGCCCCCAATAACGCTAACGAAAAGCCCATCGGTATTTGAAATATGGCATTACCGGATTTAAACCAATAACTTGCACCGTCGGCAATCACACGTAATCCACTGGTTAAAAATGCGACTACCCCGGAAACCAATGCCCCCGCAAGAATTTCTTTCGCCCCGGAATCATTTCCGGTTTCCTCATGATTCCCCGCTTTTAAGATCTCAGCCGCCGCAACGCCTTCAGGATAAGGCAATTCACTGCGAGTAACCATTACGTTACGCAAAGGAATAGTAAAGATCACACCTAAAATACCGCCCGAAGCACAAAGCAACATGGTTTGCCAAAACGGAAAATCCTGCCAATATCCCATCATCAATAAACCGGGCAATACAAAAATAACCGAAGATAACGTACCTGCCGCAGAAGCCTGTGTTTGAACCATATTGTTTTCCAAAATATTCGATTGGGAAAACATTTTCAACACTGCCATAGAAATTACCGCAGCAGGAATTGAAGAGGCAAAGGTTAAACCGACTTTCAACCCCAGATACACGTTTGATGCGGTAAACACCATGGTAATTAAAGCACCTAACAGGATACCGCGAAAAGTGAGCTCGTGGAGATCCGGATTAGGTGAATAAATAACATTATTATTTTTCATAATAGATCCTTTTTATTATTACTTATTTTATAAAACTGTAAATAAATCCGGACACATCGTACCCGATACTCCCCCTATTTGAAAAACAATTTATACAAATTTTATGATCAATGACAAAAAATCATATAGTTTCAATAAAATATTGTAGATAAATCAGTCAATCAATGAAATTTTTAGAACAAAACAAGAAAAATAATTTGACTTATTTTCAAAAAAAAGTATCATACCGCCCACAAACCGATTGCGGTGAGATGGCCGAGAGGCTGAAGGCGCACCCCTGCTAAGGGTGTATATGGGAAACTGTATCGAGGGTTCGAATCCCTCTCTCACCGCCATTTACTCTGTGCACCCGTAGCTCAGCTGGATAGAGTACTCGGCTACGAACCGAGCGGTCAAAGGTTCGAATCCTTTCGGGTGCGCCATTTCATTCTACTCTAGTGAAATGTAAAATGAGAAATGTATAATTTGTTTATCAATATTAGTTATTCCCAATATCACGCACCCGTAGCTCAGCTGGATAGAGTACTCGGCTACGAACCGAGCGGTCAAAGGTTCGAATCCTTTCGGGTGCGCCATTTCTTACAAATCTTTTATTCCCCGTAGTTTTAAATTTTATTTTCAGTAAATTCTGCTGATTTTCCACCGCACTTTAATAAAAATTAAATAGCACTTAATTAAATACAAATTTCGCTGAACAAAATTCAGGTACAATCAAATAATATTAAAATCTATCAACAAATAATTTGATTTTATTAATCCGGTTCTACTAACCTCTTATTAAACCTAAATTAAAACCAATAAGAGGATCTAAAAATGAAACAACTCACTGCAATTATTCAACCTTTCCGCTTAGATGAAGTGCGCGATGCACTTTACGACATCGGTATTCAAGGAATGACCATCAGCGAAGTGAAAGGCTTTGGTCGGCAAAAAGGTCACACCGAACTCTATCGCGGTGCGGAATATGTGATCGATTTTATTCCTAAAGTACAAATTGATATCGCTCTCACCGACAATATGCTTGAACCTGCAATCGAAGCTATTTGCTCCGCAGCACAATCCGGCAAAATCGGCGACGGTAAGATTTTCGTAAAACCACTGGAACGCGTTGTGCGTATCCGCACCGGTGAAACCGACGAAAGTGCGGTCTGATTTTTTTAATTTTTACTCGGAAAGGAACACAATATGAAAAAACAACTTCTTGCTTTATCCCTACTTTTCCCCGGCTTAGCTTATGCCGATGTGAGCAGCTGGCGGCAACCGATGTCAATTTTGGATTCCGGTGATACCACTTGGGTGAGCGTATCGGCAATTCTCGTCTTATTTATGACCATTCCCGGCTTAGCATTATTTTATGCGGGTATGGTACGTAAAAAGAACGTATTAGCCACAATGGTTCAGAGCTTTGCTATCTGCTGTATGATCGCTATGATTTGGCTATGCTTCGGTTATAGCCTGACATTTACGCCAAACAATGCGTTTATCGGCGGTGCCGATCGTTTCTTTTTGAATGGCTTAAACGTGTTGACGGAAAAAAATCAATTAACCGTTTATCCCGGAGCATCGACAATTCCCGAATCGGTTTTTATGATTTTTCAAATGGCATTTGCGGTAATTGCCGGAGCAATTATTACCGGAGCCTTTGCCGAACGTATGAAATTCTCTGCATTAATGGTGTTTGTGGGATTATGGTCACTATTAATTTATGTGCCGACAGCTCACTGGGTATGGGGCATGGACGGCTGGCTAGCCGCTGACGGCGTATTGGATTATGCCGGCGGTACGGTAATTCATATCAATGCCGGTGTGGCGGGATTAGTTGCCGCAATTTTAGTGGGTAAACGCATAGGATATGGCAGAGAAACTATGGCACCACACAACTTAGTGTTGACATTAATCGGTACGGCTATGCTTTGGATCGGTTGGTTCGGCTTCAACGCAGGTTCTGCCTTAGCAGCGGACGGTCGCGCAGGAATGGCATTAGCCACCACCCAAATTGCTGCGGCAGCAGGTGCATTGGCATGGATATTAACAGAAGTTTGCTTGAAATATAAACCGTCCGCTCTCGGTTTAGCTTCCGGTGTAGTCGCAGGCTTAGTGGGTATCACACCGGCAGCAGGCTTTGTTTCCGTACAAAGTGCTTTAGCAATCGGTATTATCACCAGCATTGTATGTTTCATCAGTGTAACCAGACTTAAATATTGGCTTGGTTATGACGATACGCTAGATGCCTTCGGCATCCACGGCATTGGCGGTATTGCAGGGGCTATCTTAACAGGCGTGTTTGTATCTCCTGATATTTCCGGTACGGACACTACACTTTGGCGACAAACGGAAAGCGTGTTAATCACAATTCTATACAGTGGTATCGGTAGTTTTATCTTATTGAAAATCATTGATAAAACTATCGGTTTGCGGGTTGAATGCGATGATGAACGTAAAGGTTTAGACTTGGCTTCTCACGGCGAACGCGTGGAATAAATACAACATATTACCGCCGCGGTTATTCTGCGGCGGTTAATATTTTCGGTTGTGACAAAGCCAAAGAATACAAATTAGCAATCATATGCGTTTGTTCATTATAAGGCACTTCAAACGGTATTTTGTCTAATAAAGCCAAATGGATCCGCATCACTTTAGGAAAAATCAAGGAGTTTTGAATTTCTGCATAAATCAAATGATTCAACGGTTGTGCACAACCTTGACGAGAAATTCTTCCCAGTGCATTCGCCAAATGAATTAATAAAATTTCCACTTGCGGACAATCAACATCCACTCCATACTTTTCCACCAAATATTGCATAATATGAATGACCGTGTCTTGAATATTCTGATTAATCAATTGACGGGCTTGAAGTAATTGCAAGCGCTGAAAAACTTTCATACTCTACTCAAAATAATTTATATCGAAGTAATGTACCTGAATATTTGCAAATAAAACAGTGCAAAGATTAAAAAATTCTTGCAAAATAGGAAAGATTTATTGGAGTAACACAAAATGATATTAGATAAAGCCATTATTAACCAATATAGCGGGTTGATTTTTGATATGGACGGTACATTAATCGATTCCATGACTTGTCACGCCAAAGCCTGGGAAAAAGTGGGCGAAGTGATCGGTTATCCCCTCAGCGGTGATGTGATGTATCAATTTGCCGGTGCTTCCGTACATACCATTGCACGGGAAACCATGAAAAAATACGGCGTGCCTATCACAGAAGAAAGCGTGAACCGCGTAGTACAATTAAAACGTGATTTTGGCCGCGAAATTTTGCAAAAAGAAGCCGCACTTTTGCCGGCTTTCAAAGTGGTGGCGCATTTCCACGGCAAAAAACCGTTGGCCTTAGGCACAGGTTCATTAAAAGAAATCACTCAAATGTTGATGACCAAATTAGACTTGCACCAATATTTCAATGCCGTCGTAACCGCAGAAGATGTGACGAAACACAAGCCCCATCCGGAAACCTTTTTACGTTGTGCGGAATTAATTCAACAAAAACCCGCACAATGCTTAGTGTTTGAAGATGCGGATCT
Organism: Cricetibacter osteomyelitidis; assembly: GCF_004340985.1. GTDB lineage: Bacteria > Pseudomonadota > Gammaproteobacteria > Enterobacterales > Pasteurellaceae > Cricetibacter > Cricetibacter osteomyelitidis. The sequence goes on from NZ_SLYB01000004.1 coordinate 124,468, forward strand.
CGGTGTGCAAGCGGCACTTGCCGGTGGCATGCACGTGTTTGATGTCCGCACTCACGAACTGATTAAAAAATAGTTTATGACAATGAACAAACGGGAAAAAATGTTTGATCTATTACTTTCTTGGGATTTCTGGGCGGGATTTTTCCTACATAATCAACTGTGGATTATGTTCGTCAGCGCATTTTTAAGTGCGACAGTGCTGCCCGGCAATTCCGAAGCGGTGTTTCTCGGCTATGCTTCATCAATTTTTCTGCAAGACAACGACTACTTTTCATCGCCTTTACTATGGCTAGTATTGATTGCGGTGCTGGGTAATAGCTTAGGCAGTTTAAGCACCTACTGGATCGGCCGCTGGTTTCCGCAAAGCCAACAAGACAATGCCAAAACACAATGGGCAATAGCCAAAATCCAACGCTACGGCACACCGATGTTGTTTTTCAGTTGGTTACCAATTGTGGGCGATTTGCTTTGTGCTATTGCAGGCTGGCTCAGATTAAACCCAAAATCCACCGTACTTTTCATCGTTATAGGCAAAATAGTGCGGTACGTTTTTTTGCTGTTTTTATTGAAACCGATGATAGTGATTGGAGAACACTTGTAAATTAATTACCCTCGAATCCGCCCGTTCTGTTTTGCCAATAACGCTTCCGCTTCAGTACGTTCCAATCCGCTTAAAATCATCATAATAGCCAATTTAGCATTATTATCCGCTTGCTGTAATGTGAACTCCGCAGCGGTTTTATCGCAATCAGTGGCTTGCATCACAATTCGCACCGCACGAGCTTTGAGCTTTTCATTACTGGCTTGCACATCCACCATTAAATTCTGGTAGCATTTTCCGACTAACACCATACTGGCGGTGGTGAGCATATTTGCCACCAGTTTTTGTGCCGTGCCGGACTTTAAGCGACTCGATCCCGTTAAAACTTCCGGACCGACTATCGTATCAATGGCAATTTTCACTATTTGCGACATTGCAGAGTTTGGATTACTTGCAATAGAAACCGTTGTGCAACCTAACTGATTGGCATAATTGAGTCCGCCAATGACATACGGCGTGCGGCCGCTGGCCGCAATTCCTACAACCACATCTTTTGCCGTCAGCCGGATGGCTTTCAGATCCTGTTCGCCAGCTTGAGCATTATCCTCCGCACCTTCCACCGCATTGCGAATAGCTCGTTCACCGCCGGCAATTAAGCCCACTACCATGGTATTCGGCACACCAAAGGTCGGCGGACATTCCGACGCATCCAACACGCCCAAACGCCCGCTGGTGCCCGCCCCCATATAAATTAATCGACCGCCTTGCCGAAAGGCTTGTACAATGGCTTCCACCGTCTGAGCGATTTGTGGCAGCACTTTTTCGATAGCTAAAGGTACTTGCTGATCTTGCTGATTCATCAAGGTCACAATATCCAACGCTGACATTTCATCTAATTGCATTGATGTGGGATTACGCTGTTCCGTAATCATTTGAGCTAAGGTATTTAATAGATTTTCTTTCATTATGATCTCGTTTTATATGGCAGGAAAAATTACGCCCAAACTGACCGCACTTTTTGCACCGGTCACGCTCGGCATATTAGACGGCAGATTATGAATTCGGCGATAAGCCAGCCATGCAAAGGCGGCGGCTTCCACAAAATCGCCGTCCAAGCCTTGCGCATTGGTATCGCTCACTTGCCATTGGGGCAAAAGTGCGGTGAGATTTTGCATTAATAATTGATTTTTCGTTCCACCGCCACACACCAGCAAACGGCAAGGCAATGGAGTACGGATTTTATGCAATTCATTCACTACTGACTGAACAGTAAAAGCTAATAAAGTAGCTTGCACATTTTGCGGCGGTAACACGGAAAGTGCGGTGCTTTTTTGCAAAATTTTATCCAACCAAGGCAGATTAAACAACTCGCGACCGGTACTTTTCGGTGGCGATAATTGAAAAAAGGGGTCTTGTAATAGTAGGGCTAACAGAGTTTTATTCACGCTTCCTGTTTTCGCCCAATCACCGTTTGCATCATAAGATTTGCCTAAATGCCGTTCAATCCAGCTGTCCATTAAAGCATTGCCGGGACCGGTATCATAGCCGATAACAGACCCATTCGGCATTAACACGGAAATATTACTGATACCGCCGATATTCAATACCACGGTGACACAATCCGCTTTCGCCCACACCGCTTGGTGAAATGCCGGCACTAACGGAGCACCTTGCCCGCCTACCGCCATATCTTTACGACGGAAATCACCAATCACCGTAATGCCTGTTTGAGCGGCAACTAAATTCATATCACCGATTTGCATAGTAAAAGGATGTTGACTGTTCGGCGAATGCCACACCGTTTGTCCGTGGCAGCCGATGGCGATAATGTCATCCGCATTTAACCGCACTTTGCGAAGAAATTGATTGATGGCTTGAGCATAAAGTCCGCCTAAACGATGATCGATCTCGCCCAATTGCTGCAATGTCGTCGATCCTGTAAAAAGTGCGGTGAGATCCCGGCGTAAATCGGCGGGCATTGGCGTAAAATCCGTGGCAAGCAGCCTACCTTGCGGTTTCGCAAAATCCATTAATGCTAAATCCACGCCGTCTAAACTGGTACCGGACATTACGCCGATATAATATTTTGGTTTCATTTTGTATTCGGGTTACTAGAGTCTGTTGGCCATTATTTATTTTATTATAGTATCAAAGATTACAATGGGGTAAAATAAGCACGAAAAAAAGCCGCTCTAACTAATAAGAGCGGCAAAATAACCTAAGGAACCAATTTTATAAAAACAACTGCAAGTTGCTTGTATTCTAAGACCGGCAAGGCTCCGGAAAGTTCAAATAAATTCAAAAAATTCTTTAGCAAGGAAAAATTATGCCATTACTCGACAGTTTCAAAGTAGATCACACCATTATGAAAGCTCCCGCTGTGCGGATCGCCAAAACCATGCAAACCCCGAAAGGCGATGTGATTTCTGTATTCGATTTGCGTTTCTGTGTGCCAAATAAAGAGCTGATATCGCCAAAAGGCATCCACACTCTTGAACATTTATTCGCCGGTTTTATGCGTGAACATTTAAATGCGAACGATGTGGAAATTATTGATATTTCCCCAATGGGCTGCCGCACCGGTTTTTATATGAGCTTAATTGGTTCACCGGCGGAACAGCGTGTGGCAGATGCCTGGCTTGCGGCAATGTACGATGTACTGACCGTGCAAGATCAAACTCAAATTCCGGAACTCAATATTTATCAATGCGGGACTTATACGGAACATTCTTTAAGTGAGGCTCACGCCACTGCCCGTCAAGTGATCGAACGCGGTATCGGCATTAATAAAAATGACGATTTATTATTAGACGAAAAATTTTTAGCGTAATTTGCAACATTAATTAAAAGGAAAAAAATATGACTACTCTCGGTACACCGCTTACCCCAACGGCAACTAAAGTTATGATGCTCGGTTCCGGCGAATTAGGCAAAGAAGTCGCGATTGAATTACAGCGTTTAGGCGTGGAAGTGATCGCAGTGGATCGCTACGAAAACGCTCCGGCGCAACAAGTGGCACACCGTGCTTATACGATCTCAATGTTAGATGGCGATGCTTTGCGTGCCTTAGCGGAAAAAGAACGCCCAGATTATATTGTGCCGGAAGTAGAAGCTATTGCCACCGATACCTTGGTGAAATTGGAACAAGCCGGCTTTAATGTGATCCCGACAGCAAAAGCCACTAAACTGACAATGAACCGCGAAGGTATCCGCCGTTTAGCCAGCGAAGAATTAGGCTTGCCGACATCTAATTATCAATTCGTGGATAACTTTGCCGATTTCCAAAGTGCAGTGAAAAAAATCGGCGTTCCTTGCGTTGTCAAACCGATTATGAGTTCATCCGGTCACGGTCAAAGTATTTTAAAATCCTTTGATGATATGCCAAAAGCTTGGGATTACGCCCAACAAGGCGGCAGAGCCGGTGCAGACCGTGTGATTGTGGAAGGCTTTGTGAAATTCGATTATGAAATCACTTTGCTTACGGTTCGTCATATCGGCGGCACATCTTTCTTAGCACCAATCGGCCACCGCCAAGAAGAAGGCGACTATCGCGAATCCTGGCAACCGCAAACAATGCCTGAAACAGCACTGCAAAAAGCCCAAGATATCGCAGAAAAAATCACCGGTGCTTTAGGCGGTCGCGGAGTTTTCGGGGTAGAAATGTTTGTGTGCGGTGATGATGTGATTTTTAACGAAGTGTCCCCACGCCCGCACGACACAGGAATGGTGACATTAATTTCACAAGAACTGTCTGAATTCGCACTACACGCCCGTGCGATTCTAGGCTTACCGATCCCTGAAATTAATTTGATCAGTCCGTCCGCATCGAAAGCCATTGTAGTGGAAGGCACGTCAAACCAAGTGCAATTTGGCAATCTTGCGGCAGTCTTAGCGGAACCGAACACCAATATCCGTTTATTCGGTAAAGGCGAAGTAAACGGCCACCGCAGAATGGGCGTAATTTTGGCTCGCGATGAAAGTGTGGAAAAAGCCTTAATGAAAGCTGAACGGGCTTATGAAAAATTAGACATTACATTATAATTTGAAAGGGGGTCAATCCCCCTTTTTAATATCATTACTTTTTCTGACACTTCGGACACAGGTAACTATTTCGCTGCCCCACCACTAAACTTTCAATTTTTGTACCGCACTTTGGGCACGGCCGGTCTTTGTGACCATATACTTGCAGTTCTTGAGCAAAGTAACCGGGGCGGCCGTCCGGCTGTAAAAAGTCCTTCAGCGTTGTGCCACCTTGTTGAATAGCGCGGGCAAGCTCGGCTTTAATGGCGGTAACTAACAGCTCACATTGTTTACGGGTGAGTTTTTCTGCCGGTTTAAGCGGGTGTAATCCGCATTGGAACAGTACTTCATTGGCATAAATATTTCCTATGCCCACCACCACGGCATTATCCATTAAAAAGGATTTAAGTGCGGTGCGTTTTTTGCGACTTTTGCGAAATAAATACTCAGCAGTAAATTCATCGGACAATGGTTCAGGACCTAACTTTAAAAACAGATGAAATTCATCGAGATTATCTGTCCATAACCATGCACCAAAACGGCGGGGATCGTTGTAACGCATGATTTTGCCGTTATTCATCACAATATCCACATGATCATGTTTATCCACACTGTCTGTTTCTGAAACGATCCGCACGGAACCGGACATACCGAGATGGCCGATAATATAACCCTGTTCTGTTTCTATAATCAGATATTTTGCCCGACGGCTGAGATCCGTTATTTTCACATAATGCAGTTTCTGCAATTCAGGACTCACTTCCCAACGTAATTTCGGTTGACGGACAATAATTTCTTTTATTTCAAAGCCTTTTAAATAAGGCATAATACCGTTTTTAGCGGTTTCAACTTCAGGTAATTCAGGCATACTGGCTCCTATATACTTTTTTAGAATATTTTAACGGATTTGTGGATAACTTTGTGTATAATTTGTGAATTTACAAGGGATAACGAAATATTTCCGCTTAAAAGTGTCAGCGGCATCAGGATCTTTTTAAGATCGTATTGCGATCTTTTATTTCTTAACCAATGAAATCTTGACAAAATCCTACCGCACTTAATGTCACATTTTTTAATCAATTTATCGCTATAAAATAATCGCAGCAAACAGTTTGAAATATATAAATACAATGACGTTCTTCAATCTGTGAGTTATCCCATTTTTCTGTGGATAAAATTGTGGTCGATTAATTGAATAACCTTACTAAGTTGAAATCAAATAAAAAGTGCGGTTTGTTTTTTAGAAATTTTTTGTTATATTTCAATAGAATAAGTTATAAATATAAAATTTCACAAATAGGTAAAATCATGAAAAACAACACTGATTATTTCTTAAACAAGGATATACTATGTATCGACAGCCGCTATCGACGGACGAATTATTAGAACGAGCCAAGTCTATTGCAGGGTTGACATTCGGGCAACTGGCAAAGGAATTGCATATTCCCGTGCCGCCGGATTTAAAACGGGACAAGGGCTGGGTAGGCATGTTACTGGAAACTGCCTTGGGGGCAAAAGCAGGCAGTAAACCGGAACAGGATTTTGCCCATTTAGGTATTGAGCTAAAAACCATTCCCATCAATTCACAAGGCTTTCCCTTAGAAACCACTTTTGTGAGCCTGGCACCGTTGGTACAAAATACCGGTGTGCATTGGGCAACATCCCACGTTCGCCACAAACTCTCTTGCGTGCTCTGGATCCCCATCGAAGGCGAACGCCAAATTCCGTTGGCACAGCGGCATATCGGCTCGCCTATTTTATGGCAACCGTCCACGCAACAAGAGGAACGCCTACGCCGCGATTGGGAAGAATTAATGGATTATATCGTATTGGGTAAATTACATCAGATTAATGCCCGCATCGGTGAAGTATTACAACTACGACCGAAAGGAGCAAATAGTAAGGCTGTAACAAAAGGCATAGGGCAGCAAGGCGAACTGATTGACACCTTACCTTTAGGGTTTTATTTACGCAAAGAATTTACCGCGGAAATCCTGCAACAATATATGGCGTTGCCCTGATAACTCTGCTATTATCTTGCTCTAATTTTATACAATAGGAACTTTATTATTATGTTTGAATGGTTAGCCAGTCCCGAAGCCTGGATTGCCTTATTAACGTTAACGTCACTTGAAATCGTGCTAGGTATTGATAACATCATTTTCATCAGTATCTTAGTAGGCAGATTACCGGAAAACCAACGCCAATCAGGCCGTTTAATCGGTTTAGGTTTGGCAATGTTTATGCGGATTTTACTATTATTCTCCCTTGCTTGGGTAATGAAACTCACCACACCGTTATTCACTGCTTTTGACAATGAAATTTCCGGTCGGGATTTAATTTTACTTATCGGCGGTCTTTTCTTAGTGGCAAAAAGTACTCATGAAATTCACCATGCTATATCACCGGAAGAAGAACATGAAAGTGCGGTCAAAAAATCCGTTAGTTTCTTCAGCGTATTAGTGCAAATTGCCATTCTGGATATGGTATTTTCACTAGACTCCGTGATCACCGCCGTAGGTATGGTGGATAACCTTGAAGTAATGATAATTGCCGTAATTTTAGCGGTTGCAGTAATGATGTTCGCCGCCAAATCAATCGGTGATTTTGTGGATGCTCACCCGACATTAAAAGTTTTGGCATTATCTTTCTTAATTTTGATCGGGGTAACTTTAATGGCAGAAGGTTTGGAATTCCATATCCCGAAAGGTTATATTTATTTCGCCATGGCATTCTCTGTGGTAGTGGAAATAATTAATATCAAAATGCGTAAGCGTTTAATTAAAAAGCCTTAATCTCCGTAGGACGGTATATTACGCCGTCCTAACCTATTATAATGCAATGAAAAAAATCTTACTTCTTATTACATTTTCTTTCACGCTAAACAGTTGTGGAACAATAGTGCAACTGATTGCTCCCGGCAAGCCTTATACCGCTTATGCCGGCTCAAAATACGATTTGGAAATGGCGGGAAAATGGGGATTACCAATTATTGATCTGCCCCTTTCTTTTCTGTTAGACACCGCACTTTTGCCTTATGTTTGGTCTCAGGAATAGTGAACAATGAAACTCAATCCACAACAACAACAAGCCGTTGAATATGTATCCGGCCCCTGTCTGGTTTTAGCCGGTGCCGGTTCCGGTAAAACTCGCGTGATTATCAATAAAATCGCTCATCTTGTGGCAAACTGCGGCTATTTACCGAAACAAATTGCTGCCGTAACATTCACCAATAAAGCTGCTCGTGAAATGAAAGAGCGGGTGGCCCATTCTATCGGCAAAGAACAGAGCAAAGGGTTGATTGTTTCCACCTTCCACACCTTAGGATTTGATATTATCAAACGGGAATACAAATATTTAGGCTTTAAAAGCAATATGACCTTATTTGACGAACATGATCAAATGGCATTGCTGAAAGAATTAACGGCGGATCTGTTGTCGGAAGATAAAGATTTATTGCGAGAACTAATTTCTACTATTTCCAACTGGAAAAATGATCTCATTTCCCCCCGGCAGGCGTTGCGTATTGCCCGCGATGAAAAACAGCAGACTTTTGCAACATGTTATGAGCGTTATGCCACACAAATTCGGGCTTATAACGCTTTGGATTTTGATGATTTGATTATGTTGCCGACATTGCTGTTTAAGCAAAACGACGAAGTGCGGTCAAAATGGCAGGAAAAAATTCGCTATTTACTGGTAGATGAATATCAAGATACCAACACCAGCCAATATGAACTCATCAAACTGCTAGTAGGCGAACGATCCTGTTTTACTGTGGTGGGTGATGACGATCAGTCGATTTACTCCTGGCGTGGTGCCCGGCCGCAAAATATGGTACGGCTGCGGGATGATTTCCCCAAATTACAAGTCATTAAATTAGAACAAAATTATCGTTCCACTCAACGAATTTTGCATTGTGCCAATATTTTAATCGATAACAACGATCACGTATTTGATAAAAAACTCTTTTCCAATTTAGGCGAAGGAGAAAAACTACAAATTATTGAAGCAAAAAATGAAGATCAAGAAGCCGAACGTGTAATTGGCGAATTAATCGCACATCGCTTTACCAATAAAACCAAATACAAAGATTATGCGATTTTGTATCGTGGCAATCACCAATCCCGCTTATTAGAAAAGTTATTAATGCAAAACCGTATTCCTTACAAAATTTCCGGCGGAACATCCTTTTTTTCCCGTGTAGAAATCAAGGATATGATGGCTTATTTACGGTTACTCGTTAATCAAGATGATGACTCGGCTTTTTTACGTATTGTGAATACGCCGAAACGGGAAATCGGCACGGCAACCCTGGAAAAACTAGGGCAACTGGCTAATGAAAAGCACGTCAGTTTATTTGAAGCCATTTTCGATTTTGAACTGATTCAACGCTTAACACCGCGTGCTTATGATGCCTTGCAAAAATTCGCCCGCTGGGTAGTGGAATTAAGCGATCAGGCTGTGCGTTCCGAACCGGAAAGTGCGGTGCGTTCTATGTTAAATTCATTACATTATGAAGAATATCTCTACGAATATGCGACTAGTCCGAAAGCGGCAGAAATACAGGCACGCAATGTGGCGACCTTATTTGAATGGGTACTCGGTATGTTTAAAGGTGATGAATTTAATGAACCGATGAATTTAAATCAAATTGTCACGCGTTTAACCTTACGGGATATGCTGGAACGCGGTGAAGATGATGAAGACAGCGATCAAGTGCAATTAATGACCCTGCACGCCTCCAAAGGTCTGGAATTTCCCCACGTTTTTTTAATAGGTATGGAAGAAGGCATTTTACCCCATCAAACCAGCATTGATGAAAACAACGTGGAAGAAGAACGCCGTTTAGCTTATGTAGGTATCACCCGCGCCCAACAAACCTTACGTTTCACTTTATGCAAAGAACGCCGTCAGTTCGGCGAACTCATCCGTCCCGAGCCCAGCCGTTTTTTGCTGGAACTACCGCAAGATAATTTATTATGGGAACGAGACAAACCACCGCTAACCGAAGCTCAAAAACAACAAAAAACCACGGCTAATATCGCAAATTTACGGGCAATATTAAAAAGAACTTAAAATAGCCTTTAAAGTGCGGTGTGTATTTTCAAAAATTTTACTCGACCAACACACCTTAAAAAACAAAAAAACCGCAACTCTTTCAAATTGCGGTTTCTTTAATTTGAACCTGATGGTGTCCTACTCTCACATGGGGAAACCCCACACTACCAT
>NZ_SLYB01000005.1 GCF_004340985.1 Cricetibacter osteomyelitidis
CAAAGCGGGAGTGGGTTTGTCAGTAGTCTGAGCCCTAGCGTATGCTAGGGCTTTTTTTGTAGCAAAAATGTAACAAAGTGCGGTCAAAAAAACATAAATTTTAAAAAATATCTACAAATTTGCTACACTATTTCTGAAAAATCACGTAAAATCCCAAAATCTTGACGAGGATCCCTTTTAGGTGATAAATAACAGATGAAGCTCTCAATAGTAAATTTAGGCTTGCTCCGAGAAGGGCAGGATTACAGACAGGCTATTGAGTCAATAGTGAAGTTGGCTCAAGTTGCAGAAGAGCTGGAATTGGAGCGTTATTGGATCGCAGAACATCATAATTCCAAACATTTGGTGAGTACGTCAACTCAGTTATTGATTCAGCATACTTTATCAAATACTAAGAAAATTAAGGTCGGGGCGGGCGGAGTGATGCTGCCGAATCATAGCCCTTATATTGTTGCGGAGCAATATGCGATGTTAGCAACACTTTATCCGGAACGTGTAGAACTCGGATTAGGGCGTGCGCCCGGCATGGAAGTTCATACTGTGGAAGCTTTACGTCGTCATCTTACACAACATGATTTTCCGATGGATTTGATTGAATTACGCAGTTATTTCGAAAGCAATGCAAGAGTGCATGCCTATTTAGCGGAAAATGTTGAAATGCCTTTTTATATCTTGGGTTCAAGTACGGAAAGTGCATATTTAGCCGCGGAATTAGGGCTGCCTTATTCTTATGCCGCCCATTTTGTTCCGGAGACGATGGAAGAAGCGATTGCCGTTTATCGGAATAATTTTAAACCTTCGAAATATTTAGCTGCCCCCTATGTGATTTTAGGTTTTAATGTGATCGTTGCGGACACAGATGATGAAGCCAAACATCTTGCCACAACACAAACTCAACTATATTTGGATATTGTGACGGATCAGCAATATGGCTTACGTCCGCCATTGAAATCCGACAAAGAAGTGTGGCAGAGACCCTATGTTCATGCTGACCATACTCCTCATTTTGGTCCGGTGGATTTTTCAAATATCCCGTTATACGATCAAGAAGAATTTGTCGTGAAACAGCTTATGGCATGTTCCTTGATTGGTAGCCCGAAAACGGTGGAAGCACAATTAAAAGTACTGAAAAGTGCGGTCAAATTTGAAGAAATTATTGCCTTAAGCCATATTTTTGATGAAGAAAAACAGTATTATTCTTATCGACTATTTAATGAAATAGTCAGAAGACAGTAAAAAATAAAGGTGCATTGAATAAGTGTATCCTTTGTTGATACGCCTATTAGATCAAAGTAACCGCTTTTTGTTCGGAGGTTTGCCGGTGGTTTGCATCATTATTATCATAACTTTTATTCTCTTCACTAAAACCTCATTTGAAAATAAAGTATAAAGGGCTTTTTATTATCAAAAATTTCTATACTAAAAATGAGATTTATTATCATTTTTATTTCTGTTAATATTCATTAACTTTAAATTAACAAAGGAAATGAATACCAATGAACAATCACAATAATGCTTTTCTTAAGAGTCTGACATTGACAGCCGTTATACTTACAACCATATCCATTTCGGCAAATGCTTATCAGCGAAGTGAAGGTTCTATTGCTATTGTCAATGAAGAAGATAACGTTGAAAAAATTGATACCATTACCAGTGATAGTACGGAAGAACGCATTACCGGAAAATTTAATCGTTCCGGTAATCCGGTACGGATTATTTGGTATGGCAATCCCAATGATAGCGATGGAAAAGTGGCACAACTTGCCGCAAAAAATGCCGGACAAATTGCCGGTGGTGTTATTGCCATCGGGAAAACGACAACAGAAAGCGAGGACCGTCGTGGTGCGATTTCCATTGATGGTATTGCCAATGGATTTGATGCATTAGGTTGGTCAGCACCAAGTAACCCGGCAAATGTGATATTTTCTCTGGAAAACATTGAAAATAGCGGGACAATTTCAGCACGGGCGAGCCTACAAGGCGGCAAAGCAGAAACTCATGGCGATGTAAAAAGCTATGGTAGCAGTAACGGGATTTCGATCGTTGGTTTAGCGGATTTTGGTAAACATACCGCAGAGGTGGGAGCAGATGGTATCGCTGATGGTTACAGCGGTGCGACCAGTGTTTCCCGGGTAAGAGTCAGCCGCAGTGCAACGCGTTCCCGAGCTGTCACAGTCGAAGAAAGTACGCCAAGTACACCAGAGTTGGAAAAAGCTGATTTTGAAGGTAAAACCGTAGAAGTGAGCTTACAAAAATTCAAAAACAGCGGACAAATTCACGCCAATATTCAAGCACAAGCAGAGCAAAATACTATAGCCCATACCTCTAGTTATAAACCTCAATTCTATTCTGTTACCACTTCCGCATCCGGTAATGCCGTATCTGCCGCTTCTTATGTAAACACCATTGATAAGCTGACCTTTTCTGAACAACAGAATAATTTTGCCAAACTCGGTGATATTGAAAATAGCGGTAGTTTAAACGGTAATGCAATGCTAAAAGGCGGACAAAATACAACGCATACGACGACCCATTCCACTAACACGGGTAACGGGATTTCAGCGTTGGCACATACCGGTCGTTTTGCCAAGAATAAAACCGAAAGTGCGGTTGGAAATATTCAAAATACCGGACAAATTAACGGAACACTGGAGCAAATTTCAGGCAATAATTCCAACTATCAAGGATTCCATCTCTATTCCGATGCAAATGCCCTTGGTAGCGGTAACGGTGTGTCGGTTACGGCAGACTCCAGTAACGGACAAACCCGTTATCTCTCTTCAAGTGCCACCATCGGTGATGTGCAAAATAGCGGCTATATTCGAGGAACGGCAATAGTTCACGCCGGCAACGGAATGGGGAGTTTAATGGCAAAAGCCGTCTCTTCCGGTAATGGTTTATCTACCTATTCACAAGGCAATAACGGGCAATTATCGGCAATTGGCAACATTGACAATAGCGGAATTATTAGTGGTCAAATTGAAGTCAAAGGTGGACGATCCGGTGATAATTCACGAGATAAGATATTTATCCCGAAAATTGAACAAACATCGGCAAATAATAATTTATTTGGTAACGATGGAATGAATAATTGGCTCGCACCAAGCTCAAAACCAATAGCCGCAACCAGCCCGAAGTTAAGCGAAGAAACCTGTAAATGGTTGGCAGCAGGCACACCGGGCTGTGAAAAAGAAAAACCAAAAGCAGATGACACACCGAATCACGTCAAAGCAACGGTTCAAACATCGACTACCGTCCATTCAAGCGGTAATGGTATTACGGCTTGGAGTTATCTGGAATCAGCGCCCGGCGATTATGCCACGAAAAATTCCCGTTTAGGTAATATATCCAATACCGGTGTAATCAGCGGTTATGCCAAAGTTTTACAAGGTTTCTCGCAAAATCAATTTACACCTGTGGATTACCGCAATAACGGTGCCGGGATCGCGATAAATTCGGAAACCAATGCAAATATTACCAATGCCGGTATTATTTCAGGCAATCACAGTGCATTACTCTCCAGAGGTAAAATAGATACCTCTTGGAGTATTCGTAATCCGGAATACCGTTCCGGCTTTAAAGGAAATATTTATAACTATGGGATCTTAGCCGGTCGTTTGATTATCGGTAATTATGAGTTAGATAATAATTCCGGGCAATATTACCGCTATTTTGATACTAGCGATAAAACCAACTCTAAGGTTAAAAATGCCGGGTTGTATGTAAAACTAGATGAAAATGAAGCAATTGATAAAATTATTGTTGGCAATGATAAGCCGGATAATTTCGTCCAAAACGGCAAAACCTATACCATTGAAAACGCTCCACTCACAACGAATGGCAAAGATAGTGAAAAGGTTACTAATCAAGCTGAAACGATTACCAACAAAATTATCAACGGTGTAGGAATGGCAAATGGAGCATTGTTTGCCAAGCATAATCTAACTCTGACCGACAGTATTGTGAACGGCTATAAAACCGCTTTAAAAATCGCTGAAAACAGCGAGGTAAACCTTAACGGGGCAATCCTTAATGTGAATGGTTTTAAAAACAACCAAATCGATAAACCATTGGCAGTGAAAGGGGATATGGGTACAAATAAACTTATCATTGCAAATAAATCAAATATCAATGGCGATATTGATCTGAAAGCAGGCGACGACCAACTGACGATTAGCGACAGCCACTCCAGATTTAATGGTCGTACGATTGATTTGGGCGAGGGCAACGATACCTTGGCTTTTGGTCAGGAAAATAATCCATTAACCACACCGATTAAGGTGGATTACCATATTGCGAATGCCGAAAATATCTTGATTAATCAACCCACTGAGTTACAAGCCAATGCAGCAGTAAGAGGTACTGATAGCATTACGCTCAATCAAGACCTACACTATCAGGTTCTCAGTCCAAACCAACATGCTTTATTTGATAAAGCTCGCAACAAGTCAATTTCATTAACAGGAAAAGGTAAGTTTGTGGTCGATACGACCAAAGCGACAAGTGAATACGAAGTAAACTTTGGTGGTTTTCAGCTCCAGCCAACTGATATTAAGTTTGCTACCAATAATGTCTTACAATCAGCGATCTTTAAAGACGGAAAATTATTGATACAACCAAAAACCGTAATAACTCAAGAAGAGACGGGACAGCATGCCACATCCGAGCAACAATTCCAAACACCTTATGCAGAGGCTTACAACAGTTATATCGACAGCTGGCGTGTAAATGGTATAAATCCACTGGAAAACAGTGCCTCAACGGATAATAAGTCGGCAAAAGCAGCAAGCGAAGCGATTAATCGCTATTTGGCAGATACCGTAGAACATAATCTGTATGCGGCAATACTTCCGCAATTAGCTCACAATATGGCAGTGAAACGTGATGCGTTGTTGTCTGAGAATAAACGTCTTAATGCGCAAGAATGGATGGTATCGGCACAGGTATTATCACGCCGTAATGACTATCATGAATCGGCTCGGAAGGGTAAAACCCATACCTCGATGTTAGCAATCCATTATGGTATCAACAATGATATTACTACCGGTGCTCATATCAGCACAAACAAAACACAGATTGAAGGTTACCAATCAAGCTATTTGAAAGGTAATGGCATAGCATTTGGCGGCTATATCCGCAGCCGGTTTGAGCGCTTAACGCTAACCGGAGGCGTAATACATGAACAGTTCAACCTAAAAGGCAAACGTACTATCAGCAATAGTTACAACAGTCATCAGTTTGATGCAAACGGCAAAGCCAATGCAACAGGCATTTATACTCAGTTAAAATACGCGTTACCGCTCGGAGAACAATGGCAACTTGTACCTAAATTTGCGGTTGCCTATAGTCGTTTTAATCAAAAAGCGATTAATGAAATCGGAGTAGCAGGGCTAACGATTGATGCACAACATAGTAATCGCCTTGAAGGCATTATCGGCCAGGAATTGATCGCCAATATTCCAACACTTAATGGTAATGCAGTGTTTAAATTCAGCGGTGATTATAGCGTTATTTCCGCAGAAAAAGATTTGCACAGCCATTTCCGTAATGGTCGAACATTCAAAATTCGCAGCGAACCGACACGCCATGTAACTCATGTTGGCTTAGGTGTTGGTTATCAGTGGAAAATCGGTGTTGATCTTTACCTAAATGCTCACAAAGCTTTCAGTAAAACCGGCGACCAGACTTCCATGAATTTGAAAATCGGTTACACCTTCAAATAGCGGATTATCCTTTTCATCTAATGGATTATCAAAGATTTAAGAACAGAAAATAAGGTGCAATGGTCAAAATTGTTTGTATTTTGACCATTACATTTATCCTTTATACCAAAAATATCGTTATTGTCATAACCTTTATTTTTTCACTAAAACGTTATTTGAAAATAACAATCTGTGTTTATTAATGATTTTTTAATCAACACCATTGTTAATGAATACTAAATAGCAATTCATTTTCCCGTATACTTCCACTATCACGGAAAATCATTGTTCCGGCAGCAAAACACATCATAACAGCCAGTAATTTTTAATTAACCGTGGTGAAAAAGACAAATGTCCCAAGCATAAATTATCCTTGTGCAAAATATGATTTACATATTAGATAACTATCGCTGTGATTCGGATAGTTATTTCCCTAATAGGATAAATCATTGATTTATACTCACTGAAGGTATAATAAGAGCGTTTATAACAATCCGGTCAATGTAAAAAAAGCACGATATGCAGCGGCTTTTTTCGCTAAACTTAAAGGGTACGCTCTTGATGTGGAAGGTAATCGACAAAGTTTTAAGTGTCTGCCCGTATAATAATAATCGATCACTTCGTTGGTTTTTGGTAATTTAATTTTTTCCGCTAACAAACTTAGTAACACTTCCGTGGCTTTGCCGCCTGTTGTGCCGATCCATTGGCATTGTGGAAGTTGATTCAACACCGCTTTAAGATCAACCGATTCGACAATTTTTAAAAATTTATCGGAGGCATTACCTTGTTCGCGAATGGCTTTAAATACGGTCGGACAGGAAGCTATACCGCGTTCATTCAAAAATGCTTTGATTTTATCCGCATCAAACTGCTTTTTACCCTTCACTTGAAAATGCTGTGGATCATCAAAAAACACAATGCCGTAAATTCGCCACATATCATTTTGAAAGTTGGGATAATGAAATTCCATCGCCCGTTTATCCGCAGGCGGTGGAAATGTGCCCATCGTCATTACTGTGGCGTTAGCTGGCAATAGCGGAGGGAAAGGATGGTTTTCAATAATTTCTATCATGTTGTTCTCTATAAAATTTTTAAAAAATAGACCGCACTTTTGGGCTAGGCTAAGGTCTCTAAATAAGCTAATAAATCCGTGGGTACAGACCGTGGACCACGCACGCCTTTAATACCGAATTCCCGTAGTTTGGTCAGGTGCAACGTATCCGGAGCATATTGGTACAATAGACGGATTTTCATTACACGTTCGACTTTCACATATTTATTTTTCTTGGTATAAGGCAGATTTATCGCCAATACGTCGCATTTATACAAAATCGCCGAGCGGGGAGCGGCTACATACATATAGATCACATCGCCCACCGCCACATTACTGCTTTGTTTCCACAAAATTTCTGATTGCTCACGAAAGGCTTGTTCCACATCGAAATATTTCGGATTTGCCGGAATCAACCACTGAGAAATCCGGCCGTTTTGCTTACGGCTTTTTAAGTTTTTTGAGCCGGATTTAGTAAGATCATAACTTTGTTGAACCAATTGCAAAATTCGCTCATCAGGCAGCGTATCATCTAATATCACGCTTATCCAGTTTTTCTTATTCATATGATAAGCGGGATAAATACCTTTTTCTTGCAGTAGGTTATTAATGTGTTCACTCTCTACTTTCAAATTGACCACATCCACCATACCTTGCGTTTTTTTCGCCAATTTGCTCTTGTCAATATTCATTACCAAGGCATACCACTTTTCATTGGCAGCATGCTTAAACACACCGAAATTCGGGTATTTTTCCCAAGGAAATACCGGCTTATCCCCATAATTTGCCGCAAATGTTTTTGCTAACCGCTTTGCCTGCGGCGAAATAAAATATTCCTGAATAAAGCAATGCGCTAAAATAGCCTGCAACACGGCAAAATAAGCTTCCCGCACCTGATGTACAAACTCCCCGAGCTGCCCGGCAATATGGATATTATCGTATTCCGCTTCCATCTCCACATCAAATACCCGCCCGCGGACTTCCCCTTTCAATGAAATCCAAATTTCTGCTAAAAATTGACCATTTAGAATCGGACAAGAATAGTAATAACCCTGCTCGGTTTGCGTAAACCCAAAGGACAGCAGCGTAGAAAAATCCACCTCTGCTTTTTGGAAGAATTGTTGTTCGAGGGACATTTGATATTTCTCCGATTGTTTTTGTTATTTATGTTTTTATTATATACCTAATTCTTTTTTTATTTAAATGTGTAGAAAATTGTCGAACAGGAGCAAAGTGCGGTGGAAAACAATTATTAGTTATGGGTAGTCGTATTCAGCAAGCAAATGATGAAATCGTGCGAATTAATGTGCATGGTTTAGAGCATTGGCTTAGATTTTGTTTTTATCGTCCAACAAAAAATCTTCCGATTTTACGGAAGATTTTTCAGTTATTACGCATTAAGCCGTATTTGAACCGACCAATACATTCTAGGGATACAGCATTTTTCCATTAAATAGTGATAATGAAATTACCATTCATATCCCACAGCCGCCGCACCGACAAGATCGCCTCTCGTATCGGAACTGCCGGAAAGTTTTATCATCACTTTACCGTTATCCGAAGCTCTCGAATAGCCCATCGCTACTGCGTTCTCGCCTCGATAGGTCGCAACTCCCACCGCCACTTGTGAGTGTCCGGCACGACGTACTTGCGGTAAGTTACCAATCGCCGCCGCACCCGCAACGCCTGCTCGTAATTTTTTATCTTGACGATTCAGTTTTGCCTCCAAGTTATTAATACGCTTACTGTTATTATTCACTTGCTTGGAAACCTGTTTTAACTGTCCAACATTCACGGCATCCGTATCTTGCGTACCGGCGGCAACATTTTGAATCTTAGTTGGGCCTCCGGCACTATTTTTGATCACAACTCCCGTTGCATTTGAGGTGATTGTTGTTGCATTATTTCCCGAACCTATCTTAACACTGTCCGTTGCGGTAACCGTCTCAAAGGTCGGCTTAGACGAAGTCGCAATACTAATTTTATTGCCGCTTTGCGTAATATTAATGTTTTTACCCGCATCTACCGTCACAGTATTGCCCATTTTAACAGTGTTTTCACTTGAGCCCGTTACCTCGCCTTCACTTGCGCTCGTTGTGATATTCCAACCTTTATTTACCATTTCATTCGTGTCGTTAATAATTTTCTTAATATTATCGGATAAATCGTAAACCACTAAACCGTTACTATCTGTCGTCACCTTCAAACCGGAAGTTGCACCCAAAGTGAGAGTATCGGCGGTTTCCAACGACCATTCGCCTGCCGTTCCATCCGTATTCGGCGCAGTGGCATTATTCTTCACCTTAAAGTTATCTTTCGGTGCCGTTATCGGTCCTGAGGCATTTTTAATTTGTTTAGATAAGGAATCTATTATGGCATAAAGTTGAGAACCATTAATCGCATCTGTTGAATCTTTAGAAATTAAACCTGCGGCAACGTATTGGATACGGCGTTGCTCCTCGTCGTTTCCCACAGACACGACGGAAGAGGGTTTACTTCCTGCAAAACCGCCGTACGTAACCTCATTTATTTCTGCTGAATTAACCATAGTCACCCCTGCTGTAGCATTGGTTAATTGGGATTCCGTACTTGAATAGCTGCCTAAAGCAACGGATTCCTCTTCATCAGCTCTTGCTAACACTCCTAAAGCGATAGAATATTTGCCCTTAGAACGAGCTGCTCTACCAAGACTTATTGTAGCATCTGCGAGTGCACTTGAGCCCCAGCCAATTGCGATTGAGGAATCATCTGTAGATTCTGAACTTACTCCTATAGCAACACTACCGTTGCCAGTGGATTTAGAATTATAACCGGCTGCAATTGCACTATAGTTTGCAGCATTTGCTGAAGATCCTAAGGCAATTGAATTCTCACCTGAGGCATTAGACTGACTTCCTAATGCGGCGGCACTATCTTTTTCCGCTTTAGCCTGCTCTCCAAGTGCTATCGTTTGATTGCCTGACGCTTGAGAATATTGACCTATTGCAATTGCCTCTAATCCATCTGAAAGGCTATAATGTCCCATTGCAATCCCGTAGTTAGAATTTGCCTGAGCCTTACTTCCTACCGTCACAGAACCTTCTCCATAAGCCTTAGAATTATCGCCAATTGCCGTACTATAATTAGCCGACGCATTAGCAAAAATACCAAGTGCTGCAGAGTATGTTCCTGCTGCTTTAGTTTCAGCGCCAATTGCCATTGAACCATTTCCTGTAGCATTAGCGTAAGCACCAAGTGCTGAAGATTGCCATCCTTCTGCTTTAGTTACACCACCAATTGCTGTTGAGAACTCCTCCGTAGCATTAGCTCCACCACCTAAAGCTACGGCATTTGTTTCGGTTGCCTTAGCAAATGATCCCAATGCAATAGCATCAGAATATGTTGAAGTCGCATTACTACCAAGAGATATTGCCCCCGCTCCTGATGAATTAGCGGCATAACCGATACTAACGGATTGACTGCCGCTTGCTTGGGAATAAATACCTTGTGAAATAGTTGCAAAACTTGTTGCATTGGATAAATAACCTAAAGCAAGGGCGTGATGAGCGCTTGCCTTTGCATCTTGACCAATGGCAATTGCATAGATGTCGGAAGCATTTGCAAAGTCACCCAGCGCAATTGAATAAGTAGCGGAAGCTCTCGCGGCATTACCCGTTGCTATAGCGTGATATCCGGCAGCATTTGCACCATAGCCGTTGGCAATTGAGGCTTCTCCAGAAGCATTTGCGACAAAGCCGGTGGCAACCGAGGCTTCTCCGGATGCCTGTGCGCCGTCTCCTAATGCAAGGCTTGCCAAGCCACTTGCATTGGAATTAGAACCCAACGCAGTTGCCATATTGCCCGTTGCTTTAGTGCCGAACCCCATAGCAATTGCACCGTAATCACTGGTTTTAGCGTCATAACCGATAGCAATTGCTGCATTGCCACGACCTGTAGTAGTGCCATTTGCTTGTGCTTCCGCTAAGGATTTGGGATCATAAGAATTAGTCGCTCCTTGCCCAATTGCAATGGACCACTGAGTGTTGGCTGTGGCATCCGATCCGATTGCCACACCGCTAAAATCTGCCGCTTTAACATTTTTACCGATGGCTACTGAATAAGAGCCCGTTACTGTGGCATTATTGCCAATAGCAACAACATCTTGTGTATAATCTGCTGTACTTGGTTTTGCGGTGCTGCCAATGAGAATATTGTTTTTTGTATCATCTTCCGCCGATACCGTTGCTCCGGTAATTTTAGTATTTACAATCGTTGTTGCTAAAGCAGCCGGTGGAGTAAATAATGCTACCGTAATCGCAGAAAGTGCGGTTAATTTCATCGTAGTTTTATTTGTGGAAGATAGGTTATTTTTGGAAGTCGCTAATTCTGAAGCGACTACAGATAGACCAAGTCGATTATGTTTAACTTTAAAAATTTTATTCATTTTTATATCCTTTATTCAGATGTTTTAGTTTCAATCTGTTATCATCCCAAACCAACTTAGATGGTTCACTCACAAAAAAACAGCGTGGATTTTACCTTAAAGTGCGGTTAAAAATACTCACTTTTTTGTAAAGGCATTGTAAATATTGTCGTACGCTTAAAAAATCAATAGTTTACATATGTTTTGGCATATTAAGTTCGGGGTATGGCTGGATAAGTAAACAGCGTATTGAGATGCGTTTTTAGGCTTCGATAAGCGCTTCTAAGTCACTGGTGTGTATAGTGTGATTTGTGGGTTCGCGGGTTAATGATGCATTCATATCATCTTCTCAACCATAAAACCAAGCCGACAAATAGTCATTAAGATGATCAACTTGATATTCTTGAGTTAAAAAAGTTAATTTTTCTTTGGGTATATATTGTAAAAATTTCAGCTAATTTCATAGGATGGCTCCTTAGTAATTATGCTGAAATTTTACGCTATTTTATTGGTTTCGAACAGTTATGGTTACAGACTTGCGTCATCGGGAGAATAACGTCAGTTAGTACTCTGTTAGCTTACTCCATTATTGCAAACAACATTTTTTAAATTTTTTGCCACTGCCGCAAGGGCAAGGTTTGTTCACTCCAACCTTTTTCTCTTTGCGTACAGGTTCAATTGCTTGAACTCGTAAATTAAAAAAGTATGTATAAATCGCACCGGCTGATTCAATAATATGATCAGCAAGATTTTGGCTTTCTTTGACTGTCAATTTCTTCCTACTAGGATTAGATTCGCCATAAAAGGACTCAGCATAAATCACATCATAGCAAGTCTGAATTTCATCAGGTAATTTGCCCCAAGTGAAGTATCGTGCGCCAATAATATAACCGGTACACCATTCCTCCACAGATACATAACCATCTTCGTATGTAGAAAAATACGCAATGTTTTCTTCTTCAAAAAATCGTTGAGCCACGTCGTTATAATGGCGGAATAATAATTCCATCATTAGTTCAAATTCTTGCTGATCGGCTAAAAGTCGCTCCCGATCTTCATCATCGAAAATCACCGACATCCATTGACTTGGTTTCACTAATTCAGGGCTTGCAATCACGGCAGCAAAAAAACCGTCTAAATTTGCAGGTGTGACAATACAGTCCCCATTTTCCCATTCAGTGGCATATTCTAGTAACAGATCTTCTAATACCTCAATTTCTTCATCATCTAGTAGTTGGTTGGGAAATTTAAATTCCATTGGGGTCTCCTTAAAATTAGTTGTTTATTGTGATGTAAGTTTATGATTTGTACTTAAAATAATAGCTGAAATCTAAAATTTTGCTTGTAAATCAAAGATAAAAAGACACAAGTCACAGACTTGCGCTATCGGAGCGTTTAAAATCGGGCAAGAATAGTAATAACCCTGCTCGGTTTGCATAAGCCCAAAGGACAGTAGCGTAGAAAAATCTACCTCAGCTTTTTGGAAGAATTGTTGTTCGAGAGACATTTTGCATTTCTCCGGTTGTTATTGAGATTTTTATTATATACCTGATTCTTTTTTATTTAAAAATCGAACAGAAGTAAAGTGCGGTGGAAATGTAAATACTCCATTCCTTAGAAAACCACTCGACCGCTTAAGAAAGTGTTATAGGCTAAAATATTAAAAATTGTATCTTACCTGTTTATACATAAGAGGTATGTATAGTTAAACTATACAAAGAGGTAAGGCAATGATTCTATCTTTTAAACATAAAGGACTTGAACGCTTTTTTAAAACCGGTTCAACCGTTGGTATTCAGGCAAAGCACGCCAATAAACTTCGCTTGCAGTTACCCACGTTCAATAATACCGAGACAGTTATAGCGATGGATATATCGGGCTGGAAGTTGCATAAATAACAGGGTAATTTAGCCGAACATTGGTCAATTAGCGTAAATAGCAACTGGCAATTAACCTTTAAGTTTGAAAACGGACACGCTGAAATTGTGGACTATCAGGATTATTACTAAAGAATATGTACAATCCACCACACCACGGTCTTTTACCCACTAAATCATCTGCTTTAGTGGGGTTTTCTACGCATAAAAGAACATCTTTCATAATTAAAATTTCAGCTAATTTCACAGAATAGCTCCTTAGTAATTATACTGAAGTTTTACGCTATTTTATAGGTTTCGAGTAGTATGACTATAGACTTGTGCTACCGTGGGATTATATTTTATTTAACTTTAATAGAGTTTCCAAACCATATTTTTTTATCAATTTACTTTCAAATTCAGGCTCAATATAAAAAGTAAATGCTAGTTCCCCTTGCAATTTTTTAGCTTCATCATCATTAATCTTTCCCAGTGAATAATGATGAACTTTTGATGATAGTACTCTTTTCTTATTTCTTCCTATCGATAATTTATTATCATTAGTTAGCCTTATTCCTGTAACATGTCTATTATTAGCTTTAGATGAAAAAATAGTTTTTTTATTATTTATAATAATTTTTCCTGAAAATTCCTCTAATAAAATTTTTTTTATCTCATTAGGAATATCAAATAATATATTTCTCACATTGGTTGTGAATGTTATATCATCTGCATATCTTGTATAAGTCACATTAATATTATTACAATAATCATTAATTTTTTTATCAAAAGAATACATTATAAAGTTAGATATTAATGGAGAACTAGGAGCACCTATACTTAATGATAAATATTCTTTATATCTACTAGGCTTCCAAAATAATAATCTTGATATAATCTCCCTATCTTCAACACTATAACTGATGTTATTTTTATCTAATTGGTCAAAGAAAATCTCTGGAGTTATTGAAGGGAAAAAATTTTTAAAATCCATTTTCAATAAATATTGAGATTTTAAATGTTTTTGTGCATTATCTTTGATACTTACTTCTTTTTTATAAGAAAATACAGCCTCATGCACTGGTAGAATGTTCGATAAAATCCCATTCAGTGCTCTCTGGATAAATTTTAATTCTTTTGATGGATGAGCTATAGTTCTTTTTTTCTTAGAGTTTCGTTTAGGTATTTGATAAACCTTATACCTATATGGTGAAGTTGATGCAAATTTTTTTAGTTCCTGCATATCTAATAGTAGTGTATCCATAAGAATATCTAAGATTGTCATGATCTATGTTCCTTCATAATATATTTAAGTGCGGACTTTCTTTTTCTAGCTATATCATCATTAGATTGCATATATGATTCTCTTAATTTCATCTTATGTTTGCTCTCATCAAATTTAGTTCCTTCATTATTTTTACCAAATTTAACAAAACATTTATCTTTATAATTTGAACTAGGATAGTAAAATTTATATGAACTATAGTCATATACATTAATATATTCTAACTTATCTAACAAATATAAAAACCTCTTTACTTCCGTTTGTGTTAAATCAATATATAAAGCAGCTAAACTGAATTCTATTTCTGTCAGTATTATAGGATAAGACAATCTTACTATTTCACAAATCAAAAAAATTATATGCGTTATATTATTTGAATCAAACTTCTGTGTTTTATCAAGTTTAGATAAAATTTCTTTAGTACATGAGATTATATCGTCTACATGAGACTGATCAAAATCAATCCCTTTTTTGGGGAAAGGATAGCTTAATACTAACTTATCATTCTTTCTTTTTATATGAGTCAATGGACCTAAATAAATGAAAGAATCTTTACTTTCTGTATTAGGCGTAATAATTAATAGTTTATTATAAAAGTCAGATTTGTTTGAAAATAACCCTAATTCAACCAGAGAACCAGGACTTTCTAAAAAAATTATTATTAACGCTGATATATGAGCAATATCAGTTTCGAAAGTTAATAAATCATTATATAAACCATCTTGTAAGTAATCCTTAAATGATTCTGCCATAATTAATAATGATTCTAATTCAGGATTACTAGAGGCAGCTCTCTCAAAAAAATATTCTCTGAAACTATTTGGAGGCGGATTTTTTATATCGACATACCCTCCACAAACAAATATTTTTTGCTCACTCAGTTGGACTATAAATTGTTTAAGCTCATAAGAACCATACAGATCTATTAGTATATCTTCATACTTATTTTTATTCATATATTAAAATCTTACAATTCATAAAAAAGGCAATCCACATAAAGTAGACTGCCTTCTGAAGATACTCTTTACTAAAGGCCGCGTTAGAAAATTTTCTATCGCTCCGAATCCAGGATCGATAGAAAATTTTCTAACGCATCCTAAATCTAATCAATAAATTTGAGTCTAGCTAAACACCTGACTGAGCAATTTGCTTACAAACGCTAAAGAGTAGTTGAGATTATACTATAAAAATTTATTTTTGATAATCTTTTATACCTTTTCCATTCTAAATTATCAGGGCAACCGCATACTTTTTTATTCTGCCTGAACACCAAATAGTAACTCTTCTCTGAAATTATTCGACCAACCTGCGAATTTCAATTTTCCCTGCATACTAGTTTCGCTTGGATGTAAACACGAAAGATTTAAGACAAACAGCGTAAAATTGCCTTATTTTCTGTTGTAATGCAGATAGTCCTAATCTTTTCATATGCTCAGATATATTCTTAAAATTCATATAATTGAATACCTACTTAGATAATTCCCCAATTAAAAAATCAACCCATTTTTTAGAATATAAGTAAGAATCATATCCTTCAATATAAGCTGAGTATTCGCCTTTAAACTTAGTATCAATAGAGTTCGGTCTAGCATTATATTTTTTCCAACACTCTGTATGTTTATGAATGTTAAATGTAGGTATTTTTTCTTTTATAAGCTCTACAACTCTAGACGGCTTAAATTTATAAGGAAATTCAACTTGCTTTAGAAAACTTATAGCATGTTCATAGTTTTTTTTCTGTTCATCAGATAAGTAATCTACATGAATGAATTCAATAGATAAATCAGAAGAATTAATGTTATTTGATATTTTAGGTATTAAATACACGGATATTCTATAATTCTGACTATTTATAATATCTTCATTTAAACTTCCCCGATAGCTATCCATAAATTTCTTAATATCTTGATAGGCTTGAGTTTGGAATTCCTTTCTTGCCTTAATTTGAGCTTGTGATGAGATATTATTTAATTGCATTGCGATAGCTAGATTTGTTCCTAATGCATATTTCTCTCCAAATTCTCTAACTAGCAATAGCTCAAAATTATTCAATGCAGCTTGACATTCACCTGCTACCATTATATCTATTGCAGGTAATCCCCTATGTTCAATTTTATTTCTTAGCTTTATTAAAAAATCTAAATTGCTCTTTTCTGGTTTATTGGAATTTATCCAATATTTATCTAAGCAAGTTGATAATTCCCAAGCTTTTTCCTGTCCGTCAATTATCTTAAAATCCCCATTTTTACCTTTATAGTAGTAAACTTCATTTCTTCTTTCAAAAATAGCATGAAATAAAGATGTATAAGCAATTATTATATTAACTATAAAGCCGTAAGTTTTAAATTCTGTAAAAGGATTGTTATATATTGAAACAGCAAGTAGTGCAAATTCTCTTGCTTTGTTTAGTAATTTACCATATTCCACTCTATTTATATCGAAACTATTCTTTTGAGAGGAAATACTTCTGAATTGCTCTTTGCTTATTGTTTTCAAAGTTTTAACAATATATTCAAAATTGCTTTTTTCTATATATTGATACCACTTTTTAGATAAATATGTTTTACAGGTACTCTCACTTAAACCTGAATAATATGATAATTCCTTTATGTTGAAAGTATCATCTAAGTTTTCTCTCTCCACTAAGAAATCATAAGCTTTATCTATATGAATATATCTATTTTCCATATAATTTACCTATTTATTAATTAAACAGGGCAAAGAACATACTTTGCCCTATTATTTATTATCCCAACACCACCCTCGCATTCCTAAACATCCGCATCCAAGCGCCGTCTTCGCTCCAATCTTCCGGATACCAAGAGTTGCTGACTGCTCGGAATACACGTTCAGGGTGTGGCATCATTGCAGCGATGCGGCCGTCTAGGTTAGTGATGATGGTGATACCGTCGGTTGAGCCGTTCGGGTTTGCCGGGTATTGTTCGGTTGGGTTGCCGAGGCTGTCCACATATTGACCGACGATTAAGTTTTGGGCACGAAGTGCGGTCAGATTTTCGAGAGTTTTGAACTCGGTTTGACCTTCGCCGTGGGAAACCGCAATCGGCATATGGCTGCCTGCCATTCCTTGGAACCAAAGCGATCCGGTGTCGTTGATTTTCACCATTGCGACACGGGCTTCAAAACGTTCCGATTTATTGCGCACGAAACGCGGCCAGTTTTCGGTTCCCGGGATAATTTCCGCAAGGTTGGAAATCATTTGGCAGCCGTTGCACACCCCTAAAGCAAGGGTGTTTGGATTGGCAAAGAATTGGCTGAACTGATCACGAAGTGCGGTATTAAATAGGATCGATTTTGCCCAACCGCCGCCGGCGCCCAGTACGTCGCCATAAGAGAAGCCGCCGCAGGCGACTAACGCATTGAAATCCTTGAGGTTTCGTCTGCCGCTCATTAGGTCGGACATATGTCCGTCAATGGCATCGAAGCCGGCACGATCAAATGCCGCCGCCATTTCGTAATGGCTGTTTACTCCTTGCTCACGCAAAATTGCAATACGTGGTTTGGCGCCTTTGGCAATATAAGGTGCGGCAATGTCTTCATTCACGTCATAACTTAAATGCACGGATAACCCTTTGTTATTCGGGTCTTTTTTCGCAGCGAACTCTTGATCGGCACATTCCGGATTGTCACGCAGGCGTTGCATTTGATGGGTCAGTTCCGCCCAGATACCACGCAATTCGGAGCGTTTTTCGCTGAGTAATACTTTAACGCCACGCACAATTTCAAAATGATCGTTATCCATTACCAGGCCTAATTCCTTGGTTAAATGGATTAAACCGTGTTGGCTTAGAACCTCACGCACGGCATTTAAATCACTTTCCCGAACCTGAATCACTGCGCCCAATTCTTCATTGAACAACACGCCTAAATCATTATCGCCAAGCGCTGAAATATCCACAGAAACGCCGCAGTTGCCGGCAAACGCCATTTCCGCCAACGTCACCACTAACCCACCGTCCGAACGGTCGTGGTAGGCAAGCAATTTTTGCTGGGCAACCAAGGCTTGCATTGCGTTAAAGAAATTTTTTAAGGTTTGCGCATTCACCACATCTGCCGGCTTGTCGCCTAATTGTTTGTAAACCTGCGCAAGTGCGGTGGCGCCCAAGCGATTTTTGCCTTCGCCCAAATCAATTAACAACAAACGGCTGTCGCCTTTGTCGGTGCGTAATTGCGGTGTCACGGTTTTGCGTACATCTTCCACACGAGCAAAGGCGGAAATCACCAAAGAAAGCGGTGCGGTGACGGTTTTTTGTTCGCCATCGTCATTCCACGTGGTTTTCATTGACATCGAATCCTTGCCCACCGGAATGGTCAGCCCCAATGCCGGACAAAGCTCTTCGCCCACGGCTTTAACCGCCTCATAAAGCCCGGCATCTTCGCCTTTATGACCGGCGGCGGACATCCAGTTTGCCGATAATTTAATGCGTTTAATATCGCCGATTTCCGTTGCCGCAATATTGGTAATTGCCTCCGCCACGGCAAGGCGTGCCGACGCGCCGAAATCCAATAAGGCAACCGGTGCACGCTCGCCCATTGCCATCGCCTCGCCGTAATAGCTGTCCAAGCTCGCTGTGGTGACGGCACAATCCGCCACCGGAATTTGCCACGGGCCGACCATCTGATCACGTGCCACCATTCCGGTGACCGAGCGGTCGCCAATGGTGATTAAGAAGGTTTTTTCCGCCACCACAGGCAAACGTAACACCCGATGTAGCGCTTCTTTTAGCTGAATCCCCTCTTGCGAAACCGGCGCATTTTCAACCGCACTTTTTGCCGCATTACGGGTCATTTTCGGCGTTTTTCCCAATAACACATTCATCGGTAAATCAATCGGATTATTGTCAAAATGCGCATCGTGCAAGGTTAGATGTTCTTCCGCCGTTGCCTCACCGATAATCGCATAAGGCGCACGTTCACGGCGACAAAATTCCTCAAACACCGCCAATTTATCCGGCGCAACCGCCAGCACATAGCGCTCCTGCGATTCATTACACCAAATTTCCAACGGCGACATTCCTTTTTCATCGCACAAAATATCACGCAGCTCGAATTTGCCACCCCGTCCGCCATCGTGCACCAATTCCGGCATCGCATTGGATAAACCGCCTGCGCCCACATCGTGAATAAAGGCAATCGGATTATCCTCGCCTAACTGCCAGCAGCGGTCGATTACCTCCTGACAACGGCGCTCCATTTCCGGATTATCCCGTTGCACGGAAGCAAAATCCAAATCCTCTTTTGACTTACCGGATGCCATCGACGATGCTGCACCGCCGCCCAAGCCGATATTCATCGCAGGCCCGCCCAGCACCACCAATTTCGCCCCGACAGGAATTTCCCCTTTTTGCACGTGTTCGGCACGAATATTGCCAATACCGCCGGCAAGCATAATCGGCTTATGATAGCCGCGCACTTCCTCGCCGCCAAAGCTGTTGACCTTTTCCTCATAAGTACGGAAATAACCGAGTAACGCCGGACGACCAAATTCATTATTAAACGCTGCACCGCCTAAAGGGCCTTCAATCATAATATCCAATGCCGAAGCGATACGGCTCGGCTTAGAAAGCGGATTTTCCCAAGGCTGCTCAAAGCCCGGAATCACCAAATTCGACACAGAAAAGCCCACAAGACCGGCTTTCGGCTTCGCACCACGACCTGTTGCACCCTCATCACGAATCTCACCGCCCGAGCCCGTTGCCGCCCCCGGGAACGGCGAAATTGCCGTCGGGTGATTATGGGTTTCCACCTTCATTAAAATATGCGCCTCTTCGTTGTGATAACGATATTGCCCGTCCTGATCGGGAAAGAAACGCCCGATTTTCGAACCTTCCATCACCGCCGCATTGTCTTTATAGGCGGAAAGCACATAATCCGGCGTTTTCTCAAAGGTATTTTTAATCATCTTAAACAGGGATTTTTCCTGTTTTTCACCGTCAATCACCCAATCCGCATTAAAAATCTTATGGCGGCAATGCTCCGAGTTTGCCTGCGCAAACATATACAGCTCAATATCATTCGGATTGCGCCCAAGTGCGGTGAAATTTTCCACTAAATAATCAATCTCATCTTCCGCCAGCGCCAAGCCTAACTCCACATTTGCCGCTTCCAACGCCTGACGGCCGCCGGTTAATACATCAACAGTGGTAAATGGTTTAGGTTCTTGTTGTTGGAATAACGCTTGTGCTTCGCTTTCGATACGAATCACGGTTTCCATCATGCGATCGTGCAAAAGTGCGGTCAGTTTTTCTGTTTTTTCTGTGTCTAATTCAGTTGAAAATTCAAAGTAATAGGCAAGTCCGCGTTCAATACGTTGCACCTTGCTTAGGCCGCAGTTATGAGCAATGTCGGTGGCTTTGGAAGACCAGGAGGAAATTGTGCCGATGCGAGGAATCACGATAAAGGTTTCGCCTTTCGGCTCATGTTCTGCTAACGTTGGACCATAATGCAATAATTCGGTGAGCTCTTTTTCTTCAAGTGCGGTCAATTTTTCATTTAAATTGACGAAATGCACGTATTCAGCATAAACGGATTTCACCGACAATGCTGCTTTTTCAAAACGTGCTAATAATTGATTAATACGGAATTCGGAAAGGGCTGGCGAGCCACGGAAGATTTGTAACATAGGAGTTTCACCAAAGTTGAGTTGTACAAAAAAATTGAGGATATTATAAAGGAAAGGGCGGAAAAACGAAAACGTTTGCGTATTTTGATGTAAAAAAAGATTGAACAAAATTGCTATTTGTGTAACTAATATGTAAAAATCAACAAAATTAATTTATAAATAGAATAATTGAGGTTCTTTGAAAGGCTTATTTTTACGTAGTATCGTGGCGATTGCCCTACTGCTTTGGGCAATAGATATGGTGTTTCCGTGGCAGCGGATTATGCAGTCGGAAGAAAACCATTACAGTGCGATTTTACAACAGAAAAAATTGACAGTGGGAACTATCAATAATTCGGTTTCATATTTTATCGGTTCGGAAGGACAATCCGGCTTGGAATATGAGCTTAGTCGTGCTTTTGCCGATTATTTGGGCGTGGGGCTTGATGTGAAAGTCATGAGTAATAGCGATGAATTGTTCGATGCGTTGGAAAATAATGATATTGATATTGCCGCCGCCAATTTATTATTTCAACCGCAAAAAGCCGATCGTTACCAAATCGGGCCGGCGTATTATTCCGCATCGTGGCAACTTGCCTATCGCAAAGGCGAAGTGAGACCGAAATCGTTGGGCGATATTAAAGGCAAATTAGCCATCATAAATGGCTCGGAACTGACCGCACTTTTGCAGGATGCCAAGTTGAAATATTCCGATTTGCAATGGACAACAGAGAAGTCGCTGAATCAAGAAGAATTATTGCTTAAAGTAGCGAATGGTCAACTGGATTATACTATTGCTAATTCCATTGATATTTCTGCCGTGCAACAAATTCGTCCGGAAATTGATGTGGCTTTCGATTTAACTGATGAATCTTCCGTGCATTGGTATTTGCCCACCAGTTCATACAGCGAGCTGCAATCGGCGTTGTTGGATTTTATGAATGGTGCTATTGAAAGCGGTTTGATCGCCCGTATTGAAGAAAAATATTTTAATCATTTCAGTAACTTCGATTATGTGGATACCCGTTCGTATTTACAGGCAATTGAGAAAATTCTGCCGAAATATCAACCGCACTTTGAGAAATATCGCGGCGATTTAGATTGGCGATTGCTGGCTGCTATTGCTTATCAGGAGTCGCATTGGGTGGAAGATGCCACATCACCTACCGGTGTTCGCGGTATTATGATGCTCACTAAAGATACGGCGGATCGCATGAAAATCACCAATCGAATCAATGCAGAGCAGAGTATTAAGGCCGGTGCGGGATATTTGCATTTGCTGATGAATCAAATGCCGGAAACCATTCCTCAGGAAGACCGTATTTGGTATGCGTTGGCGGCGTATAATATGGGCTTGGGACATTTATTGGATGTGCGGCGTTTAACTAAAGAGTTGGGCGGTGATCCCGATAATTGGCTAGATGTAAAGAAAAACTTACCGCTCTTGGCGGAAAAGAAATATTATAGTAAGCTCAAGTATGGCTACGCCCGTGGTTATGAGGCTTATCAATATGTGGAAAATATCCGTCGTTACATGAACAGTATTATGAATTATCACCGCGTGCAGGAAGAGCAGGCGAACACACAGGCTCATGTAACGACACAGACGGTAATTGCAGAGAGAAACGCAGAAATACCGGAAAATCAAGCAGTAATAAAATCGGAAACTGAAAATAAACAAATAAAAGCAGAGGAAAAGCAGGAGAATAAATAATGGCAAGACGTAAATCTTTTTTTAAACGAACAAAATCTCTGTCATTGCAAAGAAGAACAAGACGAATGCATCATATTAAGTATCGTAAATCATTGATTCTATCCCGTCATGCATTGCATTTTATGATGCAACAATAGAAGTAAACCTGAACTATGTTAAATAAAAAGAAGACTATTGTTGTTAAATTCGGAACTAGCACATTAACATCAGGCAGTCCGAAACTTGATCGTCCGCAAATGTTGGAAATCGTACGACAAATTGCTCAGTTACAAAAAGCGGACTTTAATATGGTGATTGTCACATCCGGTGCTATTGCTGCCGGTCGGGATTATCTCGGTCATCCGCAATTACCGCCGACTATTGCCTCAAAACAATTATTGGCTGCAGTCGGACAAAGCCAACTGATTCAAACTTGGGAGCAACTGTTTGATATTTATGGAATTCATATCGGGCAGATTTTATTAAGTCGTGCGGATATTGAAGATCGCGAACGTTTTTTAAATGCCCGCGATACATTGCATGCCTTGTTGGATAATAATATTATTCCAGTGATCAATGAAAATGATGCCGTGGCCACCGCCGAAATTAAAGTAGGCGATAACGATAATTTATCGGCATTAGTGGCAATTTTGGTGCAGGCGGATCAACTTTATTTATTGACGGATCAACAAGGGTTGTTTGACAGTGATCCCCGTTCAAATCCTGATGCCGAATTAATCAAGGTGGTGGATAAAGTCACCGATCATATCCGTTCTATTGCAGGCGGTAGCGGCACTAATTTAGGTACGGGCGGAATGATTACAAAAATTATCGCAGCAGATGTGGCAACCCGTTCCGGTATTGAAACCATTATCGCACCGGGCAGCCGCAATAATGTGATTACCGATCTTGCCCTGGGCGCTGAAATCGGGACAAAATTTACCGCACTTTCCGATCATTTGGAAAGCCGTAAGCAATGGCTGTTTGCCGCACCGAGAGTGGGTTTTCTGACGATTGATAAAGGTGCGGAAAGCGCACTGCTTAATCAGGGTAAATCGCTGCTTCCTGCCGGTATTGCTACGGTAGAAGGGCGTTTTTCCCGTGGCGAAGTGGTGATGATCCGCACTCAACAAGGTAAAAATATTGCACTGGGAATGCCGCGTTATAACAGCGATGCGTTACAACAAATCAAAGGCAAAAAATCACAAGATATTGAAAACATTCTCGGTTATGAATACGGTCCGGTCGCCATTCATCGAGATGATATGGTATTGTTGTGATTTGATGTCGCAGGTCGGGTATAAAAGAAAAGGATTAAGTTCATTGAACTTAATCCTCAGGCTGTTGACAAACCTTCTCCCGTTTACGGGAGAAGAGGGATAAAAATCCCACATTTTTGTCCATTACGCCCTTTTTTCATATAGTTTCTAAGTTCCTATGATTGCCCTAAGGTAAATCCGACGGCATCGTACACCTTACGTAATGTGGCTTCCGCCCGTTCATTGGCTTTTCTCGCCCCTTCTGCGGCGATTTTATTTAATAAGGCTTCATCGTTACGGAATTTCCAGAAGCGTTCTTGTAAACCACTCAGCATTTCGGATACACGTTCTGCTGTTTCGGTTTTTAAATGACCATACATTTTACCTTCAAATTCCGCTTCTAATTGAGTGATGGATTTACCTGTCACACCGGCAAGAATATCCAATAAGTTCGATACACCGGCTTTATTTACGCGGTCGTAACGAATAACCGGCGGTTCATCGGAATCCGTCACGGCACGTTTGATTTTTTTCGCTACGGCTTTCGGATCTTCCAATAAGCTAATCACATTATTGCGGTTATCGTCGGATTTCGACATTTTTTTCTCGGGATCTTGTAAAGACATCACGCGAGCACCGGATTTAGCAATAAATACTTCCGGCACTGCAAAAATATCGCCATATAAAGCATTGAAACGATTAGCAATATCGCGAGTAATTTCTAAGTGTTGTTTTTGGTCTTCACCCACCGGCACTTGGTTGGCCTGATAGAGTAAAATATCCGCGGCCATCAGCACGGGATAAGTAAATAAGCCGACGTTTACGTTATCGGCGTGGCGGGCAGACTTGTCTTTAAATTGAGTCATACGACCCATTTCACCGAAATAGGTGTAGCAATTCAGCACCCAAGCTAATTGCGTGTGAGCCGGTACGTGGGATTGAATGAAAATCGTGCTTTTTTCCGGATCGATACCGCAGGCCAAGTATAACGCTAACACATCAAGACTGGCTTTGCGTAGTGCTGCGGGGTCTTGCCGTACGGTGATGGCATGCAAATCTACGATACAATACAGGCAATCGTAATCGTCTTGCATTGCTACGAATTGACGCAATGCTCCCATGTAGTTACCGATAGTCAGTTCGCCGGACGGTTGTACGCCGCTGAATACAATAGGTTTTGTCATTTGAGTTCCTTATACAATTTTTAAAATATCGGCGAAATCGTCAAACACCCAGTCCGGGTTGGCTTCGCTGATAGGAATGTTGTAGTTGTAGCCGTAGGTTAAGCCCACTACCGGACAACCAGCGGAATGTGCCGCTAGAATATCATTTTTTGAGTCGCCCACAAATAACATTTGTTTCGGATAGATACCGAATTTGCCGAATAAATAATACATCGGCCCCGGATGCGGTTTAATGGCTGGCAGCGATTGGCCGCCTAGCATTTCGCTGAACAAATGATCGATTCCAAAAGCCGCCAATACCGGTTCTACGTGTTTAGTCGGTTTATTGGTGATCACGGCAAGAATATAGCCTTTTGCTTTTAATTGCTCTAAGGTTTCTTTTACGTTCGGGTATAACCGACTCACATTACAGAGATTTTCGCCGTAATATACGCCGAAACGGTATTTCAGCTGTTTGATTTCGTCATCATTAAGTGTTTTGCCCGATTCCGCTTTCGCCCAAGCCAACGCTTCACCGATTAAGATATCTGCTCCTTTGCCGATCCAGGTCATCACACGGTTTTCTTCTGCTTGCGGTAAACCGAATTCTGTCAAAGCCGAATTTACTGAAAGAGCCAAATCCGGTAGGCTGTTTACCAAGGTTCCGTCTAAATCGAAACCGATTACTTTAAATTGAGACATTTTATTTTTCCTTGTAATTTAAATAGTTACACCAAGTCACCACAGACTTTAGCAAGTTCTGCTCGCATTTCATCAATAACTTTTTGATAATTCGGTTGGTCGAAAATAGCGGAACCGGCGACAAACATATCCGCACCGGCACGGGCGATCTCGGCGATATTGTTAGTTTTCACACCGCCGTCCACTTCCAAACGAATATCAAAACCGCTTGCATCAATACGTTGACGGGCTTGTTTGAGTTTATCTAAGGTTGACGGGATAAAAGATTGTCCGCCGAATCCCGGATTAACGGACATTAATAAGATGATATCCACTTTATCCATTACATAATCCAAATAGCTTAGCGGTGTTGCCGGATTAAAAACCAGACCTGATTTGCATCCGCAATCGCGGATCAGCTGTAACGAACGGTCAATATGCTCACTGGCTTCCGGGTGGAAAGTAATATAGTTTGCACCGGCTTTTGCGAAATCCGGAATAATGCGATCAACCGGTTTCACCATCAAATGTACATCAATGGGGGCGGTGATACCGTAATCACGCAAAGCTTTGCAGACAGCCGGACCGAACGTTAAATTTGGCACATAATGGTTATCCATCACATCAAAATGAATCACATCCGCACCGGCAGCCAGTACTTGCCGCACATCATCGCCTAAACGAGCCAAATCCGCAGATAAAATAGACGGGGCAATTAAATAATTTTTCATAGTATCACCATTGATTTTGCTAAAAATAATGTCATGTAGTTTACTACTTAATGGGAAATTGGTAAAACGAAAGTGCGGTTCAATTTGGCAAGATTTTCGGTATTTGTTAAAATACTGTAAAATCTTACCGCACTTTATAGAAAAACAGGTTCATTATGGCACAATTTACTGAAATCAGCCCGCAGCAAGCGTGGCAGATGATGAATGACGAGAACGCCGTGTTAGTGGACGTGCGTGATGCCATGCATTTTCAATACAGCCGCCCGCAAAGGGCGTTTCATCTCACCAATCAAAGTTATGGCGAATTCCGGAATTTATATGATTATGATGATCCGATCATTGTCAGCTGCTATCACGGCATCAGCAGTCGAAACGTCGCACAGTTTTTAGTTGAACAGGGCTACGATAATGTGTTCAGCGTTATTGGTGGGTTTGAAGGCTGGCATCGGGCAGGATTGCCGATTGAAACGGCTTGTGTCTAAAATATTTTCTCCTACGGAAGTTTCTATAAATTTTTTAAAAAACGACCGCACTTTAGCTGTTTTCTTGTCTATCGTCTTGAATTGTCTTCCTGATAAATCTTTATTTTGAATATTAATATAAAAAATATAGGAAATATTGATTTTATTTTAAAAAATATCAAAGAAATTTAAGGAAACGTTGAGAAATAATACTATTTTTTATAGAATGGTTCTCTTTTATGATAATTAAGTTGATACAGGAAAAGAGTATTATGCAATTTAAAGAAATTAACCCATCTCCGCGTTTATTAATGTGTCCCGGCCCGACAGATGCGGATCCGCGTGTATTGCGTGCGATGTCTGCACCGATTTTAGGCCAATTTGATCCGGAATTTACCGCACTTATGACGGAAACCATGGAAATGGAACGTCGTTTATTCCAAACTAAAAATGAGCAAACTTATTTGGTGGATACGACTTCTCGCGGCGGTATTGAAACTGTGCTGACCGGTGCGATTTGCCCGGGGGATAAAGTATTAATTCCGGCATTCGGCCGTTTCGGTTATTTATTAAATGAGATCCTTGAGCGTAGCGGTGCGGACATCACCGTTATCGAAAGAGAATGGGGGACGGTTTTTGAGCCTGAAGAAATTGAAGCGGAATTAAAAAAAGGCGGTTATAAAGCCGTTGCGATTATTCACGGTGAAACGTCTACATCAATGATGCAACCGTTGGAAGATATCGGCCGTATCTGTAAACAATACGATGTGATGTTATTAGTCGATACCGTGGCTACTATCGGCGGTGTGGATATTCGTGTGGACGAATGGAATATTGATGCTTGTATCGGCGGTACGCAAAAATGTATTTCCGCACCATCGGGCACGGCATTGATTACTTATAACAAGCGTATTGAAGATATCGTGGCAAAACGTAAACGCGTTGAAAAAGGGATTCGCACGGATTCTGATATTGATGGTAAATTACCGCCGATTCCAAGCAATTATTTGGATTTGGCTCAATTACAGGATTATTGGAGCCCGCGTCGTTTGAATCATCATACGGAAGCGACAACGCATCAATATGGTGTGCATGAAGCATTACGGTGTATTTTGATGGAAGGTTTGGAAAATCGTTTTGCCCGTCATATTTTAAATGACAAAGCATTATGTGCCGGTCTTGATGCGATGGGATTGAAAATTTTCGGTGACAGAAAACACAAAGCGCCGGTAGTAACTGCGGTTGAAATTCCGCAAGGTATTAGCGGCCCGCAATTACGCAGTGGTATGCTGAATGATTTTGGTATTGAGGTTGCCACTTCATTTGGTCCGCTTGACGGCAAAGTAATTCGTATCGGTAATATGGGTTATTCCAGCCAAAAACGTAATATGTTGTTGACATTAGGTGCATTAGAAGCGGTATTATTAAACCATGGCGTGAAAGTGCCTGCAGGTGATGCTGTAGCCGCTGCGTTAGCGGTTTATCGTGATGCTGAAAAATAATTCGTATTGATTAAATTGAGTAAAAAAGGATTGTGTTGAAAGACGCAATCCTTTTTTACTTTGTTTAATATAGAATTATTCAGCGTTATTCATACTGCCCGAACCGATGGGAGCGATGATGTTGGTTGGGAAAAGTCAGTATATATTTTATGCCGTAAGATTATTTCTCAAAAATCGTTCCTTTACGGAAAGATTCCGCACTTTTTAGGGTTTTCATCAGAACGTAATAAGTTAAACCTGATGGAATTAAGCTGACATACCAAGATAGGTCCACGACAATAAGTGAACATAATGAACCTACCGCAATAGCAATAATGGCGGCCCGGTTAATACCTTTGAAGATACCTTGTTTATTGTAAACATCATTTACATTTAGTTTTCTGCCTCGCAAAATATAGTAGTCAACTACCATCACGGCAAAAATAGGGCCTAAGAAAGCCGAGTAGATTTTGATAAATAATGATAAGCCTTCGGCAGATTCGGCAGTCACCAGTTTCCATGGCATTACACACATAGAAAGAATACCCACTAAAATGGTAGCGTGTGACCATTTCATTTTGAAGGAATCCATTAAAATATAAGCCGGCGGTACGATATTGTTTAATACGTTAGTGGTGACTTGAGCGAAAGCGATGAATAATAAGGTAACTACTGTTAAGAATTTATTATCCATGGCTGTAGCAAAGACTTCTACCGGATCACTGTTGCCTGTTGCGGCCGTTACTAATAAGCCGATTAATCCCATAAATAGTGTTACCGGAAGAATAGATAATGTATAAATGCTACCCGTAGCAACAGGTCCTGTTTTATGGGTGACATGGCGGGCATAGTCGGAAGCATTCAGGATCATGGTGGAATAAATACCTAGGAATGCAGTAGTTGCCGCCCAGAAAGGCAAACCCCAAGACCCGGTGATTTCAGAGAATCGGTTGCCGATTTCTACGGAGAACTGTGTGTTCACAATATAAAGCATATAAGCTAAAATGCCGATCAAGAACACGCTGCAAATGTTTTCCAGCCATTTGATTCCAGTAAAGCCATTAATGGATAAAGCCACTTGAAGTGCGGTAAATAATACGTAAACAACGACAAGGTTATCAATACCGAATAGAATGTTTAAGCACATATTAATTGCACCGGCACCTACCCAGCTTTGGAAACCGAACCACACAATTGCCGGAATACCCCGTAATAAACCGGGGATTTTCACACCGGAAGTACCGAAACTGGTTCTTAACTGAATAGTAAACGGAATCCCGTATTTATGCCCGGCATTACCGATTAAGACCAAACCGATAGCGATGACCAGGCAACCGATAGACATGGCAATAATCGCTTGGCTGATGGTTAATGTACCGATGAGGCTTGCACCCATGGAGAATGTCCCGATAGATACACAGCCCCCTAAAAAGCTAGCGGCATAAGAAAGCGGATCCATAATACGTTTTGAAGTCGGCTGAAGATCGATATCCGTCTCTTTCGCCAATTCGGCGCTGAGTTCTTTGTTATCAATCATGTTATGCTCCTTTTGTGATAAGTTTACCGAAGCCTTTGCTATCAGTAAGTTGACCATTTTCAGCGATTACCTGACCGCGGACGATAGTACAAACCGGAAGCCCTTTGCCTGTTTTACCTACATAAGCAGACATTTTATTTACATAATGTAATGATTCGGCAGTGATTTCCCATTCTTGATTCGGATCTACAATAGTGAAATCCGCATCAAAACCAACGCGAATATCACCTTTTTGTCCGTAGATGCCGAAGGCTTTGGCCGGTAATTTAGCCATAGAATTAGCCAGCACCGTCGGACAAACCCCGCGTTTCACACAGCCTTCATAGAAGGCTACCTGGAAACAGCTTTGAATACCGCTGATACCGCCCCATACATCAAAGACGTTATTGATTTTTCGACCGAGAATTTCATTATATTTTTCATCATAAGAACAAGGTGAATGGTCACTCGCAATACCGCTAAATGTACCGTCAATCACATATTCCCATAATTTATCTACATCAGAAGATGAACGTAACGGCGGCGCACATTTAAATAAGGGGCCTTTTTCAATCACATCTTGTTCGCTGAAACATAAATAATGTGCACAGGTTTCCGCCGTGATGTCATAGCCTTGTTGTTGGGCTTCTTTGATACGCTGTGCTACATCTGGATGGCTGACATGGCAAATATGTGCTTTACAGCCGGTTGCTTTAGCGATTTCAATAATATCTACGGTGGCTAATATTTCCGCAATAAGCGGGCGAGAATCTAAAAATCCCTGCCAATCCAACCGCCCTTCGTTCTTAATACGTTGTTCCTGCCATTTGATGGTAGAAAAATCTTCGCAATGGAATCCGGCTCTGCCGTCAAATTTTTGAATACGTTGCATGGCTTCATAAGTTTGACCGTAGTTTAGCGATGCGTAATCCGGTGAAACCGGACCGATAAATGATTTAAAAGCCACACAACCTTTTTCATTTAAACCTTTTAAATCGTCTAAATTGGTTGGTACCAAACCGCCCCAGAAACAGTAATCAATATAAGCATTTGGCGAAACTTTTTCGATTTTTTTATCAAAAATAGCCGCATTGGTTAATGCGGGTTCATTTTGGAGCGGCATATCGATAACGGTTGTATAGCCGCCAATTGCTGCGGCAGCTGTACCATGTTCGTAGTCTTCCCGCCATTCATAACCGGGATCATTTAAATGGGCATGGGTATCAATGGCACCGGGAAAAATATAATTTCCGTTTACATTAATCGTTTTTCGTGCTTCCGGAA
This sequence comes from Cricetibacter osteomyelitidis, assembly GCF_004340985.1. Lineage (GTDB taxonomy): Bacteria > Pseudomonadota > Gammaproteobacteria > Enterobacterales > Pasteurellaceae > Cricetibacter > Cricetibacter osteomyelitidis. Next base: position 31,185 of record NZ_SLYB01000005.1, read on the forward strand.
TGTTGGCTGAATCGAGAATTGCGGCAATTTTACCGTCTTTTACGGCAATAGTGCCGTTGAATATGCTATCAGACAAAACAATTTTGCCATTGGTCAGTACAAGATCGAACATGTAATTACTCCTTATTGGTTATGGGTTTCCAGATTTCTGTTTAATGCTGCGTTTAATAAAATTATCTTATTTTTAATTTTATTTTAATAAAAAACCGATATATTTAAATTATTTAATAGATTAGTAATAAAGTAAATACCAAATAATGTATCGATACCGGAGGAATGTCCGATATTTTTAAACGATTGTAATAACTTTTGTTTTTGAACCAATGAGATTTGTTCGTCAACAGCGAAGAAATTAATGATAAATTCGGCATATTGATGTTGCAACGCACAATGTAAAAATGCCGCACTGATATCATTCGTTCGGTTTAACTGTTTTTCAATTTCTTCAGATAAGTGCTTGTAAAAAATAGTCTGCTGAAAACCCAGATTATATAAAGCGGCAAGCACGCCGCACAGGAAATCATCCCCGCTCGGCGTTAAGCCGATGCCTATACCGATAAGCTTCACTAAATAATAGGCGGCTTCTTGAAATGCTTTTTGTTGAAATGCATTGTGGGTCTGAGTTAAATAATGGTGAACGTTATCTAGTAGAAAATCGCGATGTTGCATACTGCATAATAATTGGCTTAACCCCGGTTTATCCGTTTGAGTTAATAGCTCAAAAGCCAAATTTTCATAAAAAAATGACCGCTCTTTTGCCGACACATTCGCTGTTAATGTGGAATTATAAATATAACATTGTGTGTCCGGCTTGAAATCAATTAATAAATGATCATTAACATGCCAGTTGAGTTGAGTGAATTGTCGTTCGGTTAATGAAGTCATTAAGCTTAGCGGAGAAAGTGGAGACAAATGAGTTTGCAGTGTGAATAATTGTTTATTAAATAAGAGATTAATACTATTGGAATAAATGGAATGTACTTGTGCAAATACGGGTTGTGTGTTTTTTAAATAATGCGATGCGTGAGTTGATGTGGAAATTATATGAAATTGTATAAAATTAGAGTTGTTTTGGTGTTTTTCCATAAAAGCCACACTTTTATTAAGTTTTTTATAAAATATTACATTAAATTTTCTGTTGTCTTAAATGTCGTTATCGTATATGTTATTGCCTATGGTCTCATTGATTGATGTCTCGTTAATCTACGTGCTGGAATTTATTTTGTCAAGTTCGATTATGATTCTTACTTATCTCTATGATAATAAATAAATTTAAGTCTTTTTGCGATTAAATATTCTATCTTGACCTACACTGATTTGTTTCACCATAAAGGTTCTATAAGGACGGTATATATGTATGATTTAGTCATCAAAAACGGAAAACTGGTTACCCCCGATCGGATTTATGAGGCGAATATTGCTGTGAAAAATGGTAAATTCGCCGCTTTTTTATCTGCGGATAGTGAAATTGAAGCCAAACAAGTGATCGATGCTAAAGGTAATTTGGTTTATCCGGGTATTATTGATTGTCACGCACATATGAATGAACCGGGTTTTAACTATCGTGAAGATTTTGAAACCGGTTCTCGTGCCGCAGTTTCAGCCGGATGTACCACTCTCATCGATATGCCTCTCAATAATGATCCTTCCTTAATTAATAAAGATGTTTTCAAACTCAAACATGACCGAATCAGCCAGCATTCCTATATTGACTTTGCACTGTGGGGCGGTATTGTGGGCGATTATGATGATAGTCCTGATTCCATTAAAAGCAATGTAAACGACTTAGCCGATCTTGAGGCTTGCGGCGTAGCGGCATTCAAAGGTTTTACTTGCCCGAACGGTGATCTGTTTCCTACGGTAAATTTAGGCAATGTGCGTAAAGCGCTGGAAATTTTAAAACCGTTTAATGCGTTATCCGGTTTTCACTGTGAAGAATTCGGTCAGGTGAAAGAGCGGGTTAAAGAGGCTAAGGCTAAACAAGGATTGACGGAGGAACAAAAAATTCGTGAATTTTTAGATGCTCATGATGTGTGGGTAGAATATGTGGCGACCAAAAATATTATTGATATGTCTCGTGCTACGGGCGGTCGCGTGCATATTTGTCATGTTACTCATCCAATGGTGGCTCAATTGGTTAAAGATGCCATTTATGAAGGTTTACCGGTGTCCGGTGAAACCTGTCCGCATTATCTCGGGTTTACCGAAGACTTTGTGTTTGAGCAAGGCGGCAAAGCAAAATGTACACCGCCATTACGTAAACGCGAAGATATGGAAAAACTTTGGGATTATGTATTAGACGGCACGTTATCTTGCATCGGTAGTGACCACTCACCGGCAGCGGATTATGAAAAAGACAATGCCACTAAAGATATTTGGCAGGCTTGGGGCGGTTTAAACAGTATTCAGTTCTTCTTACCGATGGTATTTGATATGGTGGTACATCAACGAAAATTCAGCCCGACTTTGATCGCTAAAGTGATGGGGTATAACCCGGCGAAGCTCTTTGGTTTGTATGGTCAAAAAGGGGCGTTTGAGCTAGGATTTGATGCGGATATCGTGATTGTCGATCCTGAAAAGGAATGGAAAGTGGAACAAGAGAAATTATTTACTAAAGGTCATGTGACTTGTTTCAACGGATTGACGGGTAAAGGGGCGGCAGTGTACACCATTATTCGCGGTAAAGTGGTTGCTGAAAATGGCGTTTATAAAGAAGACGCTATTGGTTATGGCAAATTTGTAAAACCTACACGTTAATGTTGGGAGAAAATTATTATGACGGATAAAACAGATTTATCGCCGATTCCGGCCCATAAACGGATTATGGGTTTACCTTCTTATCTCTTTTTATGGTTGGGGGGATGTGTATCCATCGGTACTTTTGCTTTAGGCTCAGGTCAGCTCGAAAAAGGTTTAAACTTAACCCAAGCCTTTACCGCTATGTTAATTGGTTCGTTGATTTTAATTGTATGCCTTTGTTTAAATGACCAATTCAGTTATAAAACCGGTGCACCTTATGCGGTTCAACTAAAAAGTGCTTTTGGTACCAAAGGTAATATTTTACCGGCAATGTTGCGTGGTTTGCCCGCGATAGTTTGGTATGGCGTACAAAGTTGGTTGGGCGGCTCCGCTATTAATCAAATCTCCATTTCTCTTTTTGATTACGATAATACCGTATTATTTTTCTTACTGTTTCAGTTATTGCAAATCATTATTTCTATGACGGGGTTTCACGGCTTAAAATGGTTGGAAAATATCGGTGCCTGTGTGATCGTTGCATCACTTGCCTATATGTTTTATGTGTGTATGAATAAATACGGCGGTGTGATCGAAGCCAATTTAATCAACAAGGAAGGTACTTGGGGCATTCCGTTTATTAGCGCGATTGTCGCGTTCTTTGGTGTGAATGTTACGGTAATGCTCAATGCCGGTGATTATGTGCGTGAGTTAAAACCGGGTTATTCATCCACAAAACGCGGGACTGTGTACTTCTTGGCAATGGTTCCGACCACAGTATTTATGGGGATTATCGGATTAATGATTTCCAGTGCTACCGGTATTGCAAACCCGATTAATGCGTTTGCACAAGCGGCGGATAATAAAGTGTTGGTAACCATCACATTAGTCTTTATTTTGTTTGCACAAATGACCACTAACTTGGCAAGTAACGTAATTCCACCGACTTACGCTTTAATGGATGCGTTTAAAATCAAACACAAAACTGCGGTTGTAGTAGTAGGTATTTTGGCTATTGCAACTTGTCCGTGGTTGCTTACATCAGATAAATCCGCTGCCGGTTTGGATATTTTCGTTTTATTATATACCGTATTCTTCAGCCCGATTTTTGCGGTATTGTTGGTGGACTACTACATCATGCACAAACGCAAAGTGGATATTGACGAACTTTATAATGAAGACGGTAATCGTCAAGGGGTGAACTGGGCGGCGATTGTTGCGATTTCCGTCGGTGCGGTTATCGGCTTGGTTAATGCGGATATTTCGTTCTTAACCGCCACGATTCCTAGCGGGATTGTGTATTATATTTGTATGAAAACGTTACCGTCATGCAAACGATTTAGAGAAGGCACTATTTTAGCGGAAAGTGCGGTCAAATAATTAAAAATTTTGTAGATCGGATTAGGCGTTAGCACTGATCCGATATATAACTAGTTAAATTAAGTTATTGATAAAATCAATGGTATGTTGTAATAATTCCGTAGTTTGTACCGCACTTTCATCGCGATCGAAATCATGCATCTCGGAAGACGCAATAAATCGTTGAACAGAATATTTATCACATAGTGCTTTAAATTCGGTAAATGGCACATCAGGATCACCGGTAGCATGGGTCAGAAACAGCGGTATATTGATCTTATCGCATAAACGTAAAGTGAAATCCGTATAAAAGAATTTATCTCGGCCTTGATAAAACAGCTCTTTCCATTTGCCGCTCTGACGGGCGTAAATATAAGCACTGTAATAGCCCTCCATCGGAGCGTGCGTAATAAGCGTATCGGCGTATAAGGTCGGGATGATTTCAGGCGTGATGTGAGGCATCTTCAAATAAGCGGAATTCGGGATTTCATACCAATGGTCGGTGAGAAACCCGTAACCGTAAAAAGAAATAATGCCATTGGGTTTGAAGTTGTCATCAGCATTAAATTTTGTGGCGGCCAATAGCGTTAAATAAGCACCGGCAGAACGTCCGAATAAGAAAAAAGGAAGCGATTCGTTATAGCTGTGGATGGAATCTAAAACCGATTGCAGAACTTCACCGATTTGAGCCTTCGGTGCTAACGGATAATCATAACAAAGCACTTGAAATCCTGCTTGAGTAAATGATTCTAAATGTAGCAAAGGGAGGTCGTTACGTGTACCATACAGTAACCCGCCGCCGTGAAAATATAAAATACTGGCTTTTGGAGGAATTTCACTGTCAATATATTTTGTCATCCGAATATCAGCAGTTTTGTTATTTATAGATATTTGATTTATTTGAATATCAATAGATTGCAACATAGTTATTTCCATAGATTCAATAATAGCGGTTCATTATAAGTAACTGTTATTGAAAGCACAAATAGTTAAATCAACTGATACAAACTAAGGAGAAAGTCATGGGGTATTTAAATGGACAAACCGGTTATAGAAAAGGCTTATTAGAGACTCGTTCTGTTATTCGCAAAGAAAATTTTGTGTTACTTGAGGCTGATGGATTAGTCAAAAATAGTATTCCATATTATTCCAATTGTGATATTAGTATTCTTTCATCACCGGCACTCGGTGCTTCTTTTGCCGATTACATTGCCACGGTACATCCGCAGGGCGGAAATACTCAGTTGGGCGGTGAAGGTATTCAAGTGTTCGTTTATTGCATTAGCGGTAACTTAACCGTTAAAAACCAAGATATCGAAGCCGAATTAACCAGCGGCGGTTATATTTATTCCCCAAGCGATAAGGTATTAAGTTTCGTCAATAATTCCGCTCAAGATACCAAAATTTATATTCACCGCAGAAGATATATTCCGTTAGCAGGGTATGCCGCTACAACTGTAGTCGGTAATGTGAACGAAATTGCATATAACCAATATGAAGGCATGGAAACCTGTTTGATCAAAGATTTATTGCCGGCGGCAGCGGATTTCGGGTTTGATATGAATATGCATATTTTGTTATTCAAACCGGGTGCATCACACGGTTATATCGAGACCCACTTCCAAGAACACGGCATGTATTTCCTATCCGGCAAAGGGATGTACCGTTTAGATGATGAATGGCTTCCTGTTCAGGCCGGCGAGTATGTGTTTATGGATTCCTATTGTCCGCAAGCCTGTTATGCCGTAGGTGATGAAGATTTTGTCTATATTTATTCAAAAGAATGTAATCGTGATGTTCAACTATAATTTTAAGTAAGGTCTTTAATATGAAACTATCCAGAGATGAATTAAAAGGTTTAATGAAAAACAAACTGATGAAAGCCGGCTTAAATGATCAACACGCCGATATTACGGCAGAGATTCTTACTTGGTCAGATGAACGGGGTTATCATTCTCACGGTGCGGTTCGCATGGAATATTACTGTGAGCGTATTTTTAAAGGCGGTATTACTCACGATCCTAAATTCGAATGGAACGAAACCGGTCCGGCTTCCGCTATTTTTGAAGGGGATAACGGTTGCGGTTACGTAGCGGCAACTTTTGCTATGGAAAAAGCCATTGAAATGGCGAAAAAATCCGGTATTGCCATTGTGGGCGTGCGTAATATTTCACACAGCGGTGCCATCGGTTATTACACCGAAATGGCAGCGAAAGAAGGGTTGTTGTCTATTTCATTCTGCCAATCTGACCCAATGGCAGTGCCTTACGGCGGTTCCGAACCTTATTATGGCACGAATCCTATTTCTTTTGCCGCACCGGCTGATGATCGCAATGTGGTATTTGATATGGCAACCACCGTACAAGCGTGGGGTAAAATTTTAGATAAACGTTCACGCAATGAAAATATTCCTGATTCTTGGGCGGTAGATGAGGCGGGTAATCCGGTAACCGATCCGAATAAAGTAAATGCTTTAGTGCCGATTTCCGGTGCCAAAGGTTATGGTTTAATGATGATGGTGGATGTGTTCTCCGGTATTTTATTGGGCGTACCATTCGGCAAACACGTATCATCCATGTATCATGATTTATCAGAAGGTCGCCGTTTGGGTCATATGCACATTGTTATCGATCCGGCCAGATTCTGTGGTGCGGAAAAATTCAGAAGCGATATGGCTCAATCTTTGGATGAATTAAATGAAATGGCTCCGGCACCCGGGTTTGATAAAGTTTATTATCCGGGTGAACGTGCAGAAAAACGTAAAAACGATGCTTATGCCACAGGCGGTATTGAAATTGTCGATTCGGTCTATCAATACTTAATCAGTGATGATATTCATTTTAATCGCTATGATCATAAAAATAGATTCGCAGATTAATTTGCTTTAAATACAAAAATTTCTCCCGTGAATGAGAGAGCCCATTAAAAACTAGAGGACTATATGTTAAAAACAGTCGTAAAAAAAGGAAGCTATCACGATTCCGTGGTGTTAATGCTGCTTACCAATGCTATTTCCACTATTGAAGGCGTGAATAAAGTTTCCATTATGATGGCAACACCGGCCAATAAAGATATTTTCAAACAGAGCGGTTTAGATACGCCGGAGTTAATGGAAGCCGGTGCCAATGATATGGTTGTGGTGGCGGATGTCGAGCAAGACAGTGTGTTGGATGTGATTATGCAAAAAACCGAAGCGTTTTTATTGCAAAAAGCCAAAGCAAGCAGCATAAAATCCGGTGACGAAAGCGTTAAATCCTGGAATAAAGCCCTGGATAAATTACCGCAAGCCAATCTCGCATTGATTTCCATTCCGGGAGCCTATGCCGCATTAGAGGCGGATCGCGCATTAGATGAAGGGCTGCATGTGTTTATGTTCAGCGATAATGTTACTGTGGAAGATGAAAAACGTCTCAAACAAAAAGCGCATAGTAAAGGCTTATTGGTTATGGGACCGGATTGCGGTACGGGCATTATCAAAGGTGTTCCCTTGGCGTTTACCAACAGCGTAACACCGGGCAGTATCGGCATTATCGGTGCTTCAGGTACGGGTATTCAAGAGCTGACCACCATTATCGACCGTCTCGGCGAAGGCGTGGAAAATGCTATCGGTACCGGAGGACGGGATTTATACGAAGATATCGGCGGTATCACTATGTTGGATACCATTGAAGCAATGGAACAAAACGATAACGTGAAAGTGTTGATCGTAATTTCCAAACCGCCGGCAAAAGCCGTACGTGAGAAAATTTCTGCCCGTTTAAGCCGTTTCAGCAAACCTGTGATCACTTTATTTCTGGGTGAGAAACCGGAATATCACGAAGAAAACTTCTACCACGCTTACACCTTGGACGAAGCGGCACGTTTGGCTGTTTCTCTTGTTCGTGGAAAACAACCGGAAAATCAACCGCACTTTGCAGTGAATAATGCCGATTTTTATCCGCAATCAGCGAATAAAACCCTAAAAGCCTATTATTCCGGCGGTACACTGGCAGGCGAAGCGGCAATGTTGTTGAAAGACGGCTTGCATATTACCGCATCCGGTGCGAAAGCCGACGGCTTTATGTTTAAACAAGACGGTCATATTGTAATTGACTTGGGTGATGATGTTTACACGCAAGGCAAACCGCATCCGATGATCGATCCGGCAAAACGTATCGAATGTATGCGGGAGGCCGTTGATGATCCTTCTACCGGCGTGATTTTATTTGATGTGGTGTTAGGCTACGGTTCTCACGAAGATATGGCGGGAGCGTTAATTCCAACCATTAACGCATTGAAACAAAAAGCACAGCAAGCTGATCGAAAAGTCTTTTTCGTTGCCACTGTATGTGGAACACGCAACGATTATCAAGGTTATGATGCCGCCGTACAAAAATTAAAAGAGGCGGGTGTGATCGTTTGTGAAACCAATAAAATTGCCGTGAGAACGGCAATGCAGGCCATCGGTTTGGATTTTGAAGAAGCAGTCAAACCGATAAAAGCCAAAGTGGTGAGTGATGTAGCCATTAATGCACCATCAGAAAGCTTATTACGCTTATTATCGGAAAAACCGGCAATTATTAATATCGGTTTAAGCAGTTTTGCCGATGTGGCGAGAAAATTTGGTTGTGAAGCGGTGCAATATAATTGGACACCGCCGGCAGGAGGCAATATCCAACTTATCAAAACCTTGAATTTCTTAAGAAATTATGAAAGTTTAGACATTGATGCCAGCAACCGTAAAGTAATTGCCAAAGTGGTGGCAGCCGCTCCGATAATTCGTGATAACGTAAGAGCGAAAATGGTTATTCCGGCATTAAATGAAGGCAAAGTGATCTTGCACGCAGGTCCGCCGATTGAATATAAAGATATGCCGCATACCGTGCAAGGTTCTTGCGTAGGTGGCGTATTATTTGAAGAATGGGCAACGGATGAAGCATCGGCTCGTCAGTTGTTAGAATCAGGCGAGATTAAACTGATCCCATGTCACCACGTCGGTGCGGTAGGCCCAATGGGCGGCATTACCACTGCCAATATGCCGGTGTGGGTTGTAGAAAACGAAACCGATGGCAATTTTGCTTACTGTACTATGAATGAAGGTATCGGCAAAGTATTACGTTTCGGTGCCTATTCGGAAGAAGTAATCAATCGTTTACGTTGGATGCGTGATGTCCTTGGACCGACATTAGGTAAAGCCGTTCGTTCCATGGAAAACGGCTTAGCGATCAATCCGCTTGTAGCGAAAGCTATCGCCATGGGTGATGAATTTCATCAACGCAATATAGCCGCTTCCTTAGCCTTCTTTAAAGAAGTCGCACCGCGTATTACCGCAATGGATTTGAACGATCAGGATAAATACGATGTGATTAAATTCTTAGCGGATACGGATCAGTTCTTCTTAAACATTATGATGGCAACAGGTAAAGCCATTATGGACGGTGCCCGCACGCTGCAGGAAGGGACGATTGTGACCGCAATGTGTCGTAACGGCGTACACTTCGGTATCCGCATTGCCGGTATGGGCGATGAATGGTTTGTCGGGCCGGTAAATACACCGCAAGGTCTGTATTTTACCGGTTATGATGGCGAAGATGCCTGCCCGGATATCGGTGACTCGGCCATTACGGAAACTGTGGGTGTCGGCGGTATGGCGATGATTGCCGCACCGGCAGTAACCCGTTTCGTGGGTGCCGGCGGTTATGAAGATGCCTTGCGTACCAGTAACGATATGCAGGAAATCTGCATTGATCGCAACCCGAACTATATTATTCCGAACTGGAATTTCCAAGGTGCCTGTTTAGGTATTGATGCCCGTTTGGTGGTCGAAAAAGGCATTACACCGGTGATCAATACAGGGATTGCCCATAAAGTTGCCGGTTTCGGTCAAATTGGTGCGGGGACTGTACGTCCACCGATAAGTTGTTTTGAAAAAGCCATTTTGGCCTATGCAAAAAAACTTGGCTTTAACGAATAACGGCAATGGGAGTAATTATGACAAAAGAAACCATTGTAATTGCACTTGGCGGCAATGCCCTTGGTAATAATTTAACGGAACAACACGAGGCGGTTGCAAAAACCGCCAAAGTGATTGTGGATATTTTATTACAAGGTAAAAATATCGTGATTACACACGGTAACGGCCCGCAAGTAGGCATGATCCAAAAAGCCATGGACGACTATGCAAAAACTACCGGTGATGTAGTACCATTGCCGACCAGTGTGGCAATGAGTCAGGGTTATATCGGCATTGATTTACAAAATGCCATTAAATATGAATTGCTCAGCCGCAGTATCGACCAAAAAGTCAGCACCATTCTGTCACAAATCGAAGTAGATCCTAAAGATCAGGCATTCCGGAATCCGGATAAGCCTATCGGCAAATTTATGACGGAAGAAGAAGCGAAGCTGTTGCAGGCCAAAGGCATTGTCTGTATGGAAGATGCCGGACGCGGTTATCGTATTGTAGTGCCTTCGCCGAAACCGATGCGGATTCGTGAATTGGAAACCATTAAAACCTTATTGAATGCCGGTCATATCGTGATTACTTGCGGGGGCGGCGGCATTCCGGTGGTGAGCGACAAACAAGGTCGCTTGGTAGGGATTAATGCAGTGATTGACAAAGACAGTGCAAGCTGTGTATTGGCAGAAAAATTGGTGGCAGATTATTTGGTGATTCTCACTGCGGTGGAAAAAGTCGCCATTAATTACGGCAAACCGAATCAACAATGGCTTTCTCAACTGAGTACGCAAGAAGCAAGGCAATATATCGCTGAAGGGCAATTTGCTAAAGGGTCGATGCTGCCGAAAGTGGAAGCAGCATTAAAATTTGTTGAATCGGCACCGAACCGTAAGGCATTAATCACCTTATTGGATAAAGCCGCCGAAGGTATTGCGGGTAAAACCGGTACCGTGATTTATTCTTAGGATTCCATAAAATGGATATACCAGTTAATTTTTTCATGTGGATAATGGCATTATTGCCCATTTTGACACTCGTTATCCTGATGGTGAAATTTCAATGGGGGGCGACGGAAGCCGCTCCCGTCGGCTTATTAATCACCATTTTTACCGGGATATTTTTATATAAAGCCGATGTAAGCCTGATCGCCGCCGAATCCGCCAAAGGTATTTGGAATGCACTCGTAATCTTATTGATCGTGTGGACGGCGGTGTTAATGTATCAAGTGAGCGAAGCGGCAAAAGCCTTTTTGGTGATTCGCGAACGCATGAGCAAATTCTTTCCCAATGAATTATTACTTGTGATGACCATGGGCTGGATCTTCGAAAGTTTCTTACAGGGTATCACCGGTTTCGGTGTGCCGGTTGCCGTAGGTGCGCCATTATTAATCGGTATCGGGGTGCGACCGCTATGGGCGGTGATTTTGCCGTTGCTCGGTCAAGCCTGGGGAAATACTTTCGGCACGCTTGCCGCGGCTTGGGATGCGTTGGCGGTTTCAGCCGGTATTGAAACAGGTGGAAAAGATTATTTTCTGACCGCACTTTGGGCAGCCATTTTCTTATGGCTCTGGATTATAGTTACCGGCGTGGCAATGTCTTGGTTCTATGGTAAATGGAAAGCAGTGAAAAAAGGGTTTATCGCAACGTTAATTATTGCCACGATCCAAGGTGGTGGCGAGTTAGTGTTATCGCAGGTGAATACCACGATTTCCGCCTTTATTCCGGCCTGCTTGTCCATTCTTGCGATTATTTTTATCGGCAAAATGAGTATGTACAAAGCAGAGTGGCGAATTGAAGACAGCCCGATTATGGATCGCAGTAAAACTACTGAAAATCCTACCGCACTTCCGGATATGAGCCTGTTACAAGCCTTTGTACCTTATATCGTGTTATCCGTATTGACATTATTTGTGTTAATTATTAGTCCTGTGAATCAGTTTTTATCGCAATTCTCTATCGGTTTTGCTTTCCCCGAAACTTCAACGGGCTATGGTCATGTTAATCATGCCTATGAGTCTTATTCGCCGATAGCGATTTTCACCCACGCCAGTATGTTTTTGTTTATTTCATCCATTATCGGATTGATTTACTACAAAGCGAAAGGTTGGATCAAACAAGGCGAAAGCAAAAGCATTTTTGCCAAATCCATTGCCATGACAATGCCTTCGGGTATTGCCGTAGTGGGCTTGGTGATTATGTCTAAAATTATGGGCGGTACGGGGCAAACGGTGGTCTTGGCAAATGGTATGGCAGCAGTATTAGGTAAAAGTTATATCGTACTCTCGCCATTTATCGGTATGTTGGGTACATTTATGACCGGTAGTAATATGAGCTCGAATATTTTATTCGGTGATTTTCAAATGACCACATCGAAATTACTCGGTGCGAATTTCGCTGCAATTCTCGGCGCACAAACAGCCGGTGGGGCGATTGGTAGTGCCATTAGTCCGAGTAAAATTATTTTAGGCACAACAACTGCGAATATTTTGGGCAAAGAAGGCGATGTGCTGAAAACCATTATTTGGATTACTCTGCTGCCAACCCTATTGATTGGCGTAGTTGCTTATTTGGCTTCACTTTAAGGAATGATTATGGAAAATACATCATTTTTTCACACCAAAGCCGGCAAATTGACGCTGATTTTTATTCTGATCATGATTGCGTTTATTATCATCATGCTCAGTTTGTCGTCAGGCAATAAAATGTTAAGTTATTGCGGTTTTATTATTATGGTTGTCGCAATTATGTATCCGCCGGTGGATACTTACATTCTCAAACGCAATAAAAAATAGAGGTTTTGATCAATGGATAAAATGACTCAACGCATTGAAGCGAACTTGGAATATCTCAAACGTTTCACTGCTACTCCGGGCGAAGGTTGTACCCGTCTGCCGTTTTCTGCCGAAGCAAAAAGTGCGGTCGCTTATTTAAAAGAAATTATGTTGGAAGCCGGTCTTCAAGTGAAAGAAGACGAAGCGGGCAATATTTTCGGCACATTGGAAGGCAGCGAACCGCATTTACCCTGTGTGATGTCCGGTTCGCACTATGATTCTGTCGTACACGGCGGTGATTATGACGGCATTGCTGGTGTGATCGTGGCATTGGAAACTGCCCGTTTATTAAAACAATCCGGCAAAAAATTCAAACGTAATTTTGTGGTCGCCGGCTTTAATGATGAAGAAGGTATGCGTTTCGGTACGGGTTATTTCGGCTCCGGGGCAATGCTCGGCTTACGGGATCCCGCTTATTGCAAACAATTCAAAGATGCAAACGGCATTTCTATTTATGAGGCAATGCTATCTTACGGTTTGGATCCGGAAAAAGTAGCGAACGCCACTTGGCCTCAAGGGGCGATCAATTGCTTTATCGAAACTCATATTGAACAAGGTCCGGTATTGGATACTTTTGGTATTGATATTGGCTTGGTGACAGGCATTGTGGGCATTCAACGCTATATCTTCACCGTACACGGACGGGCCGATCACTCTGGCACAACGCCGATGGATATGCGTATCGATGCAGTGGACGCGGCAAGTAAAGTGATTGCCAAAATTGCCGATTGGGCGCGAGAAAAACAAGACGGCACGGTTGCTACCGTGGGTTATATGAAAGTTTTGCCGGGCGGTATCAATATTGTGGCAGAAAAAGTGGAATTCAGTGTGGATATTCGTTCTATGAATGTGGTGCACATTGATGACATAGCCCAAAAAATTGAAGCGGCATTAGATTATGAAGTAAAACAAAATCACGGCAGTTTTGAAAAAGCCACCAAATTGATTATTCAACCCGTGGCATTATCCGACAAAATGCTGGATATTTTAGAAGGCTCTTGCAAAGCACATCAATTCAGCTATAAACGCTTACCGAGCGGAGCGGGTCACGATTCATTGGAAATCGGACAAAAAATTCCGACCGTGATGATCTTCGTGCCAAGTAAAGACGGTCGCAGCCATACGCCGGTGGAATATACACCGTATCATTATTTCGGCAAAGCGGCACAATTAGCCGTAGAATTAGCGGAAAAAATGTTAAACGAGTAATTAAAAACTTGTGGGAAAATGACCGCACTTTTATACTAAAATCCGGCATGGGAAACTTGCCGGATTTTCTACATTCTCTTTATCGGATAAAGATGTGGAATTGCAAGGTAAAATGTATCCTTATCCTTTTATTTACAGTGCAGATGAACAACGGATATTGAGCTTTTTCTATCAACGGGAAAAGCTGTTGTTTGCCGTGACCCGAATCAATTATGCCAATGATTACCGTAACACGAAAAATCAACTGTATTTTGAAATTGTTGCCACACCGACAGAAAATAATCCCTATTATTTAGTCCGCACTTACACCGATGGTAAAGAAAAATCGCCGGACGGCGAGCTAAAATTCAGCATTACATCGGATGGTAAGCAGGTTTACCGGGAAGGTTATGCTCAGTTGATTCCTTTTGATGATTGGCTGAATGATAGTATCCGACAAGCCATAGAATATCAAAAAGAACATCCCGATATGCCGAACAAGTTTAATCCGGCGAATTTTGGATTAAACGTTCCGTAAAAAAATCTAAAAAACATACCGCTCTTTTAAGGTAAAGATAGATCTATCATAACGATAAAATATAATAAAAGGAAACCACAATGTCCAAACCAATTAACGATCTCGACACATTAATTCGCTCAATGGAACCCGTGTTAAATTAGCGGTGGGATTAGGGACAGGATTGACCCTTGCAGCAAAGAGTATAGTTAATGAACAAATCACTACTTAATTTAATTATTGGCTTCGCATTAAGCCAAACCACAAACGCACTGGATGCGGATTTTGCTTAGCAATGTACATCATTGAAAGAGGCAAAAATTTATAATACTTTGCTCAACAAAGCAGCAAGTTTTAAGTGTAACTAAATGAAATTACAACAAAAAACTTTCCAAAATCTGACCGCACTTGAGTTGTATAAAATCCTGCAACTGCGAAGCGCGGTGTTTGTAGTGGAACAAAACTGCGTTTATCAGGATATTGATAATAAAGATTTGTCCGCCACGCACCTATGGTTGCAGCACGATGACAACATTGCCGCTTATGTACGCTTATTGCCTGCGGGCGTAAGTTATAAAAATGCCGCAATCGGGCGAGTGATCGTTGCGGAAAAATACCGCAGACAAGGTCTGGCAGAACGCATAATGCAAGAAGCCATTGCCGTTATCGAACAGCAATGGCAACAGGATTGTATTCAGCTGCAGGCTCAAACTTATTTGCAAAAATTTTATACCGAGCTGGGTTTCCTACCTGCATCCGAACCATATTTGGAAGACGGCATACCGCATATTGATATGATGTATCGCAGAAAACCGCAATAAAAGTAATGTTGACTAATAAATATATCATCGGTCAGCATTACTCCCATATAATTGTTGTGTGAATATTTGTTGTAAATGATCGAATTCTTTCAGTAACTTCTCTAATTTTTTATCGCCAAATTTTTTACTAACCTGCAACTCCGCTTTAGTTAACGTATCAATAAGTGGTTGAGTAAACTGTTCACCTTGTACACTCAATCGAATGAATTTGCTACGTTTATCTTTTTCATCTGTGACAAACAATAAAAATTCTTTCCTATTTAATTGCTTACACACCGAAGTAACCGTTTGTTTTGGCAAACTCCATTTATCGCCAATTTCCGTTGCGGAACATTGTCCGTTTCGTCCGATGTAATATAAAAATCTTAGCTCATTTAATGTCAAATTATACTGCTTTGCCCATTGAGCGTAGAGCTGTGATAACTGGGCGGACAACTCTGATAATTTATCGAAATGGTTCATAATTATTCCTATATCGTATTATTTTTGTCTAGTATGACATAGGATTAATCTTAGAAAAAGCAATTTATATTTTTAAGGCATTTTACTATTGACTTAATCCTATATAGGACTAAAATATAGTCCTATATAGGATTATATATTATGTGCGAATTTGTTTTACTCTCAGGAGAAATATTTATGAAAACAATCAATAATAGTGAACTTAGCTTAGGAAAATACAGCTGGATTCAAATAATTAAGTGGCTTTTAATGGCGTTGGTTATTTACGCATTATGCAGTATCTTTATTTCCAATCCATTTTCCATTTTTGTAGATAGATTTACTCCTGTAGATTATTCAAGAGTCATGTATTTTCACGGATTAACTGTAAGTTTAGCGGGTATTACATGTTTGATGATCAGTCAGGTTTTTGATATAGAAAACAAATTCAAGAAATTTATTTTCTATTGTACGGTCATGACAATTTTTTTCGGCATTACTGGCGGAGCGATTAATCGTTCGATGGAAGAAACTAAATTACTACTTTGGTATCAAACCCTGTCTTTCTTTGTATTGGATGCAATTCTGATTATGCTATTTATTGGGTTTTGTTACAGCAAGAATACTCAGCTTAGACAATCACCTACTTATTATTTAGTGCTTGCTTCATCGGGTTCTGCAATGATGGCGGCGTTAATCGGTGATCTAATGGGGATTATTTTGGATTTTGGTGATGTGTTGGGTATATTCAGCTGGTATGCGAATAAAATTGGCTATAGCCTATCGGAATGGAATGATAATTTGCTCCGCTCTCACTCGGATATGATTGTTGTAGCTATTATAGGTTTTATTTTATCCATTGTTAGTTGGAAATATGGTCGTTATTTATCCGTTAAAACCGCTGTGATTAAAATAACTGGTGAATGGATGGCAACTATCGGATTGGCTCTAATGACACTTGTGTTGCTGGTTTCTGGATTTTGCGGTGTGAATTGGCAGATTCCCCACATTTTTACCGAAAAAGGCTTTTTTGCACCACGTGGACAAAGCGTTGCAGGTATTGATTTAGTGGATTTTATCATCGGTACATTATTCCTATTCGGCGGTTTGTTGTTGATTGCTGCCATTTTATTTGGTAAACAAAAAAACGGTAATCCATTAAACCGCACTGCAAAATATACTCTATATGGCGTTTTACTGACTTGGAGCAGTATTATTATTACCGTGGCAGGCATGGGATTTTTGCAGGAATATCACGCAGAGTTATATAACTCTGCCAAAGATGTGTCATTAGCAGACTATGGTTTTGCGTTCCGTATGTTGCACCTTGATGTCAGTTTAATCTTATTCCCGGCAATTATGAGTGTTATGCTATGGGTGCAACATCTGTTAAAAGATAAACAAAATCAACGTATTCAATGGATCTTACGCATTGGTGTGATTTTGTGTACTCTAGGTTCACTCGTGTATATGACGATTAATCCTACTGCATTCGGTCCCGGATATTGGATTGTGTCCATAGGTTTTGTTTTTGTAGTGGCTGCAATGATCTATTTTTTCGTATTCGGTAGCCATAAAGAAATCGAAAAATTCGGACATTAAGCATACAATAAACACGGTTACTAATCATAATGAGATAAAATGATGAATATTCGTCAACTGACTTTGACTGATTTACCCGCATTACAACAAATCAGTCGCCAGACATTTTTTGATACCTTTAAAGATGCCAATACTGAATCGAATATGCAGCAGTATTTGGATAAAACTTATGCCACCGCACAATTAATGCAAGAATTGAGCGATCCAAATATGGCTTTTTATTTTGCTGAAATTGGGGATCAGCCTGTAGGTTATTTGAAATTAAACTTTGCGACGGCACAAACGGAATTGCAAGATGAAAGTGCGGTAGAAATTGAACGAATTTATGTGCTACATAATTATCACGGCAAAGGTATTGGACAACAGTTATATGAATTTGCCGTACAAACCGCTAATCGGAAAAACGCAGATTATCTTTGGCTCGGTGTGTGGGAGAATAATCATAACGCCTTACGCTTTTATGAAAAAAATGGTTTTGTACCATTTGATAAACATATTTTTAAACTAGGAAATGATGAACAGACTGATATTATGATGAAATTAAAGTTGGAGAAATAAAATGTATACCCCCAAAATTTTTCAACAAACCGACCACACTTTATTAAGTCAATTTATGCGGGAAAATCCCTTTGCAACGGTGATCGCAAGCACGGAAAACGGCTTGGAAGCGACGCATATTCCGTTGGTGTGGGTGGATAACGGTTCACTCTGGGGATGTCTGCAAGGGCATTTTGCCCGTGCCAACCGTATTTGGAAAAAAGCCTTGCCGGAGCAGGATTGGCTGGTGATTTTCCAGGGTGCGGATCATTATATTTCCGCCAGTTATTACCCCACCAAGCAAATCGATCACAAAGACGTACCAACTTGGAACTATCAAGCAGTGCATTGTAAAGGGCGGTTGAAATTGGTGGAAAATCTAGAAGAAATGAAAGCTATGCTGGCAACGCTCACGGCACAGAGCGAACACTATCAACCCCGCCCGTGGCAGCTTTCTGATGCATCGGCAGACTATATCAACAATGAATGCCGCGGCATAATCTGCTTTGAAATTCGGATCGATCATATTGAAGGCAAATTCAAACTTAGCCAAAACCAACCGCCACAAAATCGACAGGGCGTTGTCAATGGACTGCAAACAGAAGGCACATCGGAAGCGGTGAAAATGGCGGAGTTGATTCGGGAATTTGGTTAATGCCAAAAGAAAATATGGTTTCATTTAAAGAAAATACTTTGTTGATTATTAGGTTACTTGGTTAATTTATTTTTTCGTTAATAAAAATTAATCACAAAATCCGCTTTCCCATTTATTAATTTTCCGCTACAATCCTATCCATTAGTCGGGGTGCTGTTTTTAGAAAAAATAGAAAAGCAGCTGAGATAATACCCGTGAACCTGAAACAGTTAGCACTGACGTAGGAAACTAGATTATGCACATAAAACACCTTTCTTTTATTTATTTCTTAAAAACTTCTCTAAAAAACACCGCACTTTTAGGTTAATCAAATGAACATTGTTGATATTCATCAGCTTACGTTGGTTTTTGATGAGCAACCATTGTTTTCCCATTTGAATTTTCATCTGAAACAAGGGGAATGGACAGTGTTGCTCGGGCGTTCCGGCGTGGGTAAATCTACCCTTTTGCGTACTATTGCCGGCTTAGAACAGCAGGCCGTTTCCCACGGTAATATTCACATCCAAGCCGAGCACAAAATTGCTTGGCTGGCACAGCAGGACAGCCTTTATCCGTGGCTTTCTATTGTGGATAACGTGCAGTTGGAACAGCATTTAACCAATACCAAAACTACCGCCAGCAAAGCACAGGCTATCAGTCTATTGCAACGCGTAGGCCTAGGCGAACATCTGCATAAAGCCTGTTATCAGCTTTCCGGCGGGCAGCGGCAGCGAGTGGCATTGGCTCGAACCCTAATGCAACAAGCGGATATTATTTTAATGGACGAACCTTTTTCCGCACTTGATGCGGTCACCCGCTTGCAGTTGCAAAATCTGTCCTGCGAATTATTGCAGGGCAAAACCGTAATGTTGGTGACGCACGATCCGCAAGAAGCTATTCGCTTGGGCAATCGTTTGTATATTTTGGAAAATCAACCTGTTACGGTGCGGGAAGTAGCACATTTACCGGAAACCTGCCCCCATCAATTGGAACAGCATCAGTTGTGGCAACTGCAAAATCAACTGGTGCAGCAATTATTAGAGGATTAAGAATGAAGCTGTTAAAAATCCTATTGTTAAGCCTGTGTTTGCTGGCATTGTGGCAAGGCAGTATTTGGCTGTTGCAATTACCCCATTTTTTATTGCCCGGTCCGCAAGCGGTGTTTGAACGTTTAATTCAGCAACACGAATTATTGTGGCAGCATAGTCAAATTACCTTATTGGAGATCTTTCTCGGCCTGTTATTAGGTTTTGCAT
Source organism: Cricetibacter osteomyelitidis (assembly GCF_004340985.1). Classification (GTDB taxonomy): domain Bacteria; phylum Pseudomonadota; class Gammaproteobacteria; order Enterobacterales; family Pasteurellaceae; genus Cricetibacter; species Cricetibacter osteomyelitidis. Next base: position 51,044 of record NZ_SLYB01000005.1, read on the forward strand.
TCGGGTTGATTTCTGCTTTTTTACTGGCATTATCGCCAAAAATCTCATCATTTTTATTGCCATTATTAGTGATTTCACAAGCTATTCCCGTTTTTGCCATCGCCCCGTTATTGGTGCTGTGGTTTGGCTACGGTTTAGCATCTAAAATTGTGATGACGATTTTAATTATTTATTTCCCCGTAACCGCTGCCTGTTATGACGGTTTACGCAACACGCCGAAGCAATGGCTGCAACTGGCTCAGACCATGCACATTTCACCGCTGGCAATGTTGTTTAAAGTGAAATTGCCTGCAGCCTTGCCCTCACTGGCTTCGGGTTTACGGATTGCGGTATCCATTGCTCCTATCGGTGCGATTGTGGGTGAATGGGTCGGTTCATCACAAGGTCTGGGTTATTTAATGCTACAAGCCAATGCCCGCATGCAGGTGGACACTATGTTTGCTGCCTTGTTTATTTTGCTGTGTATCGCCTTATTACTTTATTTCTTTACGGATTACGCATTACGCAAGGCATTGCCTTGGGTACAGCATTTACATTAAAAAGGAGAATGTATGTCGTTCACTCAACAACTGATAGCGGGATCCGGTTCCCATTGGAAAGCCTATGTACAACACGAATTTGTTCAAAAATTGGCGGACGGCAGTTTACCGAAAGCCGGTTTCCAGCATTATTTAAAGCAAGATTATTTGTACTTATTTCAATACAGCCGAATATTTGCACTGGCGATATTTAAAGCGGAAAACTTTGCTCAAATGGAAACCGCACAAAAAATGTTAAATGCGGTGCTGTCGGAAATTCAGTTGCATATTGATTATTGCCGCAGTTGGGGCATTGATGAAAAAACGTTATTTGCCACGCAAGAGTCCGCTGCCTGTATTGCTTACACGCGTTATGTTTTAGATTGCGGGATGAACGGCAGCTTGGCAGAACTCTATGCGGCGGTTGCACCTTGTGCTTTGGGCTATGCGGAAATCGGCCGTTGGATTGCGGATAATCGATTAAGCCCGCCGAATAATCCTTATCAAAGCTGGATTGATATGTATGCTTCCGCAGAATTTCAACAAAGTGCGGTAGAAATGGACAGCATTTTAGATGAACTTTGCCGTGATCTCACTGAAAAACAACTCGCCAAAGTGCAACAGATTTTCACCACAACAACACGAATGGAAGTGGGGTTTTGGCAAATGGGCTTGGATTGTTTTTTATAAATATAACTCAAAGGAGACAAAATGAAAAAAATCAAAATAGCAACCGCTCTTTTATACAGCGTATTTTTTAGCAGTTCTGCTTTAGCGGAAAAAGAAAAAATCACCTTATTGCTGGATTGGTTTGTAAATCCGGTACACGCCACAATGGTGGTGGCACAGCAAAAAGGCTTTTTTGCGGAACAAGGCTTAGAGGTGGAAATGGTGGAACCTGCAGATCCGTCCGCTCCGCCTAAGTTGGTTGCCGCAGGACAGGCGGATATTTCGATGGATTATCAACCTAATTTATATATGCAAATAGACGAAGGTTTGCCTTTGGTGCGTATCGCTACGCTGGTTTCTACGCCGCTTAATAGTTTAGTGGTGCTTGAAGATAGTCATATTCAACAACTTTCTGATTTAAAAGGTAAAAAAATCGGTTATTCGGTCAGCGGCTTTGAATCTGCCCTGTTAGGTACAATGTTGAAATCGAGCGGTGTTTCTACTGATGAAGTGGAAATGGTGAATGTGAATTGGTCGCTTTCTCCGGCATTAATTACCAAAAAAGTGGATGCGGTGATTGGTGCATATCGCTGTTTCGAGCTGAATCAATTGAATTTGGAACATCATAAAGGCAAAGCTTTTTTTCCGGAAGAACACGGCGTACCGGCGTATGAAGAACTGATTTTGGTGGTGAATAAAAACCGTGTTAATGAACGAAAATTTTCCAAATTTTTAACCGCACTTGAGAATGCCGCCAACTATATCAAAACCAATCCGGAGGCGGCTTGGCTGGATTTTATGAGTTATAAGCCGAAGGATTTGGATAATGAACTGAACCGCTTGGCGTGGCGTGATACAGTACCGGCTTTAACGACTCAGGTACGGGCGTTGGATCGTGCTAAATATCAACAAATGGCAGAATTTATGTCGGAAAATAAATTGATCAAACAAATTCCGCTCATTGATGATTATGCCGTTGAGCTGAAATCAGAATAACTAAACAAAGAAACTCATATGAAAACATTGAAACTCATAGCATTAACCTGTGGTTTGGTCTTCAGCAGTTCCGCTTTAGCAGAAAAAGAAAAAATTTCGTTATTGCTGGATTGGTTCGTTAATCCGGATCATGCGGTAATCGTAGTAGCACAACAAAAAGGCTATTTTGCCGAGCAAAATTTAGCCGTTGAAATTGTGGAACCGGCCGATCCGTCCATGCCGCCGAAATTAGTGGCTGTGGGTAAAGCGGACATTGCGGTGGATTACCAACCGCAATTACAAATGCAAGTGGATGAAGGATTACCACTGATGCGAATTGGTACGTTAGTACCATCGACATTGAATAGTTTAGTGGTATTGGAATCCGGCGGTATTAAACAATTATCTGATCTTAAAGGGAAAAAAATCGGTTATTCAGTGAATGGAGTTGACACCGCATTATTAGATACGATGCTGAAATCATCGGGTTTATCCGTAAAAGATGTTGAATTAGTCAATGTAAATTGGTCGCTTTCATCTGCGTTAATCAGTAAACAAGTGGATGCCGTGATTGGGGCACTTCGTAATTTCGAACTCAATCAATTAGCATTGGAAAATCAACAAGGTAAAGCATTTTTTCCGGAAGATTATGCGGTACCGGATTATGACGAATTAATTTTGGTAATTAACAAGGAAAGCGTAAAAGCAGAAAAATTTTCTCGATTTTTAACCGCACTTGAAAAAGCCTCCGAGTATATTCGTGCTAATCCGGAAGCCGCATGGCAGGATTTTGCCAATTATAAACCGAATGATCTGAATAACGAATTAAACCGCCGGGCATGGCGTGATACGTTGCCTTATCTGGCGACGCAGATACGTGCTTTAGATAGAAGCAAATATCAAAAAATGGCAGAGTTTATGTTTGAGCATAAATTGATTAAACAAATTCCGGCTATTGATGATTATGCCGTTGAGTTGAAATAGGTTGGACAAATGAGCAAGTTATTCAAAGGATTCGGTCAATTCGGACCGGGTATTATTATGGCATCATCTTGCGTGGGCGGTTCGCATATTATCGCGTCTACTCAAGCCGGCGCCTATTACGGCTATCAGCTGGCACTGTTTATTATTGCGGTGAATTTACTGAAATACCCGTTTTTCAATTTTGCATTCAGTTACAGTCATCAGCATAATAAAAATTTATTGCAGGGTTATGCGGAAAAAGGCAAGGGCTATTTGTGGGTTTTTCTGGCATTTAACCTGTTTGCTACGGTGGTTAATATTGCAGGCGGCACACTGCTTTCAGCAGTGTTATTGGCGATGTTGTTACCCGTAGAATTGCCGCTAAATGTGTTGAACATTATTGTGATACTAAGTTTTATGGCATTGTTGTTTTATCATCAATATCAAAATCTGGATCGAGTATCAAAAACCATTATGTTACTGTTGACAGTCATTACCGCAGTTGCCTTGCTTGTAGCGTTGCAACAGCCAAGTAAACCGGTCACGGTTACATTTATCGAACCATCGCCTTGGACGTTAAGTGCCATTCCTTTTCTGATCGCCTTAATGGGCTGGATGCCCGCACCGATGGAGCTGAGTGTGTCCAGTTCATTATGGGTGACAGAAAAAATCAAACAAGATCCGAATTACCGTCATAAATCCAAATTAGATTTTAATACGGGTTATATTGTCACCATTATTCTTGCTTTAATGTTTATGACCTTGGGGGCACTGGTGCAATACGGCAAAGAAATCACGCCGTTAAGCGGCGGTAAATTTATCCATCAATTTGTGGATATGTATGCCTTGAGTATCGGTGAATGGAGCCGCCGGCTGATGGCTTTATTGGCGTTTATTTGTATTTACGGCACAACCATTGTGGCGGTAGACGGTTATTCCCGTTGTAATCAACAAGCGGTGGGACTATTGCTGGATCGCCCGCAAAGTGCGGTGATTTTTTCAGAAAAAATACTGCGTTATTGGATTATCGCAGCGTGCTTGGTAGCCTTTGTGATTATTCAATTTTTCAGCGGAGCAATCGGCAAGATGGTCCCTTTTGCCATGACTGCTTCTTTCGTTTCCGCACCGGTATTTGCCTGGCTTAATCTCAGTTTGGTAAAACGTCGGGAACAACCGCAATGGCTGTGGTGGTTGGCGATTTGCGGTTTGTTATATTTAATTGCGATGGTGTTTTTATATTTTGCCGTTGTTTGATATAGGGCGTTCCGGTTTAACCTGAACGCCCTGTGGTAACAAAATAATATCAATTCAATTAAGCGGATTTATGACGATTTACATTTACTGTAGCCATAGACTGTCCGCCCCCGGGAAGGGATACGGATACCAAATGTTGTTCGGTCACTTCTAACCGCCAACGGCCGCTTTCAATGGCTTCATGGTAACTTTTAGGCAATTCGAAGGTTTTACCTGCCGGAAACGAATAATCACAAAGTTCATGATTGTTTTCGTCCAAGATACGGATTTTGTAAGGTTTGTCCGTATTGGGTTTACGTTCGATTAATTGCCAAGATCCCAGGCAGTGATTTAACCCCTCGACGATATAATGACGAGGTAAATCTTCCGGCCATTGTGCCTCAAATACATCAAGGACGCTACTATGATGAAGCATATAGGGCTTAATTCGCGGCCAAACATATTCTGCCAGAAAATATTGATCTGCGTGAGTTGGATGCAAATTTCCTTGGCTCACATATTTCTCCATCCAAATACGAATAGCCGCAAGCAAACCGTGTCGCACGCCCCACATACCGGCTAAGATAAGATCACTATGGCTATACCAATCCCGCATAACATGAAACGGTTTATCAGATTCCAGCCAAATATTGACTAAGCGTTGTTCTCGCGGGTTAATAATTGAATCCGCATCACGAAAAATAACCGCATCGCAATCATCTTCCAATGCTAAAAAACGCCAAAACGTACCCGGAAAGTGGCCGGCATTAATGTTCGCAACATTAATACATTCCACACCTAAAGCCGTTAAACGGGGTATCAGATGATGAGGTACAGTGTGATCATGGTAAACCCGCATTGTCCAACCGGGATAAATTTCCTGCATACATTGGGCATTAATGATAAGCGTTTCGCAATAAGCCGGATCACTGCCGTATAATGAAAAAACCACCAAACGTTTGGTAAAGCCTCTCCGCATGGCTTGTTCTTCACGCAATATAGTTGCTTCATTGCCGTATAATCGGGCATCATCGAAATGTTTTAATTTCCAACTGAGATAAGACAAATTACTTACCACGGGTAACCGTTCTTGTCCTTGAAATTTGTGCACAACATTTTTTAAGCAGGTCACGGCAATAGGGTAATACATTGGGACTTTACTATCTCGCAGTAAATAACCTATTTTGGCTGAACATCCGGCATACTGTGATGTCGGTACATCAGACAGAATGTTTTCAATCAGTGCGGATAATTCTTTTACCGGTTGTAACGAATCCACGGCAGCACGCAAAGGAGCAAGTAGTTCTGCGGATTTTGTTCTTCTGATTTCTATCATCGTACTGTCTCATAATATATGCTGTTAAAGTTTAAATAAATCTGATAGTCATACCGTTTTATGAGGCGATTGCTTCCAATCGCCACAATTCTTCAAAGGTTTCACGGCGTTTAATTAAGTGCGTTTGTTCGCCGTACACTAATACTTCAACGGCACGCGGGCGTGAATTGTAAGTGGAAGCCATGCTTGCTCCGTAGGCTCCGGCACTGCGTTGAGCGATTAAATCACCTTGTGCAATAGCAAGAGTGCGTTGTTTACCCAAGAAATCTGAGGTTTCACAGATTGGGCCGACCACATCATAAACTTGCGGTTTGCGGTCTAAAGTGCGGTCAACTTCGACGATATTCATATAGGCTTGATACAGAGCCGGGCGGATCATGTCGTTCATTCCCGTATCGACAATGGCGAAATGGCGATCTTCGTTGGATTTCAAATATTCTACTTTAGTTACCAAAATCCCCGAATTGGCGGAAATCGCCCGTCCGGGTTCTAAAATAATTTCTAACCCTTTGTATTGTTTTAATTTTTCCAATAGGGCTTTAGTGTAATCTGTCGGATGCGGCGGTGTTTCATCGGTGTAAGTTACGCCCAGTCCGCCGCCAAGGTCTAGATGTTCAAGCTCAATACCGTCTTGTGAGAGTTGTTCCATAAGCACGATAATACGATCCGTCGCATCCAGGAAAGGTTGTAAGTCGGTGAGTTGCGAACCGATATGACAATCCATTCCGGTCACTTTGATATGCGGTAACAGAGTGGCGGTACGATAAACTTCACGAGCCTGATGTACACTGACACCGAATTTATTTTCTTTCAATCCGGTGGAAATATAAGGATGAGTATGGGCATCTACATCCGGATTGACCCGTAACGAAATGGGGGCAATTTTACCCATTTTTTCCGCAACGTCATTGATACGGTGTAATTCTGCAATGGATTCCACATTAAAACAACGGATTCCCACTTCAAGAGCACGAAGGATTTCGCTTTCAGATTTTGCGACGCCGGAAAACACTACTTTTCCGGCTTCACCGCCGGCTGCGAGCACACGTTCCAACTCACCTTGAGATACAATATCAAAACCTGATCCCAGTTTTGCCATCACATTTAAAATGGCGATATTCGGATTGGATTTTACCGCATAGCAAATCAAGTGGGGATGATCGCCGAAAGCCGTATCAAAGGCGTGCCAATGGCGTTCTAATGTGGCTCGGGAATAAATATAGGCAGGCGTACCGTATTGTGTCGCAATATCGCTGACGGCGACTTCTTCTGCGTAAAGGCGGTTGTTTTTGTAGTTAAAAAAATCCATGGTGTTGTGTCCGTATTATTATTTTTGAAAGCGTTCATAGTGCCATTTTATGTGCGGAAAGTCGATAAAAAACCACCGCACTTATGATAATTTTAACGAAAGTGCGGTGGTTTTTAGAAGATTTTTACATCCAGGCGTTATTGCGGATAATACCTACGGCGATGCCTTCAATTTCAAAATACGGCTGTTCTTCCAAATTAACCACGATAGGATCAAATTCTTCGTTTTCGGCGTGTAAGTAAACCACGGAACCTTTACGTTCCAAACGCTTTACCGTGACTTCATCGTCAATGCGAGCCACGATAACCTGACCGTTACGCACATCCTTGGTGCTGTGTACGGCAAGTAAATCGCCGTCCAAAATGCCGATGTCTTTCATTGATTGGCCGTGAACTTTCAATAGGAAATCGGCGGCAGGTTTGAACATATTGGCATCCACTTTATAGGTACCTTCGATATGCTGTTCCGCTAAAATCGGTTCGCCGGCAGCCACTCGACCGATTAGCGGTAAGCCCTCTTCTTCTATGCTTTCATCTTGTTCCAATAACAAACGAATACCACGGGATGTGCCGGATAACATTTCGATCACTCCTTTGCGGGCAAGGGCTTTTAAGTGTTCTTCTGCCGCATTCGGCGAACGGAATCCCAATTCTTTTGAAATTTCCGCGCGTGTCGGCGGCATTCCGTTATCCGACCAATAGCGATAAATAAAATCATACACTTCTTGTTGGCGTGCGGTCAGTGCTTTTAATGGCTTCATTTTGCCCCCTTTTTATGATTACGTTACGTTTAAATATGTGCGAATATTGATTAGTGTAATTATTTATCCTGTTTTTTTATACAATTATGCTGTGATTGCATACAGATGTAAAGCATTTTCCGTGATGTATCCTTAAATTCACGCATAAATTTTGTGAACTCACTCTAATTATTGTGATTCCGTTCTAACGAGAAGGGGATTTTATGGTAGACTAACGGATTGTAAAAATCATTAAAAATGGATATTGCATTATGTCTAGCTTATTGAAATTGTATAGAAAATTTTTGAGTTCGCCATTGGCATTGGTAAAAGAAAATCCGATTCCCCATAATCCGGTGGAAGAATTGGGATTAAACACCGAACAACCTTTCGTTTATGTATTACCTTATACGTCACAAACGGATTTATTGATTTTCCGTAAAAATTGTTTAGCACTAGGGCTGCCGGATCCGTTGCAGGAAAATGAAATTGCCGGTACTAAATTAGCCCGTTTTGTCTTTTTGGATGAAGGTCGCCGCATTTTTAAATCCAAAGGCGTAAAACAGGAAACCGAAAATTTATTCAAAAAATACGTGAAATTACACCGCACTTCTGATGATTTGGATGTGCAAATGGTGCCGGTTTCCGTATTGTGGGGACGTGCACCGGGCCGTGAAAATCAAAATAAATTACCGGATTTGCGTTTGGTCGGCGGGGTGAAAAAAGCACTGGCGACTTTGTGGTTCAGAAGCGATATTTTTGTTCGTTTTTCCAAAGCAGTGTCTTTGCGACAAATGCTCAATGAGCACGGCACGGATAAAAAATTATCGCAAAAATTAGCACGCGTAGCCAAAATCCATTTCTCCAGACAACGCCTTTCCGCCACCGGTCCGCAACTGCCGGATCGTCAGGCAATGTTTAATAAATTATTAAATTCGCCGATCATTTTATCTGCCATCGATGATGAAGCGAAAGCGAAAAAAATCAGTCAGGATAAAGCCAAAAAAGAAGCACAGAAAATTTTGGATGAGATTGCGGCAAACGTGAATTACGAAGGTTTGCGTATGGCGGATCGCTTCTTGAGTTGGTTGTGGAATAAGCTGTATCAAGGTATCGAAGTGCAAAATGCCGATCGTGTGCGGGCACTGTCTTTGGAAGGGCATGAAATTGTGTATGTGCCTTGTCACCGCAGTCATATCGACTATTTGCTGTTATCTTATGTGTTATACCATCAAGGCTTATTTCCACCGCATATCGCTGCGGGAATTAATTTAAACTTTTGGCCGGTGGGCGGTATGTTCCGTCGTGGCGGTGCGTTCTTTATTCGTCGCACGTTTAAAGGAAATCGACTCTATTCGACGATTTTCCGTGAATATTTAGCGGAATTGTTCCATCGCGGTTATTCCGTGGAATATTTTATTGAAGGTGGTCGTTCCCGTACCGGTCGTTTATTGACACCGAAAACCGGTATGATGTCTATGACTTTGCAGGCATTGCAACAGGGACAAACCCGTCCGATTTCGTTGGTGCCGGTATATGTGGGTTATGAGCATGTATTGGAAGTGGACACTTACGCGAAAGAATTACGTGGTGCGGAAAAAGAAAAAGAAAATGCCGGTCTGGTATTGCGAGTCATTAAAAAACTGCGTAATTTGGGTAAAGGATTTGTGAATTTCGGCGAACCGATCACCTTAACCAATTACTTAAATCAGCATTTCCCTCATTGGAAAGAGAATAATGAAAGCGAAGAACGCCCGGCTTGGTTTCCACCGGCGGTCGATCAAATTTCCAATCAAGTAATGGTGAATATCAATAATGCGGCCGCAGTGAACGCTATGAATCTTACCGGCATGGCGTTATTGTCTTCCCGTCAGCGGGCGTTGTCACGGGAACAGTTATTAGAGCAGTTAAGCAGTTATCAACAATTTTTACAGAATGCTCCTTATTCCGCCGATATGATGGTGCCGTCGGATACACCGGAAGAAATGCTCAATCATGTGTTGAGTTTGGATCGTGTCGGTATGCTGACGGAAAAAGATAACTTTGGTGAGATCATCCGTTTAGAACGCAGTTCGGCTGTGTTGATGACTTATTATCGCAATAATATTCATCATTTATTTGTCTTGCCGTCATTAATCGCCAGCATTGTGTTGCACCATGAAGCCATTCAAAAAGATCTGGTAGAGGATGCCGTGACGAAAGTCTATCCGTTCTTGCGTAATGAATTATTCTTACATTTCGCACCGGAACAATTGGGCGGTTATATTGATTTAATTATCAAAGAGTTACATCGTCAAGAACTGATTAAGTGCGGTGAGAATTTGTTGAGTATTAACAAACCTCGCGTGCGGGCATTACAGTTGTGGGCGGCAGGTGTGCGTGAAATTATGCAACGTTATTACATCACCTTATGCCTGTTACAAAAAGACGGTGAAATGTCTCGCACTACGTTGGAAAAAGAAAGTCAATCTATTGCACAACGCTTATCAGTATTGCACGGCATTAATGCACCGGAATTTTTTGATAAAGCAGTATTTTCGACCTTTATCGGCAGTTTGAAAGAAAACGGTTATTTTGATGAAAGCGGCATTGCGGTGGAGGAGAAAATCAATGAAATCGCGGCGATTTTAACTCGAATCATTTCTGCGGAAGTCAGCCTGACCATTCAAAGTGCGGTGGAAAAAACTGAAGATTAAGTTTCACCCGACAAAACAAAAAATGCGGCGATTGCCGCATTTCAGACCATTGACAATAGAAATTAGGCGGGGTTGTCAATAGCCTGAAAGTGGGTAATAAATACCCACTTTGTTAAATAATCCCCTGCTCTTCCAGTTTACCAAGGAAATACGGCATTTGGTCACGCCAGAGCGGCCAATCATGTGCCATATCGTGTCCCCAGTAGTCGAACCAGCCTTGAATGCCTTTTGCATTAAATGCATCTTGCAGACGGCGGGTGTCTTCTACATGTTGTTCTTCCCACGCACCTTGACCGACAGCCACGATGTAATGGTTTTGGCGATAGCGTTCTAAGAACCAATGATCGTTTTGATTCCACAAATAGTCGATTGGCGAGTTGTAATACACCGCCGGATCGCCGTTAAATTCGTGGGTAAAGAAACGGGCGTCGTATACACCACTCAGTGCAATAGCGATGTCAAACAAGTCCGGATGACGTAATGCAAAGTTTACTGTATGGAATGCCCCCATACTGCAACCGGTGGCGATCATCGCACCACCCCATTGGGATTCGTGGCGGATCAGCGGCACTAATTCGTTGACGATATAGCGATCGTACGCATTATGTGCCAACGCCATATCATGACCGGATTTATAAGTTGCTAACCAAGATTCGCTGTCGTACGAATCCGGCGTGTAGAATTTGATTAAACCGCGATCGATAAATGTACGGCAGGCTTCGATCATGCCGAAATTGCCGTATTCGTTTTGGTTGCCGCCGGATGATGGAAACACGATCACCGGTTTGCCTGCGTGACCGTAAACGTTAAAGTACATTTCGCGGCCTAATTCACCACTCCATTGACTTCTTCTTTCAAAATGCATTGTTGTATTCCTATTAATATTTTTGTTGGGCAAATTGGACGATTTCACGCATCTGTTCGATGGTTTCGGTACGGGCTAAAATGCCGTGCTCACCCATAATTTTCGCAAATACGCCCGGTACGTTTTGCACACTGATAATATTATGTGCAAATTTTTCGCACACGTACGGAATTGCATTAACATAATGTTGGTTTGCTTTACGGGAAATATATACCACGTTCCATGGGTGTGTAATATGCGAATGGAACTGATTTTCACGCACGATATTGGCATATTCGCGGAACACGTCGAAATCGTTGGCGTAGTTCCACATGTCGATGGTTAAACCGCCCGGCGGACGGCAGTTGATTTCTAACGGCAATAATTCGCCGGTTTTCTTCACGCGGAAGAATTCAAAATGGAAGAAACGTTCTCTCACGTTAAAAGCCTTCACGCATTTTTGACCGAGTTCCACCAGTTTCGGGGAAATCTCGCGCGGCACGTAGTAGAACATATCGCCGTCTTTTTCCACCGTATCCAACACCGCTTCGGAATATTCAAGACCGGCATAGAACACGATATTACCGTCGTGATCGGTTAAACCGTCAAAAGTAACGATATCGCCGTCGATAAATTCTTCCATAATATATTCGACATGCGTGTTTTTATAGCCGAAAAAGGCTTCCAATTCGTCCGCATTTTTGATTTTATAGGTATCGCTCGCCCCCACGCCGGAATTTGGTTTGATGATCACCGGGAAGTTTAATTTTTTCGCTAATTGACGGGCGGCTTCATCACTCTGGAAGACTTGCCCTTGTGCGACTTTCAAACCGGTTTTGCGGAAAATTTCTTTCATTTGTGCCTTGGTTTTGATCGCCAGCATATCATCATTTTTATAACCGAATACATTGAAATCGGTACGCAATTTTGCATCCAGCTCCAACCAATATTCGTTGTGCGACTCAATGCGGTCAATTTTGCCGTATTTATGGGCAAAATATGCCACTGCACGGTAAACCTGATCGTAATCTTCCATATTATCCACGCGATAATATTCGGTTAGGCTATTTCGTAAGGTTTCACTTAAAGATTCATAAGGTGCATCGGCAATCCCTAAGGTATTAATCCCGTTTTCACGCAATCTAACGGCAAACGTCTCAAAATTGGTTGGGAAATGCGGCGAAATCATCACAAAATTTAATGGTCTTGACATATGTTTCTTCCTGTTATTTTTTTATTAAAAATTATTATATGGTCCTTTGCATTATACAAGACTCAATCAAATTATCACCAATATTTGCTCATAATTTATGAAAAATGTGTAAAATTAACCGCACTTTTGATACCGATCATAACGGATATAACAAATCGGCTTTAGCATTGGCATTATGATAAACGGACATTAAACAAACCTTATGCACGGCATTGAATTACGGATTAAAGGCAAAGTACAAGGCGTAGGATTTCGCCCTTTCGTGTGGCTATTGGCTAATGAATATCAGCTTAAAGGTGATGTCAATAATGACGGTGAAGGCGTGTTGATTCGGTTTTTTGAGCCAAATTTCACCGCACTTCAGGGGTTTCTGACGGATTTATATGCCAAATTGCCGCCCTTGGCAGAAATTACCGCGTTATCTCAACGGGAAATGCAATGGCAGAATTTGTCGAACAGTAATGAATTTGTGATCCGTGAAAGCGAAGGCGGCGCTATGGATACGCAAATTCTGCCTGATGCCGCAACTTGTCCAGAGTGTTTGGCGGAGCTGTTTGATCGGAACAATCGCCGTTATCATTATCCTTTTACCAACTGCACGCATTGCGGCCCGCGGTTTACCATCATCAAAGCCATTCCTTATGATCGTAAAAACACATCCATGGCCAATTTCCCGTTTTGTCCCGAATGTGAGCGGGAATACAAAAATCCTGCCAATCGTCGTTTCCATGCTCAACCGAACGCTTGCCCTGTTTGTGGTCCGCATATTTGGTTGCAAGATAACCAACATATATTGGCCGAGCGGGAAAATGCTCTGAAACAGACCACACTTTTGTTAGTTAAAGGCAATATTATTGCAGTAAAAGGTTTGGGCGGATTTCATCTGGCTTGCGATGCTACCAATGCAGAAGCGGTAAATAGATTGCGACAACGAAAACATCGCCCAAGCAAACCGCTGGCTATTATGGTGCCGAGTACCGATTTTTTACAAAATCTCAGTGATGAGGAATGCAAATTATTGCAATCCGCTGCTGCCCCTATTGTGTTATTGAAAAAACATAAAGTACCGCATATTGTGCAGGAAATTGCACCGAATTTACTGGAAATTGGTGTGATGTTACCAAGTAACCCGTTGCAACATTTATTATTACGGGAAATCAATAGACCGCTGGTGATGACATCTGCCAATCCAAGCGGTCAGCCACCGGTATTGGATAACCAAAGTGCGGTGCAATTTTTGCAAAATTTGGCTGATTTTTATTTGTGTCATAACCGCGATATTCTACAACGAGCCGATGACAGCCTGGTTCGCATTGCCTTTGACGGCATAGAGACTTTGCGGCGTGCAAGAGGTTATGTGCCGGACGAATTGGTGTTGGATCTTGACAATACCCGACATATTTTGGCCATGGGTTCCGATCTGAAAAATACATTTTGCTTATTGAAAGGCAATAAAGCGATAGTCAGTCAGCATATCGGCGATACCGCTAATGAATTAGTACAAACCCAATTGGTGAACAATACGACATTATTCCGACAGATCTATCAATTTGCCCCTGAACTCATCGCCGTAGATGCTCACAGGGGGTATTTTTCATCACACATCGGCAGGCAAATGGCTCAAGAACAGCAACTGCCTTGCGTCACTGTGCTGCATCATCACGCCCATATTGTCAGTGTGATGGCGGAACATCATTACCATAAACCGGCGATCGGCATTGCATTGGATGGCATCGGTATGGGAGAAAATCAACAGCTGTGGGGCGGTGAATGTTTGTTGGTGGATGAAAAAAATTGCGTGCATTTAGGCGGATTACCCGCCGTCGCCCTGCCCGGCGGTGATTTGGCAGCAACGCAGCCTTGGCGTAATTTATTAGCACATTTGAAACAGTTCACACTAAATTGGCAGCAAATTATGACAACGTGCTGTCCGCAACAAAACTGGCAACTGTTAAGCCGAGCCATCGAACAAGGCATTAACAGTCCGCGTATTTCATCTGCAGGGCGGTTATTTGATGCGGTGGCTTATTCATTGGGCATAGCACCGGATTCGTTATCTTGGGAAGGAGAAGCTGCCTGCCATTTGGAAGCGTTGGCTTGGCAATCCCAATATATAAATTTCGCTGAAAGTGCGGTAAAAAATCAGCAAATTTCGGTAAAAATGCCGTTATTAGATAATATATTAGATTTAGCCACATTTTGGCAATCTTGGTTTGCTTATGAAGCCGAGCCCGCCGATAAAGCCTTGGCTTTTCATATGGCGTTGGCACAGGGTTTTGCCGAGCTGGCCCGCCGACAAGGGGGACGACATCATTGCGATACGATTGTGCTGTCCGGCGGTGTGATGCACAACCAATTATTACGCCGTTTACTGAAAGCGGAATTAGCGGAATTTAATGTACTTTCAGGCCATCAATATCCCATGAATGACGGCGGATTGGCTTTAGGGCAGGCAGTGATTGCTGCTTATAATACGGAAAGCTGATCTACGCTATTAATATTGATAAACCCGTCTTTTTCAGCGGAAAAATCTACTTTTTCCGCTTTTACTTCCCGCATAAAAAACAAAATCCGTCGTTCGCCACGGGCAAGATAATCCGTTAATAGCGGAATTAATTGGGTGGAAAGCAGGCAAAACGTAGGGTGAGCTCGTTCGCCATCGTGAGCATAGGCGGCTAAAACTTTATTAGAACTGACCGCACTTTGTAATTTTTCCAGCAAATTCAACGGCAAAAGCGGGCAATCGCAAGGTACAAATAACACAAAATCAGTGTCGGCTTGTTTTAACCCGCTCAACATACCGCTCAGCGGCCCTTGAAAATCCGCCAATTCATCGCTGAACACCGGCAAACCGCTTTGTGCATAAACTGCTTGGTTGCGATTCGCATTGATAGTGATATTGTTGATTTGCGGCTGCAAACGTTGTAGGACGTGCTGAAAGAGTTGTCGATTTTGTAACAGTTGCAAGCCTTTATCAACACCGCCCATCCGCTTGCCCTGTCCGCCCGCTAAAATAACTGCACTGATTGTGAATTTCATATTTCTTTCTGGCCTTATTTAAAGTATGATCTCGCCGTTTAATTTATACAACATTAAAGGAATTTCTATGAAATGTCATCGTTTAAATGAAGTATTGGAACTTTTACAGCCATATTGGTCTAAAGAACCGGATTTGCACTTACCCCAGATTCTGCAAAAAATTGCCGATGAAGCCGGGTTTGACAAACCGCTGGCGGAATTAACCGATGAAGTGATTATCTATCATTTAAAAATGAAGGATAAAGACAAATTCGAGCCGATTCCGGGTATCAAGAAAGACTACGAAGACGATTTCAAAACCGCATTATTAAAAGCTCGTGGTATTTTAAAATAATTTTATTATTCTCATTAAAAAGGAAAGCCTTATGAAAAAATTTCTACTAATTCTCACCGCACTTTTTGCCGCAACTACAGTGCAGGCGGCACCGACGGAAGGTAAAGAATACACAACGCTGGATCAACCTAAATCCGCCCAACCGGAAGTGATCGAGTTTTTCTCTTTTGGTTGTATTCATTGCTATCACTTTGAAACACAATACAAAATTCCACAACAAATCAAAGAAAAACTGCCGGCCGGTGTCAGTTTTAAACAATATCACGTAAATTGGATGGGCGATGATTTCGTGCGAGCGTGGGCATTAGCGATGGCATTAGGCGTTGAAGATAAAGTGAAAATGCCATTATTCGAAGGCGTACAGGCACGTAAAATTTCAAGTATGGACGACATTCGCGATGTTTTTTTGGCTAACGGTGTAAGTGCAGAGCAATTTGACGGTGGTATTAACAGTTTTGCAGTCAACGCGTTGTTTAATCAGCAAGTTCAATTAGCGGAAAAATTAAAAGTACAGGCGACACCGGATTTTTATGTGAACGGAAAATATCATATTAACGCACAGGGAATGCCGCAAGATGAAAGTTTTATCCCGACTTATGTGGATACCGTGATCGAATTATTAAAAAAATAATTGACTTATTGGCGAAAATTGGTTTAATACAGCCCCAGAATTTATTGGAGAAAATATTATGGCAGAAAGTTTTAGTGTAACCCGTCGTTTTTTCGACGACAAAAATTATCCCCGCGGTTTTTCCCGTCATGGTGACTACACCATTCGTGAAGCCCAAACTTTAGAAGAACGCGGTCAGGCGTTCAGCGAATTAGATCTCGGCTTACGCCAAGCACAAACAGACGAAGAAAAACAATTTGTTTCATTCTGCCGCGGCGAACGCACACCGGAAACTTTCTTTGAAAAAACTTGGAATAAATACCGCACCAGCATCTCAACCGTGAAACGTGTTTACACCCTTTCCGGTAACGTTGCCACTGATGCAAACGAAGATTTTGCGGCGGATTAATCCGTTATGTTCATTCATTTGAAGGCTTGGTTTTCCAAGCCTTTTGTTTTTTGTTAGAATACAGCCGATTTTTAACAGACAAGAATATTATGAAAACCCCACTACCCACAGCACAATATCAAACCTTATTAGCGGAAAAAACGCAAAAACTGACCGCACTTTTAAGCCCTTTTAATGCCCCTAAGTTACAGGTGTTTGCATCGCCGACGGCGTATTATCGGATGCGGGCGGAATTTCGTGTGTGGCACGATCAAGATGATTTGTACCATATTATGTTCGATCAGGCGACGCGTCAGCGTTATCGGGTGGAGCAATTTCCGCAGGCAAGCGAGCTGATTAATCGCATGATGGCGACACTTATTCCGCTGTTAAAAGAACAGGATATTTTACGTAATCGCCTATTTCAAATTGATTATCTCAGCACTTTGAGCAATCAAATTATCGTGAGCTTGCTGTATCACAAAACGTTGACGGAGGAATGGGAAACCGCTGCCCGCGGGTTAAAAGTGCGGTTGGAAAATTTAGGATTTGACGTGCAGATTATCGGCCGTGCCGCCAAGCAAAAAATCAGCTTGGATCAGGACTATATTGATGAAGTGCTGCCGGTATTCGGTAAAAATTATATCTATCGCCAAGTAGAAAACAGCTTTACCCAACCCAATGCCACGGTGAACTGCAAAATGCTGGAATGGGCGATTGATTGTACCCGTAACGGCCAAGGGGATTTGTTGGAACTTTATTGCGGCAATGGCAATTTTTCTATTGTTCTGGCACAGAATTTCCGCAAGGTGTTAGCCACGGAAATAGCCAAACCGTCCGTGGCGGCGGCACAATTTAATATTGAAGCCAACAATGTGGATAACTTGCAGATCATCCGAATGTCCGCAGAAGACTTCACTCAAGCCATGAACGGTGTGCGAGAGTTCAAACGTTTAAAAGGCATTGATCTGAAGGCCTATGAATGCAATACCATTTTAGTTGATCCGCCGCGGGCAGGTTTGGATGATGATACGGTCAAATTGGTGCAAAATTACGATCGTATTTTGTATATTTCCTGCAACCCGTACACATTATGTGACAATCTCACCGCACTTTGCCAAACCCACCGCATTGAAAAAGCGGCATTGTTCGACCAATTCCCGTACACCGAACATATGGAAGCGGGCGTGTGGCTGGTGCGAAAATCATGAACCTTCAACTTATCTGCGAAGCCGGAAATCCTGAAATTTTCACCGCACTTTGTGATGAAAAAAGGTTAATTCATGATGTGAATTCGTCCTTGGCATTGGTGCAAACCCAACATAATAACAACCAAGTGCGGTTGGAATTACGCAAACTTGACGAACCGAAACTCGGTGCGGTGTTCGTGGATTTTACGGGCGGAGTGATGGCGCATCGGCGTAAATTCGGCGGCGGACGCGGTGAAGCGGTGGCAAAAGCGGCGGGCATTAAAGGCGATTATTTGCCGACCGTCATTGATGCTACGGCAGGATTGGGGCGCGATGCCTTCGTGCTGGCTTCACTCGGTTGCAAAGTGCACTTGGTCGAACGCCACCCCGTGGTGTTTTTGCTGCTGCAAGACGGTCTGCAACGTGCCTATCAAAGTGAAGAGATCGGTGCGATGATGCAGGAAAATATGCAGCTGCTTGATGTATCTCATATTAATCAACTTAATCCGGCAACGGATTTTGCCGATGTAGTGTATCTTGACCCGATGTATCCTCATAAACAAAAATCCGCCTTGGTAAAAAAAGAAATGCGGGTGTTTCAGCATTTGGTCGGCGCCGATTCGGATGCCGACAGTCTGCTTGAACCGGCACTCGCGTTAGCAAAAAAACGCGTAGTGGTAAAACGCCCCGACTACGCAGAAAATCTCGCCCAAAAACCACCGCACTTTTCCCGCGAAACCAAAAATCATCGGTTTGATATTTACATTCCATAAAATGAAACATGATATTCCAATAATTTCAATTTACGCAATGTGAAAAATCATTATAATAACGGATAGATAATCATAATATGCAAACACAACATCATAAAAACATTAACACAACAGAGGACTTCATAATGTCTAACTATTTCAATACATTAAACTTTCGTCAACAATTAGACCAATTGGGTCGTTGCCGTTTTATGGAGCGTAGCGAATTTGCTGATGAAGCAAATTACTTAAAAGGTAAAAAAATCGTTATCGTAGGCTGCGGGGCGCAAGGTTTAAACCAAGGCTTAAATATGCGTGATTCGGGTCTTGATATCAGCTACGCGTTACGTCTGGAAGCTATTGCTGAAAAGCGTGCTTCATTCGTTCGTGCCAGCGAAAACGGTTTCAATGTAGGCACTTACGAACAATTAATTCCATCTGCGGATTTAGTCATCAACTTAACGCCGGACAAGCAACATTCAAAAGTAGTCGCTGACGTTCAACCGTTAATGAAACAAAATTCTGCATTCGGTTATTCCCACGGTTTAAACATCGTAGAAGTGGGCGAGCAAATCCGTAAAGATATCACTGTGGTGATGGTTGCGCCGAAATGCCCGGGTACTGAAGTGCGTGAAGAATACAAACGCGGTTTCGGTGTGCCGACATTAATCGCTGTTCACCCTGAAAATGACCCACGCGGCGAAGGTATGGCGATTGCTAAAGCTTGGGCGGCAGCAACCGGTGGCCACCGTGCAGGCGTATTAGAATCATCTTTCGTCGCAGAAGTAAAATCTGACTTAATGGGCGAACAAACTATTCTTTGCGGTATGTTGCAAGCAGGTTCAATCGTTTGTTATGACAAATTAGTGAAAGACGGTAAAGATCCGGCTTACGCGGGTAAATTGATTCAATTCGGTTGGGAAACCATCACCGAAGCCTTAAAACAAGGCGGTATCACATTAATGATGGATCGCTTATCCAACAGTGCAAAACTACGTGCATTCGAATTGTCTGAGGAAATCAAACGCGAATTAAAAACCTTATTCGAAAAACACATGGATGATATCATCAGCGGTGAATTCTCCCGTGTGATGATGGAAGACTGGGCGAACGGTGACAAAAACTTATTAGCATGGCGTGAAGCAACAGGTAAAACTGCCTTTGAAAACGCACCGAAATACGAAGGCAAAATCAGCGAGCAAGAATATTTTGATAACGGCGTAGTAATGGTTGCTATGGTGAAAGCAGGCGTTGAATTAGCTTTCGACACTATGGTTGCCAGCGGTATCTTACCTGAATCGGCTTACTACGAATCATTACACGAATTGCCGCTAATCGCAAACACCATCGCACGTAAACGTTTATACGAAATGAACGTGGTCATTTCCGATACGGCAGAATACGGTAACTACTTATTCTCTCACGTTGCAGCGCCGATTATGGCAGAACAATTAATTCCTACCTTGATTAAAGGTGATTTAGGCGAAGCAACGCCGGCAGGCGAAATCGACAATGTTCAATTACGTGACGTGAATGATGCAATCCGCAATCACCCGATTGAAATCGTTGGTCGCACTTTACGCGGTTATATGAAAGATATGAAACGAATTTCATTTAACTAATTAAAATTTAATGAAAAATGACCGCACTTTAGCGGTCTTTTTTATAGGAATAAAACAATGTCATTGGCATTAAATTATATTGTGAATTTGCTTTCCCGCCGCGAATACAGTGAATATGAACTGCGTTGCAAAATGCAGGAAAAAGCCTTTACGGAAGAGGAAATCAACGAAGCACTCACCTGTTGCCAGAAACGCAACTGGCAAAATGATAAGCGTTTTTGCGAAAGCTATCTCAATACCCGTTCACAACGGGGTTATGGTTTAAATCGCATCAAACAGGAACTTCAATATCTCAAAGGCGTGCCTTCTCATGTGATTGCCGATGTGGTTGCCGAAAGTGAAATCGATTGGTATGTATTGGCTTTGAATGTATTACGCAAAAAATTCCCTGATTTTGCCGATAAACAGGATCTCAAAAGTAAACAGAAAATTTGGCGATATATGCTCTCCCACGGTTTCAATCAAGATGAATTTGCAGGTTATGTGGGCGGGGAAGAATTTAACTAAAATCCAAGGGATCTACATCTAAAACCAACCGCACTTTATGGTTCGGCATTTTTTGTTGGGAATATTGGGTTAGAACCTGTTGCAACACGCCTTTGGATTGGTGTTGTAATAGCAACTGCCAGCGAAATTGTCCGGCTTTTTTGCTGTGTGGTGCGGGCATTGGACCGAGCAGTTGCAAGCCTTGAATTTGACGTGCGGTGAAAAATTGCAGAATGTCTTGCAAAGTTTGTTCTGCTTCTTGGCTTTTGCGGCTTTGGGCTTTGAATAAGGCTTGTGCAGTAAAAGGCGGCAAACCCATAGCACGCCGCATTGCCAGAGCCTGTTCGGCGAAACTTTGATAGCCGTCGGTAAGCAAGGATTGTAATAAAGGATGATCCGGGTAATGAGTCTGTAGCACCACTTCCCCTTGTTTTTCTGCCCGCCCGGCTCGGCCTGCTACTTGCACATAAAGCTGAGCTAAGCGTTCTTCTGCACGAAAATCTAAAGAAAACAAAGCACTATCTACATTCACTAAAGCTACTAGCGTAACGTTGGGAAAATGGTGGCCTTTCGCCAGCATTTGTGTGCCGATTAAAATCTGGCTTTTTCCTTGTTGGATATCCTGCAAATGAGATTCCAATTTGCCTTTGCGAGCTGTGCTGTCGCGATCGATGCGGGTGATATGATATTGCGGAAAACGCTGTTGCAGCACACTTTCCAATTGTTCCGTGCCTTCGCCCGTAGTCATTAATTGAGTGGATCCGCATTCAGGACATTGGTAAGGCAAACGGTGTTGACTGTGACAATGGTGACAACGCAAAATCCGTTGCTGCTGGTGGTAAGTATAAGGTTTTTCACAATGGCTGCATTGTGCCATCCAACCGCATTCGTGGCATAACAAGGCCGGTGCAAAACCGCGGCGGTTGAGAAATAGCAACACTTGATTGCCTTTTTCCAAATGCTGTGTCATTTTAGCCAGCAATAAATCCGATAAACCGTTATGAATGCGCTGCTGTCTTAAGTCAATCAGCTGCTGACGGACATTCGTCCCATTGCCTGCCCGCTGGCTGAGCACTAAATGTTGATATTTGCCGTTTTTCGCATTATTCAGGCTTTCCAAACTCGGCGTGGCAGAGCCCATCACAATACTGATATTCCATAATTTTGCATAATACACCGCTAAATCACGGGCATGATAACGCCAGCCGTCTTGCTGCTTAAATGAGCTGTCATGCTCTTCGTCAATAACAATTAAACCGAGATCAGAAAACGGAGTGAATAGCGCCGATCTGGTGCCGATGATCACCGCACTTTGCCCCGTTCTTGCTTGATTCCAGGCTTTTAGCCGCTGGCTGTCGTTAATATCGGAATGCAGCACATCAATCACCACATTAAAACGGGCTTGAAAGCGTTGTACGGTTTGCGGTGTGAGCCCAATTTCAGGCACAAGCACTAATACCTGTTTACCTTTTTTCAACGTTTCTTCAATAAGTTGCAGATAGATTTCAGTCTTACCCGATCCCGTTACGCCTTCCAATAAAAAGGCTGCAAAACCTTGTTGGAACACCAGTTTGCTCATCACTAAGGCCTGCTGTTTATTTAAACGTAACTTATTGGATTCATTCACAATCGTTTGACCGTTTAAGGCCTGTTGCCAAGATTGCGTGATAGACGGCTGACTAAATTCCGTAATATAATTTTTTTCTTTTAGTGCCGACCAGACTACAGATGTAAAAGAATTATCTGTTTTCGATAACGGACTTTCCTGCAGTTGAGTTAAGGCTTCCAGCTGTTTTTTTGAACGTTTTAAACTGCCGTCCGTTAAGGCGTGTTGCCCAAGTGCGGTTATTTTCCAGAAAATTTCCGCTTTTTCTACCGCACTTTCTCCTTGCCGCAATTTCACCGGTAGAGCTTGAATTAAGGCTTCACCAAGCGGAGTTTGATAATATTGAGCCGCCCAATGTAACAGCTGCCATTGGTGCGCTTCAAATAGAGATTGTTCGTCCAATGTGGCTATAATCGGCTTGAGCTGTTCAGCGGCGATATCTGTCTGAGTAGGAAAATCCAGCACGATCCCCACTTTTTTCTGCGTGTTGAAAGGCACTAATACACGGCTGCCTATCACCGGAGGAGTTATCTCGGCTGGCAACAGGTAATCAAACAAACGCATTAAGGGCACGGCAAGTGCCACACGGACAAGCTGCATACAAAACCTAATCAAACAAAAAAGAATGGGGGGAATTATAGCAAAAAGCTTATCGCAAGGAATAGGTTTTTTAGGGATTTTGGAATGGGGTTAATTAGTTATTGTTTTGTAATAAAGT
Source organism: Cricetibacter osteomyelitidis (assembly GCF_004340985.1). Classification (GTDB taxonomy): domain Bacteria; phylum Pseudomonadota; class Gammaproteobacteria; order Enterobacterales; family Pasteurellaceae; genus Cricetibacter; species Cricetibacter osteomyelitidis. Next base: position 74,284 of record NZ_SLYB01000005.1, read on the forward strand.
ATGCCGGCACCGACAACATCACCCACAACTATCATATTTTTAGCCATCTTCACGTCCGGATTGTTATTTATCGTATTTTTCTTTAAAATAGCCAAAAAACGCACAATTAGTAAGGATTAATCATGGCAGATTGGGACGGCAAATATATCAGCCCTTATGCGGAACACGGTAAAAAAAGCGAACAAGTGAAAAAAATCACGGTGTCGATTCCGATCAAAGTATTGGAAATTCTCACCAATGAACGCACCCGCCGTCAGATCCGCAATTTACGCCATGCCACGAATAGCGAGCTGTTGTGCGAAGCTTTTCTACATGCATTTACCGGTCAACCGCTGCCTACCGATGATGATTTAATGAAAGAGCGTAATGATGAGATCCCTGAATCCGCCAAACAAATTATGCGGGAAATGGGCATTGTGCCGGAAGATTGGGAATATTAGCGATTTTCAGCAAGCCTTTCAACGTTAAATCTGTTAAAATACCCCACAACTTTTTAGACGTTTGTGCGTCTAACTTTTATTGATATTTTATCAAAACGAGGAAAGCTTATGGTCGCGGTTAGAAGTTCTCATTTGATTAATCCGAAAGATTTCAATATTGAAAGCTGGGGAAATACGCTTGATCTTTCAATGGAAACCCGACAACAGCTAATTACCGCCTGGCATTATGCGGCGGAAAAATTGTCTCAAGCTTCCGAAGAAAAGCAAAAACAATGTTCCTTACATAGCAGTGTGGAAATGGTTGAAATTCTGCACAGTTTAAATATGGATACGGACAGTTTGCTCACAGCCATGTTGTTTTCTATTGTGAAGACGGAAATTGTGGACTTTGGGCAAATTAAAGAAGACTTCGGCAGTCAAATCTGCAAACTACTCAAAGGCGTGGTAGAAATGGATAATATCCGCCAGCTTAATGCCAGCCAATCCGCCGATAATCATCAAGTGGATAATATTCGCCGTATGCTGCTTGCTATGGTGGAGGATTTCCGCAGTGTTATCATCAAATTAGCCGAACGCATTAGTTTTTTACGTGATGAAGAAAATCGTTGCTCGGAAGAAGAAAAAGTATTAGCGGCGAAAGAATGTTTCAATATCTATGCTCCGCTTGCCAATCGTTTAGGCATCGGGCAATTAAAATGGGAATTGGAAGATTATTGTTTCCGTTATATGCACCCTGACCAATATCGTATGATTGCCAAATTGTTGCAGGAACGCCGTTTGGATCGTGAGCAATATATTGCGGATTTTGTCAGCGAATTGTCCGGCTATCTGAAAGAAAGTGTTGATAACGCGGAAGTGTACGGTCGTCCGAAGCATATTTACAGCATCTGGCGGAAAATGCAGAAAAAACATTTGGAGTTCAGCGGACTTTACGATGTGCGGGCGGTGCGTGTGATCGTGCCGAAATTGCAGGATTGCTATGCGGCATTGGGTATTGTGCATACGCATTTTAAACATTTGCCGAATGAATTTGATGATTATGTGGCGAACCCGAAACCGAACGGTTATCAATCCATTCATACCGTGGTGCTCGGTAACGGCGGTAAGCCTATCGAAGTGCAAATCCGCACCCAGCAAATGCACGATGATGCGGAACTCGGCGTAGCGGCACATTGGAAATATAAAGAAGGCACAACCGGCGGTCGCAGCGGTTATGAAGAAAAAATCACTTGGTTGCGTAAACTGTTAGCATGGCAGGATGATATTACCGATTCCGGCGAGATTATGGCGGAAATGCGAAGTCAAGTATTTGATGACCGCGTGTATGTGTTTACGCCGAAAGGCGAAGTGGTGGATTTGCCGACCGGTTCGACGCCGTTGGATTTTGCTTACGCTATTCACAGTAATGTCGGGCATCGCTGTATCGGTGCGAAAGTCGGCGGACGAATTGTGCCCTTTACTTATCAGCTGCAAATGGGTGATCAAATTGAAATCATTACGCAGAAAAATCCGAATCCGAGCCGCGACTGGGTGAACCCGAATTTAGGCTTTACCCACACGTCAAAAGCTCGCGCCAAAATTAATGCCTGGTTTAAGAAATTAGACCGCGACAAAAATATTCCTGCCGGTAAAGAATTACTGGAAAATGAAATTTCCCGTCTCGGTATTACGTTGAAGCAGGTGGAACAATATGCTTTACCGCGACATAATCTGAAGCATTTAGATGATTTATATGCAGGCATCGGCAGCGGCGATATTCGTTTGATATCGCTGATCAACTATTTGCAAAGCAAATTGCTCAAACTGACGGCAGAGCAGGAAGATGCGGAAATTCTGCGCCATGTGACGCAAAAAAGTGCGGTGCATTCTCAAGGAAAATCAGAAAAAAAAGGTTATGTGATCGTGGAGGGCGTGGGCAATTTAATGCACCATATTGCCCGCTGCTGTCAACCTATTCCGGGCGATGATATCGTGGGCTATATTACAATGGGTCGCGGTATTTCCATTCATCGCAGCGATTGCGAACAGTTGGCTGAATTGCAGGCTGTTCATCCGGAACGCGTAGTGAAATCCATGTGGGGTGATAATTTCGTCGGTGGTTTTCATTTAAGTATCCGCATTGTTGCCAATGACCGTAACGGTTTATTACGGGATATCACAACGGTTTTGGCGAATGAAAAAGTCAATGTTGCCGGCGTATCCAGTCGTAATGATACTAAGCGGCAAATTGCCACCATTGATATGGAAATCGAACTGAATAACGTACAGATTTTAAGTAAAATTCTTGCCCGTTTGGCAAAATTAGATGATGTCATTGAAGCCAAACGATTGGCGAAATAAAGGGATAAAATGGAAAAGCACACAGGTATCAAACATGTTTTTAAAGCCGCTCAATATTCTATGCAAGGACTAAAAGCCGCCAGCAAAGAAACTGCATTCCAACACGAATTATTGTTAGCGGTCATCATGCTGCCATTGGCGTTTTGGCTGGGCAAAAGCAATGTAGAAATCGCCTTATTGGTGGGAACCGCCTTGATGGTGTTGGTAGTGGAATTGCTCAATAGTGCCATTGAATCTGTGGTAGATCGCATCGGTATAGAGCGGCACGAACTTTCCGGTCGGGCGAAAGATATGGGATCTGCCGCGGTATTTGTGGCAATGGTAATTTGTCTATTGGTTTGGGGGATTGTGATTTTCCTATGATGTGGTTTTTGCTCGCACTTTCCATTATTCTTGAAGTTTGTGCCACCAGTCTGCTTAACGCCAGTGCCGGTTTCACCAAACTGCCGCAAACCGTCGGTGCATTAGTGATTTACACCGCCTCTTTCTATCTGGCGTCCAAAGTCATGATCGAACTGCCTGTGGGCATTGTGTACGCCGTTTGGTCAGGAATGGGCATTGTGCTGATTTCCGCTGTGGGTCTGTTGCTGTTTAAGCAAAAATTAGATATACCGGCAATACTCGGCATCAGCCTAATTATTGCCGGTGTGTTGGTGATTAATTTGTTTTCTAAAAGTGCAGGGCACTAAAAATGGGAACTGTTGTTCCCATTTTTATCGCTTATGTTTATCGATTCTACTTTTTCCAATTTTTTAACGCATCGGCAAAAGCATTACCCATTGCACTGTTGCCTTGTCGGTTATCGCGGTTTGAACGATCTGCGTTGTGAGCTGTTCGTGGCTTAGCCGACAAAGTGCGGTCGGTTTTAGCGGATTTTTCTGTTGGTTTTTCATCCAAACGCATAGTCAAAGCGGTACGTTTGCGGGCAACATCCACTTCCAGCACTTTCACTTTTACCACATCACCGGTTTTTACCACTTGGTGCGGATCTTCCACGAACCTGTCGCTAAGTGATGAGATATGCACCAAACCGTCTTGATGTACGCCGATATCCACGAACGCCCCGAAGTTGGTCACATTGGTGACTGTGCCTTCTAAAATCATACCGGATTTCAGATCGTTGATATCTTCCACACCATCCATAAAAGTAGCGGTTTTAAATTCACCCCGCGGGTCGCGACCGGGTTTTTCCAATTCTTTAAAAATATCTTGTACCGTCGGCAAACCGAATTGTTCGTCGATAAATTGTTTGGCATCCAACTGTCGTACTGCTGAAGCGTTACCCATTAAATCTTGAATGGATTGTTCGGTTGCTTGCAGGATTTTTTCCACTACCGGATAAGCTTCCGGGTGCACGCCGGAAGCATCCAGCGGATTTTTGCCGTTGGCGATACGCATAAAGCCCGCACATTGTTCAAAGGCTTTTGGTCCTAAACGCGGCACTTTTTTCAGTTCCGAACGGCTGTGGAAACGGCCGTTTTCATTGCGATAATTCACGATATTTTGTGCCAAGGTTTTGGTCATTCCCGCTACGCGGGCCAACAACGGAGCGGAGGCGGTATTCAAATCCACGCCCACGGCGTTTACGCAGTCTTCCACTACCGCATCTAATTTCCGAGCCAGCTGGCTTTGGTTTACATCGTGTTGATATTGCCCTACACCGATAGCTTTCGGTTCTATTTTCACCAATTCCGCTAACGGATCCTGCAAGCGACGGGCGATAGATACCGCACCACGCAATGACACATCCAAATTAGGAAATTCTTGTGCCGCCAGCTCGGAAGCGGAATACACGGATGCACCCGCTTCGCTGACAACCACCGTTTGCGGTTTTTGCTCGCCACATTGTTTAATCACTTCTTTGGCGAAACGTTCCGTTTCACGAGAAGCTGTGCCGTTGCCGATGGCAATAAGTTCCACATTATGGGTTTTAATCAATTTGAAAACCGACACCATAGCATTCTGTGTTTGACCAGTGTGCGGGTAAACGGTGTCTGTTGCCAACAGTTTGCCGGTGTTGTCCACTACTGCCACTTTCACGCCGGTACGCAAACCCGGATCTAAGCCCATGGTATTTTTTGCCCCTGCCGGTGCTGCCATTAAAAGTGCGGTCAAATTGCGGGCAAAAACGTCAATGGCTTCCTCTTCCGCTTTTTCACGCAATGCTCCCATTAATTCCGTTTCCAAATGCAGGGATACTTTGATTTTCCACGTCCAGGCGATTACTTGTGCACGCCATTTATCTGCCGGTTGATTGCTTAAACGTACGCCTAAATAATCACGGATAATTTCTTCGCAATAGCTGGTACGGCTGTCTTCTTCCGCATCGGGATCCGCATTCAGACTGAGTTGCAATATGCCTTCGTTACGTCCGCGGAACATAGCCAAAGCTCGGTGTGACGGTACATTGTGCAGTGGTTCTTGGTGATTAAAATAATCTTGGAATTTTGCCCCTTCCGCTTCTTTACCTTCCAAAACTTTGGAAACCAGCACCGCACTTTGCTGTAAATAGCTACGGATTTTCGCCAATAATGCGGCATCTTCGGCGAAACGTTCCATTAAAATATATCTTGCACCGTCCAACACGGCTTTTACATCAGCAAAACCTTTATCTGCATCTACATAGTCTGCGGCAGCAGTTTCGGGAACGTTATTCGGTTCGTTCCAGAGTAAATCCGCCAGCGGTTCAAGACCTGCTTCAATGGCGATTTGACCTTTGGTGCGGCGTTTGGGTTTATAGGGTAAATACAAGTCTTCCAACTCGGTTTTGCTTTGAGTTCGGGTGATTTTATCCCGCAGTTCGTCGGTTAATTTGCCTTGTTCGTCAATGGACTTAAAAATGCTTTGACGACGGTCTTCCAACTCACGCAAATAAATCAAACGGGTTTCAAAATGACGTAATTGGGTATCATCCAGTCCGCCGGTGACTTCTTTACGATAACGGGCTATAAAAGGGATGGTATTGCCGTCGTCTAATAATTGAATGGCGGCAATAATTTGTTGCGGCTGCACGGTCAATTCGGCAGCGATAATTTGACTGATTTGTTGGTTTAACATTGTGTTATTACATCTATATTTAGGTTGTACTTTAACTCTCTCATAAACGGGAGAAGGTTTATTCGATTTTCTTTAATTTGGCATAATAGAATCCGTCACCGCCGTGGATTTCGGGAATAAATTGAAATCCTACCGCACTTTTATCAACAGTTTCTTTATTAATGATAAACGGCAAAGGTTGCAATTCGGCATCGCTATGACGGGCTAAAAATGCTTGAATTTGTTCGCTGTTTTCTTGCGGTAGCACGGAACAGGTGGCATAAAGTAATACGCCGTTGGGTTTTAATTTCATCCAAAGTGCTTCCAGGATTTGTGATTGTAATTCGGTCAGTTGATTAACGTCCGTTTCTTGCCGCAACCATTTTATATCGGGATGACGGCGGATGACTCCTGTGGCGGAACAAGGTGCATCCAGTAAAATTCGGTCAAATTGCACCGCACTTGTGCCGAAAATCTCATTGAGCCATTGAGTCGGTTGCGTGGCATCACCGCATACGACGGTTGCTTGCTGATTAAGGCGTGCCAAATTTTCAGTAACCCGTTTTAGGCGGTTGGCTTCCACATCCAGAGCAATGACTTTGGCTTGCGGAGCGAGTTCCAAAATATGAGTGGTTTTGCCGCCCGGCGCGGCACAGGCATCTAAAATCAGCTCGTTGTTTTGCGGTTCGAGCAATATCGCCGACCATTGGGCGTTTACATCCTGCACCGTCGCCCAGCCGTCGTTAAAGTGCGGTAGGTTTTGCACGGGTTTTGGCTCTGCCAGGCGTAACGCATGGGGATTGTCGGCGGTTTCCGATTGAATATCATTGGCCATTAACAGCGTGCGATAATTCGCTGTGCTGCAATGTTGTTGATTGACCCGAATCCACATAGGCGGTTTTTGATTATTAGTTTCGATAATATTCCGCCAATTAGGATAGGCTTTTTTCAACTGATTCACAAACCATTCGGGGTGCAGGGTTTGCCAGTGTTTGTCAGTTTTTGCCAGAATTTCATCCTGCTCGCGCAAAAAACGACGCAGTACACCGTTGGTCAACCCGCGGAAGCTGTCTGATTTTAGGCTTTTCGTTGCGTTCACCACTTCATCCACTGCGGCGTGAGCAGGCACTCGCGTGTAAAGCAGTTGATATAATCCCACCAGTAACAAGCAATGCACAATGCGGGTTTTACCTTTGAGCGGTTTATCCACCAGTTGTTTAATGATTTGTTCCAAACGGGGTAATACGCGGCATACGCCGAAGCACAATTCTTGCAATAACGGCAGATCTTGCGGTTTGATCTGAGATTGTACACTCGGTAACAAGGCAGATAGGGATCGCCCGTTATCTAACACTTGTAACAGCACTTGAGCGGCGGTCGCTCTTACTGAAAGTGCGGTCTGTTTTTGTGTTTTTTTCATTAATCTAACACCTTACCTACCGTAAACCAATCAGCCCGACTGTTTAATAGATCCTGCACCGACATCGGCTTTTTGCCCGCCGGTTGCAGTTGTTGGATATTTAACACACCTTGTGCGGTGGCAATTTGCAAGCCGTTTTTATCCGCCTGCAAAATTGTACCGAGCGGTTTGTCTTGATGTGGTAAAACACTTGCTTGATACACTTTTAAGGTTTGCGGATTGCCTTGCCCGTCAGTAGTCGTAAAATAACTGATTGGCCACGGATTAAAAGCACGAATACAGCGTTCAAGCTGTACGGCAGACAAATGCCAATCTAATTTTGCTTCTTCTTTGCTGAGTTTTTCCGCGTAGTTGCTTTGGCTTTCATCTTGAACTTCCGGTTTAAACCGAGCGTTTTCCAAACCTTTCAACACATCAATTAAAGCCGGTGGTGCGAGTTCTGCCAGCTTATTGTAAAGGCTGGTCGATGTTTCATCGGCGACGATATCACAATAAACTTTGTGCAGCATATCACCGGTATCCAAGCCTTCGTTCATTTGCATAATGGTTACGCCGCTTTGTTTATCGCCCGCCCAGATTGCACGCTGAATCGGTGCTGCACCACGCCAGCGAGGCAGAATAGAACCGTGTACGTTTAAGCAGCCTAAACGCGGGGCATCGAGCACGGCTTTCGGTAAAATCAAGCCGTATGCCACGACCACCATCACATCGGCATGAAGTGCGGTCAATTCCGCTTGAGATTCGGCATTACGTAAGGATTTAGGTTGATAAACGGGAATATTGTGGGATTCTGCCAACATTTTTACCGCACTTGCCTGTAATTTTTTACCGCGACCAGCGGGTTTGTCCGGTTGGGTATAAACGGCGATCACTTGATGTTCGGAATCCAGTAATGCTTGCAAATGTTGAGCGGCAAAATCCGGCGTACCGGCGAAAATGATTTTTAGTTTATTCATTATGTTCTCTTATTATTTATTCTTTTTTAGTCGCTTTTTTTAACCATTGCGGTAAATCCGCTACGGAATTTAACACGGCATCTGCTAATTGCTCGCCTTCGGCAGTTACGGTTTTTCCGGTGCGAACCAATACTAATTTGCCGATTTTCGCATTTTTGCCGGCCAGCAGATCTTCGAGTTTATCGCCTACCATCACCGATTGATCAGGCGCAATATTCAGTTCTTTAATGCCTTGTAATAACATGCCCGGTTGCGGTTTACGACAATCGCATTGCTGTTTGTATTCTCCCCGGCCTTCGGGATGGTGCGGGCAATAATAAATGCCGTCAAAATCTACACCACGATCGGCCAGCGACCAATCGAACCATTCTGTGAGCTGCAAAAATTGCTCTTCTGTGAAATAACCGCGGGCAATGCCTGATTGATTTGTGACCAGTATCAGCAAATAGCCCATAGCTTTAAGCTGTTGAAGCGCTTCGATGCTGCCTTCGATAAATTCAAAATCATCAATTTGATGCACATAACCGTGATCGATATTCAGCGTGCCGTCGCGGTCAAGAAAAATGGCTTTATTCATAAACTTTTCTGTTTGAGAAAGAAATTTTGCGTATTATCGCTTTTCTGCTTTCTGTTGGCAAATATAATGCAAAACCTAATGTACAAAGTTATTCAAAAGATGAATTCTGCCGAATAATGGTGCAAATTTGCTATAAAATATCTAACACATAACGTAACGTTATAAAAATATGGCATATATCTGTTGACACAGCAATCTAGCCGTCTAAAATAAAGTCGAATTCAATTTATGTACATAACTTATGATTAAACTAGAAAATATCAGTAAAATTTTTAATGTAGCCGGGAAAAAGCTAACAGCGTTGGATAACGTGTCGCTGCATGTACCTAAAGGGCAGATTTGCGGTGTTATCGGTGCATCCGGAGCGGGGAAAAGTACGTTAATCCGCTGTGTGAACCTGCTTGAACGTCCGACTTTTGGTGCGATAATTATTGACGGCACGGATCTTACCCAACTTTCGGATTCACAATTAGTGGCGGAACGTCGCCATATCGGAATGATTTTCCAGCATTTTAACTTGCTAAGTTCCCGTACCGTGTTTGACAATGTTGCATTACCGCTGGAATTGGAAAATACACCGAAAGAACAAATTAATAAAAAAGTCAGTGAGTTGCTGCAATTAGTGGGGCTTAGCGAAAAAGCCAATGTATATCCGGCAAATTTATCCGGCGGACAAAAACAACGGGTAGCGATTGCCCGTGCGTTAGCCGGTGATCCGAAAGTATTATTGTGTGATGAAGCAACCAGTGCGTTAGATCCGGCAACCACGCAATCTATCTTAAAATTATTAAAAGAAATCAACCGCACTTTAGATATTACTATCTTGTTGATTACGCATGAAATGGAAGTGGTAAAACGTATTTGTGACCGAGTGGCGGTGATTGATAAAGGTCAATTGATCGAACAGGGGACGGTGAGCGAAATCTTTTCCAGCCCGAAAACCGATTTGGCTCAAGAATTCATTAGCTCAACTTTCCATATTAATTTACCTGATGAATATATTGAGAATTTATCGCCGAATCCGAAAGGTGAAAATTCTTATCCGGTGATTAAATTTGAATTTACCGGTCGTTCCGTAGACGCACCGTTATTATCTTTGACTGCGAAAAAGTTCGGAGTGGATTTAAGTATCCTGGCATCTCAAATCGAATATGCGGGCGGTATTAAGTTTGGTTACTCCATTGCGGAAGTGGTGGGCGATGAAGACGCGATTACTCAAGCAAAAATTTATTTAATGGAAAATAACGTGCGTATTGAGGTGCTTGGTTATGTTTGATAGTTTAATTACCGCATTTAACGCTCAATTAACGCCGAAAATGTGGGCGATGGTGATTAGTTCCTCTTGGGAAACTGTGTATATGAGTTTCGCCGCGACATTACTTGCCGTCATTATCGGTTTGCCTTTGGGCGTGCTGACTTTTATTACCGGTCAAGACAAGATTTTTGAAAAGAAAGGATTAAACCGTATTTTGAATATTGTAATTAATATCGGGCGTTCTATTCCTTTTATTATTTTATTAATTATTTTATTGCCGGTTACACGTTTAATCGTAGGCACAACGCTTGGTACAACGGCTGCGATTATTCCGTTAAGTATTGCCGCAATGCCGTTTGTCGCACGTTTAACGGCAAATGCGTTAATGGAAATTCCGCCGGGATTAACCGAAACGGGTAAAGCTATCGGTGCAACCAACTGGCAGATTATTAATAAATTCTATTTACCGGAAGCATTGCCGACGTTAATTAACGGCATCACTTTAACCTTAGTGACGTTAATAGGTTATTCCGCCATGGCGGGGATTGTGGGCGGCGGCGGACTGGGCAGCCTGGCTATTAACTATGGTGAATATCGAAATATGGTGTATGTGAAATGGATATCCACCATTATTATTGTGCTGATTGTTATTGTTAGTCAAAAATTAGGTGATGATTTAGCTAAACGCGTGGATCATCGTTAAATATCATTTTTCAAGGAGCATTTATGAAATTAAACAAATTATTCGCTTTAACTGCTGTTGCAGCAGCCTTAGTATCTACTAACGCTTTTGCTGAAAAAATCAAAGTGGGCGTAATGTCCGGCCCTGAACATCAAGTTGCCGAAGTCGCTGCCAAAGTAGCAAAAGAAAAATACGGCTTAGAGGTAGAATATGTGGAATTTAACGACTACGCACTGCCAAATACAGCGGTATCTACCAAAGATTTAGATGCGAATGCAATGCAGCATAAACCGTATTTAGATAAAGATTCTCAAGAGAAAAACTTGAAAAACTTAGTCATTATCGGCAATACGTTTGTATATCCGTTAGCAGGGTATTCTAAAACCATTAAAAACGTAAGCGAATTAAAAGACGGTGCAGTAATTGCAGTACCGAATGATCCGAGTAACTTGGCTCGTGCGTTAATTTTACTTGAAAAACAAGGTTTAATTAAATTAAAAGATCCGACAAATTTATTCTCAACTTCTATGGATATTGTTGAAAATCCAAAAAACCTACAAATCAAAGAAGTCGATACTTCTATTGCAGCCCGTGCGTTGGATGACGTGGATTTAGCGGTAGTAAACAACACTTATGCCGGTCAAGTAGGTTTAAACACCACTGAGCACGGTGTTTTCGTTGAAGATAAAGATTCTCCGTATGTAAACATCATTGTTGCCCGTGACGACAACAAAGACAGCAAAGCAGTACAAGATTTTGTAAAAGCGTATCAAACCGAAGAAGTCTACAAAGAAGCACAAAAGTTCTTCAAAGATGGCGTTGTTAAGGGCTGGTAATTACGTATAAAGAGTTTATGAAGGTGGCAAATAGGGGCCACCTCAGACTATTGACAAACCCACCTGATTTTATAAATCAGGTGGGTTTTCAAATGGCAATCGCCGCATTTTTACTCTTGGATTGTGCCTAAATTAGTGAATATTAGCCAACAATTCCGTCAATAATTTCCAATAGGTTTGCACGGCCGGAATATGGACTTTTTCGTCCGGCGAGTGTGCGTTTAAAATAGTCGGGCCTACGGAAACCACGTCCAGATTCGGATATTTTTCTTTAATCAGACCACACTCAAGACCGGCGTGAATCACTTTTATTTTTGCTTCTTCACCTAAAATTTTATCGTACACTTGCTTGGTTAATGCGGTGAGCGGGGAGTGAATATCAGGATTCCAGCCCGGATAGCTGCCGTAGAAACGAATATCGTCACCGGATAATTCGGTGATGGATACTAAGGTTTCTCGCACGTATTGCTTACCGCTTTCATTAAGTGAACGGATTAATACATTGGCTTTGACTTTATCTTCCTCGGTGTTTACTACGCCCAGACTCAAAGAAGTTTCCACCACGCCCGGTACAGAGTCACTCCAACGGATTACACCGTTTGGCAAGGCGTTTAACAAATGAATCACATCACGCGTGCTGGTGGCTTCAAATACTTGCAGTGATTTTTCGGTGCTTTGTAAGAATAAAGTCAGATTCGGTTCGGCAACCGCTAATTCCGCAACCATCAAATTTTTGAAATTTTCCACCGCACTTTCCAGTAATGTCACATCATCGTTAAAGGCTAATGTCACGGCAGCTTCGCGTGGAATGGCGTTACGCACGGAACCGCCGCGGATATGACTTAATGTGAATTCGAATTGCGGTACGGTTTCCGTTAAATGCACTAAGAAACGAGCTAATAATTTAATGGCATTGACACGCCCGCTATGAATATCACAGCCCGAATGACCGCCGCGTAAACCTTTTAAGACAAGTTCATATTGCTGCTTATACTTGTTCGGTTTGAATGAGAGTGGAATGGTTAAATTTCCGTCTATGCCACCGGCACAACCGATATAAATTTCACCGTTTTCTTCGGTATCGGTATTGATCATCAGATTGCTTTGCAACCAGTTGCAACGTAATCCTTTCGCACCGTCCATACCGGCTTCTTCAGTCATCGTCAGCAATACTTCTAACGGTGGATGCACGACATCGTCACTGTCTAATACGGCTAAGGCGGAAGCTAAACCGATACCGTTATCCGCACCTAACGTAGTGCTTTTGGCTTTCACCCAATCACCGTCGATATAAGGTGAAATAGGATCCTTGGTAAAATCATGAGGCGTGCCTTCATTGGCTTGCGGCACCATATCTAAATGAGCCTGCAGGGCGATAGACGGACGATTTTCCATTCCTGGCGTTGCCGCTTTACGAATTAAAATATTGCCGGCTTCATCACGTTCTACAAATAAATTTTTATTTTTTGCCCATTGTACAATAAAGTCAGCAAGCTTTTCTTCGTGATAAGAAGGATGGGGGATGGCACATATTTGATCAAACCATTGCCATAATAATTGGGGTTGCAGGGTTGAAATTTCAGACATTGTCCTCTCCTTTATAAAATATTACGGAAATCCACCGCACTGAGTGAAAAATTTGTCGTAAATAATAGCATATAACGACGTTTTGCGTTATCCTTAGCCAATTTTTTTATATTTATATTTAGAAAAGGTATTATTTTATGAGCGAAAAATACGTAGTGACGTGGGATATGTTCCAAATGCATGCCCGCAAATTATCTGAAAGTTTATTACCGGCTTCCCAATGGAAAGGAATTATTGCCGTTAGTCGCGGCGGTTTGTTTCCGGCTGCCGTGATTGCCCGCGAGTTGAATTTACGTCATGTGGAAACCGTGTGCATTGCCAGTTATGATCACGATCAGCAAAGCGAATTACGTGTATTACATGCCGCGGAAGTACCGAACGGCGGTGCAGGCTGGATTGTTGTAGATGATTTAGTGGATACTGGTAACACTGCTCGTGCTATTCGTGAAATGTACCCAAATGCGAAGTTCGTTACCGTATTTGCCAAACCGGCAGGTGCGTCATTAGTGGATGATTATGTGATTGATATTCCGCAAGGCACTTGGATTGAACAGCCTTGGGATCTGGGGTTGGGCTTTGTTCCGCCGCTTGCGAGAAAATAGGCGGGAAATAAATCATCGCAATCAGTAAAAAGTGCGGTAAAATTACCGCACTTTTTCTATCAATAACAATAGCGAAATCTTATGAATACAATTCAATCTTCTGATGCCGGATTTTGGTTATTAACACAGGGTTCAACGGTACATTTAGTCAATGACCGACTGCTTTATGGCCGTGCCGATGAATTTGGATTGACAGGCTTGAAAGGCATGATAATTGGTGCATGGAAAAACCTGGATGAATCCATGCAACCGCTTTGGTTGGTACAGGAAATTACCAATGATAACAGAGAGTATTTTTCTTTGCGTGATCAGCTGCGTTTGCCGCAACGGGAATTTAATCTGCTGAATCGCGGTGTGGAATTGAATCATTTCTTTAAGACCCATCAATTCTGCGGCAAATGCGGGCATTCCACCCATATCACAGCCGATGAATGGGCGGTGCAATGCGATAATTCGCAATGTAATTACCGCACTTATCCGGTGATTTGTCCGTCAATTATTGTAGCGGTACGCCGAGACAAAGAGATTTTATTGGCTTGCCATGCCCGTCATAAAGACGAAAAAATGTACACCACATTGGCAGGCTTTGTGGAAGCGGGCGAAACCTTCGAGAAAACCGTAGAGCGGGAAGTGTTTGAAGAAACCGGGATTAAAGTGAAAAATATCCGCTATTTCGGCAGTCAGCCTTGGGCATTTCCCAATTCGCAAATGGTGGGCTTTTTAGCGGATTACGACAGCGGAGAAATCCGTATTCAAGAGGCGGAAATTGCCGATGCAGCTTGGTTTCGCTATGACGACGAATTACCCAAACTCCCCCCGCAGGGCACGATCGCATTAAAACTGATCCGTGCAACTTTAGAACTTTGTGCAAAAGAAGAGATTATCAATGACTAAACCAGAATTAAAAAATGATCGTTACTTACGTGCGTTGCTACGTGAACCCGTGGATATGACGCCGATTTGGGTGATGCGTCAGGCCGGACGTTATTTGCCGGAATATAAAGCCACTCGTGCGCTAGCGGGTGATTTTATGTCTTTATGCCGTAATGCAGATTTAGCCTGCGAAGTGACTTTGCAACCATTGCGTCGCTATGCTTTGGATGCGGCCATTTTATTTTCCGATATTTTAACCGTGCCCGATGCGATGGGGTTAGGATTGAGCTTTGGTGCGGGTGAAGGACCAAAATTTGCCCGTCCGATTGAAAACCGAAGTGCGGTACAGAATTTGCCGATTCCCGATCCGGAACAAGAGTTGCAATATGTGATGAATGCCGTACGGACAATTCGCCGCGAATTAAAAGGCGAGGTACCTCTGATCGGTTTTTCCGGCAGTCCTTGGACCTTGGCCACTTATATGGTGGAAGGCGGTTCCAGCAAAGCGTTCACAAAAATCAAAAAAATGCTTTATACCGAACCACAGGTATTGCATCTGTTATTAGATAAACTGGCCGATTCCGTGACACTTTATTTGAACGCTCAAATCAAAGCCGGTGCACAAGCGGTGATGATTTTTGATACTTGGGGCGGCGTGTTGGCTTATCGCGATTATAAAGATTTCTCCTTGCAATATATGCACAAAATTGTGGACGGTTTGATTCGCGAGTACGACGGTCGTCGCGTGCCGGTAACCCTATTTACCAAAGGCGGCGGTTTATGGCTAGAAGCGATGGCGGAAACCGGCTGTGATGCTCTAGGTTTGGATTGGACGGTAAATATTGCCGAAGCCAAAGCCCGCGTGGGGCATAAAATGGCATTGCAGGGCAATATGGATCCCTCTGTGCTATATGCCTCCCCTGAGCGTATCGAGCAAGAAGTGCGGTCGATTTTGGCGGATTTTGCCAGCTGTGGAGAAAATGGCAGCGGGCATGTATTTAATCTCGGTCACGGCATCCATCAAGATGTGCCGGTAGAATCCCCGAAAGTGTTGGTAGATGCGGTGCATCGTTATTCTCAGGCGTATCATAAATAAGGAACCCCTATGCGAAATCCGATTCATAAGCGTTTGGAAAATCTGGAAAGCTGGCAGCATTTTACTTTTATGGCGGCTCTGTGTGAGTGGATGTATCCCAATTTTCACTTATTTTGTGAAGTGACGGAACAGCCGCAAAACGCCAAAATTTACCACAATATTCTTAATTTGGTATGGGAATTTCTCACGGTTAAAAATGCTAAGATCAATTTTGAAAGCCAACTGGAAAAATTGGAAAATATCATTCCCGATGTAAATGATTACGAATTTTTCGGTGTCGTGCCCGCATTGGATGCCTGTGAAGCTTTATCGGAATTATTGCACGCCATTATTGCCGGTGAAACGTTGGAAAGAGCGGTCAGAATTTCACAAATTTCATTGCAAACGGTAGCAACCTTATTGGAAACGGAAGCTGATCGCGATTTATCCGAACAAGATTTAAAAAATATGGATGACATTCAAGCAGAATTGGACGTGCAATGGCAGATATTTCGCGTATTGAAAGACTGCGAAGAACGTGATATTGAGCTGATCTTATCGTTGAAAAATGAGATTAGAGCAGAAAAAATAAGCAATATCGGCGTAGAAATTAGTCAATGATGTGACATAGCTCTCATTTTTTGAATATAATTCTTTGCTTTAAGACAATTTTGCATTAATCTTATAACTGTCTGTTTGACAGTCAATAATCTCGGTGAACTTTATGCGAACTCAGCCGACAAATTAATTTTTTATGGAATATAAAAGGGTATTCATTATGAATAAGACAGATTTAATCAATGCAATTGCAAGTGCAGCAGATTTAAACAAAAAACAAGCAAAAGCAGCGTTGGAAGCAACGTTAGAAGCAATCGCAGGTAGCTTGAAAAAAGGTGAACCTGTACAACTTATCGGTTTTGGTACATTCAAAGTTAATGAGCGTGCCGCTCGTACAGGCCGTAACCCGCAAACCGGTGCTGAAATTCAAATCGCAGCATCAAAAGTACCGGCATTTGTTTCCGGTAAAGCATTAAAAGATGCAATCAAGTAATTATTAATTTGATCAATGTTTAGCCCCGTTGTATTTCAACGGGGTTTTTTTATCTTAATTTTTTAGTTTAAGCTGCTTAAAAAGTCGGGTTAATTCCGATTCCGTTAAATAACGAAATTGACCGTTAGGCAAGTTCTCAATGGTAAAATCAGCGGTTTGATAACGCACTAAACGCAGTGTAGGAAAACCGATATGAGCCGTCATTCGTCGCACCTGACGATTTTTCCCTTCTGTAATGCGAATTTCCAGCCAGCTTGTAGGAATACTTTTCCGCTCTCGAATTGGCGGCACTCGCTCCCATAAATTCGGCTCAGAAATCAACCGCACTTTGGCGGGCTGAGTTTTTCCGT
The DNA here is from genome assembly GCF_004340985.1 of Cricetibacter osteomyelitidis. Lineage (GTDB taxonomy): Bacteria > Pseudomonadota > Gammaproteobacteria > Enterobacterales > Pasteurellaceae > Cricetibacter > Cricetibacter osteomyelitidis. The sequence goes on from NZ_SLYB01000005.1 coordinate 91,364, forward strand.
CTTTCAGCTCAACACCTTGACGTAATTTTGCTAAATCCGCTTCTGTCGGCACTCCTTCCACTTGCACCCAATAGACTTTTTCCATTTTGAATTTGGGATTTGCCAAACGGTGCTGAATTTCCCCGTTATTGGTCAAAATCACCAGTCCTTCGCTATCTCTGTCCAACCGTCCTGCGGCATACACGTTTTTCACCGGAATAAAATCTTTCAATGTTTTCCGCCCGGCTTCATCGGTAAATTGGGTTAATACGTCAAAGGGTTTGTTGAACAATAGAACTTGAGTGTCCGTAAGATTTATTCGTTTTACTGATTTATGTTTTAGATTTGTTTTCATTATCAATAGTTAAAAATAATTCTATTAGAGCTATAGAATATATTCGATCAATTTACTTCAAATTATTTTAGCATTTATAGCCTAATTCTTGTGAGATGTTATTCGTTGTCTGTTTAAGAGATTCAAGCAAAAACTCTTTTCCTATCAGCTTTAAGCGTGCGGTAGAAAGTGAAATCGACGCCGAATACATGACTTTACCCTGAATATCAAAAATGGGGCAGGCGATACAGGTAACACCCAATTCATTTTCTTCATTATCCATTGCAAAGCCAAGCTGACGTACTCTCACTAATTCTTGTTGCATATTTTCAGCTTTGGTAATGGTGTTGGCTGTTAGCTGCCTGATATATTTGTGATTATTACGCCAATATTTTTCCCAATAATCCGGTTGGGCATAAGCCATAAAAATTTTTCCCATTGCAGAACAATATAATTGTAAACGTTGCCCGATATAAGAACGGGTTTTCATCATTCCTATAGTTGGTTCAAATTTATGAATCATAATCGCATGATCTTCTTCACGCATTGAAAGATTCACTGTTTCTCCGGTTTGTACGTTTAATTGCTCTAAATAGGGCGAAGTGACGCTCAGAATATTTAGTGAAGATAATGTTTTTTGTCCGATAGCTAAACATTTTGTCGTTAAGCGATATGAACCCACAGTATTAGCGGGTTTCACATAACCGCATTCTTGCAAACTATGTAGCATTCTATGTGTGGTGCTTTTATTTAATCCTGATAATTCGGCTAATTTTGCTAATGGGCAGCCGTTAGGATAATTACTTAAAATATCAATTAATGATAAGCCTCGAATAAGGCTTTGATTATTCGTTGTTTTTTTATTTTCTTTGTTCATTTAAACCTCTTAACTTGATCTGTGATTATCTTAAACATTAATAATAAAACTGCAAAAATAAAATTAAAAAAAATGAGATCTATGTCACAAAATTGCAAATTTATTTTTAACCTATTGATTTTAAAAACATTTTATTTTAACGCTAAGTTTGCTTATTTTAGTATTTCGTATCATAATACGAAACATCATTTTAATATGTGAAATTTTATAGGGGTGTTCCAATGAGAATTTCTTATCAAGAATTAAAAACTGAATTTAAACGGGTATTATTATCTCGCAATATGCGTGAGGATATTGCTGAAGAATGTGCAACGGTATTTGCTGATACTACACAAGCGGGAGCTTATTCACATGGCGTAAACCGTTTTCCTCGCTTTATTCAACAATTAGAGAATGGCGACATTGTGCCGGATGCCGAGCCAACAAAAGAACTGTCTTTAGGTGCAATTGAACAATGGGATGCTCATCAGGCAATCGGTAATTTGACCGCGAAAAAAATGATGGATCGCGCCATGGAAATCGCCAAACAACACGGTATCGGTGTGGTTGCATTACGTAACGCGAATCACTGGATGCGTGGCGGTAGTTATGGCTGGCAGGCAGCAGAAAACGGTTATATCGGTATTTGTTGGACGAATGCGTTGGCAGTTATGCCTCCATGGGGAGCAAAAGAGTGTCGTATCGGAACGAATCCCTTAATTATTGCAGTTCCGACCAATCCGATTACCATGGTAGATATGTCTTGTTCTATGTATTCCTATGGTATGTTGGAGGTACATCGTTTAGCGGGTCGTCAAACCTTTGTAGATGCCGGTTTTGATGATGATGGTAACTTAACTCGCGATCCCGCTACTGTAGAAAAAAATCGTCGCTTGTTACCAATGGGATTCTGGAAAGGCTCCGGTTTGTCTATCGTATTGGATATGATTGCAACTTTACTTTCTAATGGTGAATCGACAGTTGCAGTGACTGAAGATAAAGATGATGAGTACTGCGTATCTCAAGTGTTTATTGCTATTGAAGTGGATCGCTTAATTGATGGGCCAACCAAAGAGGCGAAATTAAAACGTATTATGGATTATGTGAGAACGGCAGAACGCGCTGATCCGAATGTGGAAGTACGTTTACCCGGTCACGAATTTACTGCGATCTTAGCCGATAACAAAGCAAATGGGATTCCGGTAGATGATTCTGTTTGGGCTAAATTAAAATCGTTATAACGTGTTAATGGTGCAATTATAAATATTGCACCATCTTTTATTCTAAAAGTGCGGTCAATTTTCAGCGCATTTATGACAACGAGGTGAAATATGTTTTTCGGGCATATATCAAAAATTAATCCTAATCAATATCCTACTGCGATATTGCAAGCGTTAGAATATTTACGCAGCACGGATTTTGATACGTTAGATGCCGGTTGTTATTCAATAAAAGGTGACTCTGTTTATGTTCAGGTATTAGATTTGGAAACAAAGCCAAAGTCATCTTATCAACCCGAAGTACATCGTCGCTATTTAGACGTGCAATATTTACATTCAGGTAAAGAACGAATCGGCGTGGCTACCGACTTAGGCAACAATAAAATCGCTATGGATTACAATCCTGAGCGCGATATTTTGTATTATGAAGATGTTGCATTTGAATGCGAGCTTGTCATGCAACCGGGTGCTTTTGCCGTTTTTTTCCCTGAAGATATTCACCGTGCCGCTTGTATTGATAGTGAACCAAGTAAAATTCGTAAAGTCGTGGTTAAAATTGCGATGACTGAATTGGAGGACTAATCATGAAATCATTTGCTATGTTTGTCAGTAAGGCATTGAATGTCGCTATTGTGCTTATTCTTAGCGTAATGTCCTGCTTGGTCTTTATCAATGTCGTTTTACGCTATGGTTTCAATAGCAGTATTAGTATGACAGAAGAACTTTCTCGCTATCTATTCGTTTGGTTGGCATTCCTGGGGGCAATCGTTGCATTTGGTGAGAATCAACATGTGAGTGTCACTATGTTAACTGACCGTTTATCAAAATATAAACGTAAAGTGCTTTATGTTTTCACCGATATTGCCATGTTATTCTGTTGTTATTTGATTGTGAGTGGTAGTTATACTCAATTTTTATTGAATATCAATAATTTAGCACCAATTTCCGGTATCCCTTTAGGCGTTAATTATTTAGCAAGTGTGATTGCAGGTGTACTCATTGGCATCATTATTATTGCGCGTATTATTTCTACTCTTGGGCTATTAGTTAAAGGAGAAAGGGAATGACCGTTGTAATCTTTCTTTGCGTTTTATTAGGTTCCATTCTGTTAGGCGTGCCTGTTGCTTTTGCATTATTAATTTGCGGTGTGGCACTCATGTTACATTTGGATTTATTTGATGCACAAATTTTAGCTCAACAAATCGTTAGCGGTGCAGATAGCTTCTCACTCATGGCAATTCCATTCTTTATTCTTGCCGGTGAGATTATGAATGAAGGAGGATTATCTAAACGTATCATTGATCTACCAATGAAATTGGTCGGTCATAAACGTGGTGGTCTAGGATTTGTCGCGATTATGGCCGCCATGATTATGGCAAGTTTGTCAGGTTCTGCAGTTGCAGATACTGCAGCAGTTGCCGCGATGTTATTACCAATGATGAAGACAACAGGCTATCCGGTTGATAAATCAGCCGGTTTAATTGGTACTGCGGGGATTATTGCACCAATAATTCCACCATCTATTCCATTTATTGTGTTTGGGGTTGCCAGTGGTGTATCCATTACTAAATTGTTTCTCGCAGGGATCTTTCCCGGCATCATGATGGGGATGTGTTTGGCTACACTTTGGTGGTGGCAGGCAAAACGTTTGAGTTTAATGACGTTTTCAAAAGCAACAAAGCAAGAATTATGTATCTCATTTAAAAATAGTATTTGGGCATTATTACTTCCTGTCATAATCATCGGGGGGTTCCGTTCAGGTATGTTTACACCAACAGAAGCGGGAGCCGTTGCATCATTCTACGCTTTAGTTATCTCTCTCTTCGTATATAAAGAATTGAAATTTAAAGATCTTTATAAAGTAATTCTAGCTGCAGGTAAAACAACGGCCGTTGTTATGTTCTTAGTTGCAGCGGCCAATGTGACTGGCTGGTTAATTACTGTTGCCGAATTACCGCAAATGATGACTGAATTACTAGAGCCGTTAATTGATAGCCCGACGACCTTACTGCTAGTCATTATGGCAGCAGTATTTATCATCGGTATGGTGATGGATTTAACACCAACGGTTTTAATTTTAACGCCCGTATTAATGCCATTAGTGGAAGAAGCAGGTATTGATCCTGTTTATTTTGGTGTGTTGTTTATCCTCAATACTTCCATCGGTTTAATTACGCCGCCGGTAGGAAATGTATTGAATGTAATTACCGGGGTTTCTAAACTGCCGTTTGAACAAACGGCAAAAGGGATATTACCTTACTTGCTTATGATGGCGACCTTACTATTAGCATTTGTATTTTTCCCATCATTAATTTTAACGCCGTTGGCTTGGATCAGCTGATAAAGTATATCCTACTTTTACTACAAACAGGATAAATTAGCTTTTTAAACCATATTTTTTCATTCCATTAGGAGAATATTATGAAGTTATTTAATTTAAAAACATTAGCTACATTAGTTATGGGTGCAGTTGTATTTACAAGTAATGCCAATGCGGAAATTAGTTTACGTTTTGGTTATGAAGCGCCGCGTAGTGATACCCAACACGAAGCCGCTAAAAAATTCAATCAATTGTTAAAAGAAAAAACCAAAGGTGAAATTAAACTCAGTTTATTTCCAGACAGCACCTTAGGAAATGCACAAACCATGATCAGTGCCGTTCGCGGTGGTACTATTGATTTAGAAATGTCTGGTTCGCCAAACTTTACTGGTTTAGAACCAAAACTGAATGTGATTGATATCCCATTTATTTTTAAAGATCGTGAACATGTTTATAAAGTATTGGACGGTGAAATCGGTCAAAATTTATTAAAAGATTTAGAAGCACAAGGCTTAAAAGGTTTAGCATTCTGGGACGTTGGTTTCCGTGAGTTCTCAAATTCCAAACACCCGGTGAATAAGCCTGAAGATATCAAAGGCTTAAAAGTTCGTACCAATCAAAATCCAATGTATATTCAAGCATTTAGCTTATTAGGCAGTAACCCGGTACCAATGCCTTTAGCTGAACTTTATACCGCATTAGAAACCCGTGCCGTTGATGCACAAGAACACCCAATCGGTATTTTCTGGTCATCAAAACTGTATGAAGTACAGAAACACTTGAGCTTGACTAACCATGGTTACACGCCATTAATCGTCGTCATGAATAAAGCGAAATTTGATGGTTTATCTCCTGAATTACAACAAGCTGTACTTGAAGCCGCAAAAGAAGCCGGCCGATTCCAACGTGATTTAAACGTAAAAAATGAAAAAGAGATCATTGAAAAATTACGTAAAGCAGGTGTTGAAGTTATTGAAACTGTTGACCAAATGCCATTTAAAGCCGTAATTGAAGCAGATGTTCGTAAATCATTTATCGAAAAACACGGTGATGATTTAGTTAAACAAATTGATGCGTTAGCACAATAATCCGGCAGTCTAAATTGCCCAAAAGTGCGGTGTGAAATTGAAAAGTTTTCTTATCACACCGCAATCTTTAGCAGATAAATATCAATACTAACTAACCTAAGAATAAACAAGATATCATCGAAAAACAGCGGCGGTTTAATTAAACAGATTGATAAATCTGCAAAATAATAGAAAGAAAAGATAAAAGAATAGACGTGATTATATTAAAGTGCGGTTATTTTAGAGGTTTTTAGATATGAATTATTATTTAGGTATAGACTGCGGTGGAACGTTTATTAAAGCCGCAATTTATGATAAACAAGGTAAGTCATACGGTACTTGCCGTCAGAGTTTATCAATTATTAGCACGCAGCCGGGGTGGGCGGAGCGAGATTTAGAAGCATTGTGGAATGCCTGCACTGAAGTGATTTCAGGGGCAATTCGGAATGCGAAAGTAACTGCCGAAAATATTAAAGCCGTGGGAATTTCCGCACAAGGTAAAGGGTTATTCTTATTAGATAAAAACCAAAAGCCTCTCGGTCATGGCATTCTTTCATCCGATCAACGCGCGCTAAATATTGTCAAACAATGGCAGGCAGAAGGCATACCACAAAAATTATACCCAATGACAAGACAAACCTTATGGACTGGTCATCCGGTATCCATTTTACGCTGGCTCAAAGAACATCAACCCGAACGTTATAATCAAATTGGTAGTATTTTGATGTCTCATGATTATTTACGTTTTTGTTTAACGGGTAATGTGGCTTGTGAAGAAACTAATATTTCCGAATCTAATTTCTATAATATGGAGACAGGAGAATATGATTCACATCTTGCCGGGCATTTAGAAATTCCTGAAATAATGACCGCACTTCCGCCTATTGTGGGTTCATCAGAAATTGCCGGTTATATTAATAAAAGTGCGGCGGAAAAAACAGGTTTAGCAGAAAGCACGCCTGTTGTCGGTGGATTATTTGATGTGGTTTCAACAGCACTTTGTGCAGGACTTGATGATGAAACCAAGCTAAATGCGGTAATGGGGACATGGTCGGTAGTAAGTGGAATTACAAACCATATTGATTACAATCAAGCATTACCTTTCGTCTATGGGCGTTATGCTCAAACCAATCGGTTTATTGTACATGAAGCCAGCCCGACTTCAGCGGGTAACTTGGAGTGGTTTACCAAGCAGTGGAATTTAGACAACTATCACGAAATTAATGCGGCTGTAAGAAGCTTACCGAAAGCGGAAAGCAGCATATTTTTTATCCCATTCCTCTATGGTTCAAATGCAGGTTTAGGTATGCAGGCCGGATTTTATGGTTTGCAATCCTTGCACACGAAAGCACATCTGCTACAAGCTATTTATGAAGGGGTTGTTTTTAGTTTGATGTTCCATTTGGAACGTATGTTGCAACGTTTTCCTCATACAAAAGTGTTACGTGTAACGGGTGGACCTGCACGTTCAAAAGAATGGTTGAGTATTTTGGCTGATTTAAGCGGACTCACCGTTGAAGCGCCACAAGTGGAAGAAACGGGGTGTTTAGGTGCGGCACTAATGGGAATGGTCGGTAGCGGAGAGTTTGCAAGTGTGGAGCAAGCACTCGCCATTGTGCAGGCCTCAGTCGAACGGATTGAACCGGATAGCACCGTTTATGAGCAATATCAAAAGAAATATGCCAAATATAAATTATTAATCGAGTGTTTACAGCGATTTAATCAAGATAAAGATAAGTTATAAAAGAGGTTATTTTAAATGAGAAAACATAAGTTAGGCATTTATGAAAAAGCCTTACCTAAAAATATCAGTTGGCAAGACCGCTTATCCATTGCCAAAGCCAGTGGCTTTGATTTTGTTGAAATTTCGGTCGATGAAACCGATGAACGTCTTGCCCGTTTAGATTGGAGCAAAGAAGAACGTATTGAACTTGTTAAAGCGATTATTAAAACCGGGGTAACGATTCCATCAATGTGCTTATCAGGACATCGTCGTTTTCCATTTGGTAGCCGCGATGAAGCAACTCGCCAAAAAGCCTGTGAAATTATGGAAAAAGCAATTCAACTCGCGGTTGATCTCGGTATTCGTACCATTCAATTAGCAGGTTATGATGTGTATTATGAAGAGCAGGACGAAGGTACAATTGAACGCTTCCAGCAAGGTTTAGAATGGGTAACTGAACTTGCGGCAAGCAACCAAGTAACCATTGCGGTAGAAATTATGGATACAAAATTTATGAGTTCAATCAGCCGATGGAAAAAGTGGGATGAGATTATCAAATCCCCATGGTTTACGGTGTATCCGGATTTAGGCAATTTATCTGCGTGGAATGATAATGTCGCTGAAGAATTAAAATTGGGCATAGATAAAATTTCTGCAATCCATTTAAAAGACACATATAAAGTCACTGAAACCTGTAAAGGACAATTCCGTGATGTGCCATTTGGTGAAGGTTGTGTGGATTTTGTGGCTTGTTTTAACACGCTTGCCAAATTAAATTATCGTGGTGCATTTTTAATTGAAATGTGGACGGAAAAAGCCGATGAACCGATTGCAGAAATTATTAATGCTCGTCGTTGGATTGAACAAAAAATGAAAGAAGGTGGTTTTCAATGTTAAAAGAATTACGCGAAAAAGTGCTTAAAGCAAATTTAGAATTACCAAAACATAATTTGGTTACGTTTACTTGGGGTAATGTGAGTGCGATTGATCGCGAAAAAGGTTTAGTCGTCATCAAACCATCCGGTGTTGAATACGATGTGATGACTGCTGAAGATATGGTGGTTGTAGATTTACACACCGGCGAAGTTGTAGAAGGTATGAAAAAACCGTCTTCCGATACGCCAACTCACTTAGAACTTTATCGTCAATTTACAAGTATCGGCGGTATTGTACATACTCATTCTCGCCACGCAACCATTTGGGCTCAAGCAGGTGAAGATCTAATTGCTGCCGGCACAACCCACGCAGACTATTTCTACGGTTCGATTCCATGTACTCGCCAAATGACACCTGCTGAAATTGAAGGTGAGTATGAACTAGAAACAGGAAAAGTCATCGTGGAAACTTTCCGTAAACGCAATATCGATCCAACACAAGTTCCGGCGGTTCTTGTCAATTCACATGGCCCATTTGCTTGGGGAACAGATGCAGATAACGCGGTACATAATGCAGTAGTATTGGAAGAAATTGGCTATATGAACTTATTTAGCCGTCAACTTCGTCCAAATCTACACGCTATGCAACAAGCGTTATTAGATAAGCATTATTTACGTAAACACGGTAAAAATGCGTATTATGGCCAATAATTTTGATAAAGGAACATATTATGACTAAACCGCTTCTTCAGATAGCATTAGATTCCTTAAGTTTAGAAAAAGCAGTTTCCGATGCGAAGCAGGCAGAAAACTTTGTTGATGTTATTGAAGTTGGAACGATTCTCGCTTGTGCTGAAGGGATGAAAGCCGTAAGTACATTGCGAGCGTTACATCCGAATCATATTTTAGTATGTGATTTAAAAACAACCGATGCGGGAGCGACATTAGCCAAAATGGCATTTGAGGCCGGTGCGGATTGGTTAACCGTCTCTGCAGCCGCACACCCTGCAACTAAAGCGGCATGTAAAGCGGTAGCTGATGAATTTAATGCTAAGCATAATCCAACAACGCCAAAAGAAATTCAAATCGAACTCTATGGTAATTGGACATTAGCTGATGCCAAAGAATGGATTGATTTGGGGGTAACGCAAGCGATTTATCACCGCTCACGTGATGCCGAATTAGCCGGCAAAGGTTGGACTGCAGAAGATATTGAATTAATGAAACAATTATCTGAACTAGGGTTAGAACTCTCGATTACCGGAGGGATAATTCCTGAAGATATTCATTTATTCAAGGAAATCAAAAATGCCAAATCCTTTATTGCCGGTCGGGCGTTAGTCGGTGAAAAGGGACAACAAACTGCCGAAGCAATACATTCGGAAATTAATAAATATTGGTAATGTGTAAAAATTATGAATGGGCTAAACGTTAACCCATTTTTTAAACTAAAATTAATTCGATGTTTATTTCAGAAATTGCATCCTGTGCATTTTTTATTAAACCATTGTCGCAAATAATATAGTCGAAAACCGAAAGTGGAAACAGCAAAAATGTCGCCACTTTACCGTATTTAGAAGAATCCGTCACCAGCACATTTTGGGTGGCTGACTGTACAATGGCCTTTTTCACCGGAATTTTGTTTTCATCGGGTGTGGTTAAGCCTTTCAGGTTCCAAGATGAAGTGGAAATAAAAGCAATATCAATAGAGACATTGCGTAAAAATTGTGCCGCTAGCTCGCCCACGCTGGAACGGTTGGATTTATTTACACTTCCGCCGGTGTGAATAAGTTCACATTGACCATAGTTCATCAAGAAGTCTGCAATGGCAAAATCATTCGTGATCACTAATAAATCCGTACGATAAGCAATTTTGCGGGCAATTTCAAAAGTCGTCGTACCGGCATCCAGATAGACTGTTAAATTTTTACCAATCATCTCTGCCGATTTTTTTCCTATACGCTTTTTTTCATCTTGAAATAACAAAGATTTATCATCATGAGTAGGCTCAAAAGAAAGTCGTTCTAAAAGTTGTACGCCGCCGGATACCGATACAACTTTACCGTCATCTTCCAGTTTTTGAATATCGCGACGAATAGTCATATGCGAAACGCCCAATTGTTCTGTGAGCGTGGCAATACTGATGACATTTTGCTGTTGTATTAGGTTTAATAGTCGTTTTTGTCGTTCTACGGGGATCATAGCATTACCTATAAAGATGTATGTTTTATGAAAATTATACATGTTTTAGTCTTATTAATTCAAATATCATAAAATTATCAAAAATTAACAAGGAATCACATAAAATGTTAAATAATGTGATGTGGATCACAGATTTTTATTTTAAAAAAAGAGATACTTCACACAACAAATTACATCAATCACTTTATTTAAAGGAAATTATTATGACTAATCAATCTTATTCGGTAGCCGTTGTAGGTTTAGGTGCAATGGGGATGGGGGCTGCAGTTTCTTGTGTTAATGCAGGTTTAACCACTTACGGAATTGATTTAAATCCGACCGCACTTGAGAAGTTAAAAGCCGCAGGTGCAAAAGATGTTGCAACCAACGGTGATACATTTGCTAATCAACTGAACGCAGTCGTGCTGTTAGTGGTAAATGCAAACCAAGTAAAAACGGTGCTGTTTGGCGAAAATGGTTTGGCGGCAAAATTGAATAAAGGCACCGCAGTGATGGTGTCATCCACTATCTCGGCACAAGATGCAAAAGAAATTTCACAAAAATTAACAGGCTTAGGTTTGGTCATGCTGGACGCACCGGTTTCCGGTGGGGCAGCGAAAGCGGCTCAAGGTGAAATGACGGTAATGGCATCAGGTTCAAAAGAAGCATTCGATAAATTACAACCTGTATTAGATGCGGTAGCCGGTAAAGTTTATAACATCGGTGAAGAAATCGGCTTGGGTGCTACCGTTAAAATTATTCATCAATTATTAGCAGGTGTACATATTGCAGCAGGTGCTGAGGCAATGGCATTAGCAGCCAAAGCAGGTATTCCGTTAAATCTGATGTATGACGTAGTAACCAATGCAGCCGGTAACTCTTGGATGTTTGAAAACCGTATGAAACACGTGGTGGACGGTGATTACACGCCACTTTCAATGGTAGATATTTTCGTAAAAGATTTAGGTTTGGTAAACGATACGGCGAAATCATTACATTTCCCATTACATCTTGCCAGTACGGCTTATTCAATGTTTACAGAAGCAAGCAATGCCGGTTTCGGTAAAGAAGATGACAGTGCAGTGATTAAAATTTTCAACGGTATCGAATTACCAAAAAAAGGAGCGAATTAATGACTAAAACCGTATTAGGCGTGATCGCCGATGATTTTACCGGAGCCAGCGATATTGCCAGTTTTTTAACGGAAAACGGTTTACAAACCGTGCAAATGAACGGCGTACCGAGTGAACCGTTACAAAGTGCGGTAGATGCTATCGTCATTAGCTTGAAATCTCGTTCTAATCCTGTTGCAGAAGCGGTGGAACAATCTTTGTCAGCCTTAAATTGGTTACAAGCCAATGGTTGTAATCAATTCTATTTCAAATATTGTTCCACTTTCGATAGCACCGAAAAAGGCAATATCGGTCCTGTAACCGATGCCTTAATGAAAGCATTGGGAACGGATTTCACTGTTGTGACACCGGCTTTACCCGTAAACGGTCGTACTATTTTCAACGGTTATTTGTTTGTGGGTAATGTGTTGCTGAATGAATCCGGTATGCAAAATCACCCGATTACCCCAATGAAAGACGCCAACTTGGTGCGTTTAATGGATGCACAATCGCAAGGTAAAACCGGGTTGGTTGTAAGTTCCGACGTATTCCAAGGGGCAGAAAAAGTCAAAGCCCGTTTTGCCGAACTGAAAAGCCAAGGCTTTAGCTATGCCGTGGTGGATGCGGTAGATAATTCTCAACTTGCCGTACTTGCCGAAGCGGTCGCAGATTTGAAATTAGTCACCGGCGGTTCAGGTTTAGGTGCTTATATGGCCGCCCGTTTAAGTGGCGGCAAAAAAGGCACTAATGCTATTGTGCCGCCGAAAGGTAAAACTGTGGTGCTTTCAGGCTCTTGCTCGGTGATGACCAATAAGCAAGTAAACACCTACAAAGCCAAAGCACCGGCATTACAGCTGGATGTGGAGCAAGCCTTAAATAACAGCAATTATGTGCAAGAATTATATGATTGGGTGCAAAACAACTTGAACTCCCCACTTGCTCCAATGGTGTACGCCACTGTGCCACCTGATGTTTTAAAAGAAATTCAAGCCAAATTCGGAGCAGATATTGCAAGCCATACCATCGAAAACACTTTTGCAAAATTGGCGGAAAAACTGCAACAAAGCGGCGTAAATAATTTTATTACCGCAGGCGGTGAAACGTCTAGCATTGTGGTTCAACAGCTGGGCTTCCACGGTTTCCAAATCGGAAAACAAATTGCACCGGGCGTGCCTTGGCTGAAAGCGTTGAATGCACCGGTATTTCTTGCCTTGAAATCCGGTAATTTCGGTAAAGAAGATTTCTTTGAATTTGCACAGAGTATGTCATAGAAGGATGTGTTATGACGGAACAAGAACAAAAAATTGAAATGGTGAATCTTGCTAAATCCTTATTTGATCGGGGTTACACCGTGGGGGGGGCGGGTAATTTATCCGTTCGCCTTGACGAAAACAGAGTGTTAGTGACACCAACGGGTTCATCATTAGGGCGTTTGCAGGCGGAACGTTTGTCCGTGTTGGATATGGACGGTAACGTGCTTTCAGGTGATAAACCATCGAAAGAATCGGTTTTCCATTTGGAAATGTATCGCAAAGATCCGAATTGCAAAGCCATTGTGCATTTACATAGCACTTATTTAACCGCACTTTCCTGTTTGGAGAATTTAAATGCAGAAAATGCAATGCAGGCATTCACACCTTACTATGTAATGCGGGTGGGTAAATTGCAGGTGATTCCTTATTATCGACCGGGTGACATTAATATTGCCCGAGAATTAGGGGAACGTGCGTTAACCGGCAAAGCCTTCTTGCTTGCCAACCACGGTGTGGTGGTAAAAGGAGCTGATTTAATTGATGCAGTAGATAACACAGAAGAATTGGAAGAAACCGCAAAATTATTCTTTATTTTGCAAAATCAGAAAATTCGTTATCTCACTGAAACTGAAGTAAAAGATTTAGAAAACAGAGGAAAATAATTATGCCTAAATTCGCTGCAAATTTAACCATGATGTTCAATGAAGTATCGTTTTTAGATCGTTTTGAAGCAGCTGCCAGAGCGGGTTTCAAATATGTGGAATATCTTTGGCCGTATGAGTTTCCAGCCGCTGAATTAAAAGCGAAACTCGAACAATACGGTTTAAAACAGGTGTTATTTAATACTGCCGCCGGTGATGTATCAAAAGGCGAATGGGGCGTATCCGCTATTCCGGGACGTGAGACGGATGCACATCGTGATATTGATACCGCACTGGAATATGCTATTGCTCTAGGTTGCCCGAATGTACATGTAATGGCGGCGGTTGTGCCGGAAGGGGCAGATCGTGAAGCCTATAAGCAAACCTTTATTCAAAATGTTCGCTATGCGGCAGACAAATTCAAACCGCATGGCATCAAAGTATTACTTGAAGCGCTCAGTCCGGAAGTGAAACCGAATTACTTATTAAAAAGTCAGTTGGATACCTTGGAAATCGTAGAAGCGGTTGAGCGTGATAACGTATTCGTACAACTGGATTACTTCCATGCTCAAAATGTGGACGGCAATCTTACTCGCTTAACGGACAAACTCAATGGCAAATTTGCACATATTCAGATTGCTTCCGTACCCGATCGCCATGAACCTGACGAAGGTGAAATCAACTACCAATATATTTTTGATAAGTTAGATGAAATCGGCTACGACGGCTATGTGGGCTGTGAGTATAAACCAAGAGCAAAAACCGAAGAAGGTTTGGATTGGTTTCAGGCTTATAAAAATTTATAAAAAGTGACCGCACTTTTATCCAGATAAGGAGACTGTTATGCAAATCATTATTACCGGTGGACAAGGTTTTTTAGGTCAGCGTTTGGCAAAAACATTGCTTGCTCAAAAAAACAATCTTGATGAGCTGATTTTAATTGATGTTATCAAACCAATCGCCCCAAACAATGATCCTAGAGTACGCTGTATTGAAATGGATTTACGCAATCCAACAGGATTAAAAGAGCTCATTACAGAGAAAACAACGGCAATTTATCATTTAGCGGCAATTGTAAGTAGCCATGCGGAGCAAGATCCTGATTTGGGTTATGAAATTAATTTCTTAGCAACTCGCAATCTATTAGAAGTATGTCGTGAAAATAATCCAAAAGTGCGGTTTATTTTTTCCAGTTCTTTGGCTGTATTTGGCGGAGAGTTACCACCAACAATTCTGGATGGTACTGCGGTTACACCGCAATCGACTTATGGTACACAAAAAGCGATGTGTGAATTATTAATTAATGATTACACCCGTAAAGGTTTTGTTGATGGTTTAGTCGTTCGTTTACCGACAATTTGTATCCGTCCGGGTAAACCGAACAAAGCCGCATCATCTTTTGTCAGTAGCATTATGCGTGAGCCACTACACGGTGAAAGTGCAATTTGTCCGGTATCGCAAGATCTATTGTTGTGGCTGTCCAGTCCAAATACGGTCATTAACAATTTTATTCATGCATTAAGTTTACCGTCACTGCCTTTACGCAGCTGGCATGTTATTAATTTACCGGGTTTTACCATCAGTGTGAAACAAATGCTATCCGATTTAGCGCAAGCAAAAGGAGATGCCGTCCTGGATCATATTAAATTTGAATTTGATGAAAATATTAACAATATTGTTGCCAGTTGGCCGGCTGCAATTAATTGCACGACAGCAGAAAACTTAGGGTTTATTGCAGATAAAAACTTTAAGGATGTAATTCAACAATTTATTAAATACGATATGTAGCAGGAGGCGTTATGTTCGGATTGCCAATTCCTATTATAGGACTATTAATTGCTGTTTTTGTTTTGGTTTATTTAGTGTTAAAAACCCGAGTACACGCTTTTATTGCAATGCTGATTGCTTCGGCTCTTGCCGGGCTGATTGGTGGAATGAGTGTGAATGATACTTTAGGTGCTATTACCAAAGGATTTGGCGGTACGTTAGGCGGTATAGGTATTGTAATCGGTCTGGGTGTAATGATGGGAAGCGTACTTGAAGTATCAGGTGCTGCGGAAAAAATGGCATATAGCTTTATTAAATTCTTAGGTAAGAAAAAAGAAGAATGGGCATTGGCAATAACCGGTTATATTGTGAGCATTCCTATCTTTGTGGATTCCGCGTTCGTTATTTTATACCCGGTCGCAAAAGCCTTGGCGAAAAATGGTAAACGTTCATTATTAACTCTCGGTGTTGCATTAGCCGGTGGTTTGGTTGTAACTCACCACACCGTTCCACCGACACCGGGACCGTTGGGGGTTGCCGGATTATTCGGTGTAGATTTAGGTGCGATGTTATTAGTCGGTATGGCATTAGCGGCATTTCCTGTTATCGGTATTGTATTGTATGCAAAATGGTTAGATAAAAAATATCCGACTTTTAACCAAGAGGTGTTTAGTCAGGAAGAACTAAAACAAAAATACGATGACTACATTGAAAGTCGTGAAAAGAAAAATTTACCTGGCTTGGCTTTATCATTACTACCTATTGTATTACCGATTGTATTGATTTTTATTAAAGCTATTTTTGATTTGGTAATTAAAGGGAGTCCGGATATTGCCAATTACAAACTTTATCACTTCTTTGCTTTTGTCGGGCATCCAATGATCGCATTGGCATTAAGTGTGTTAATTGCAGTTTATACCTTATTACCAAATGTTGACAAAACATCAACCGCACTTCACCTTGAAGAAGGTGTGAAAACGGCAGGTATCATCTTGTTAGTAACCGGTGCCGGTGGTGCATTAGGTGCGGTATTACGTGAAAGTGGCGCAGGTGCACAGTTAGCCGAGCAAGTTGCGAATCTACCAATTTCACCGATTTTAATTCCATTTATTGTTTCAACGCTCGTACGCTTTATTCAGGGTTCAGGTACGGTAGCAATGATTACCGCAGCCTCTATTTCAGCACCTATTCTTGCTCAAATTCCGGGTGTGAATATGTTACTTGCTGCACAAGCCGCGACAATGGGTTCATTATTCTTTGGTTATTTCAATGATAGCTTATTTTGGGTCGTAAACCGCATGATGGGTATCAATGATGTGAAAAAACAAATGATCGTCTGGTCTGTACCAACAACAATTGCATGGGCAATTGGTGGTAGCTTGGTTATTTTAGCCAACTTAGTGTTTGGTTCCGATGGTTCTGTTTTTGACTTAATTTTCCCATTAGGCGTACTTGCGGCAATTATGCTATATGTGAAAGCACAAAGTAAAAATCTAAATAAATAATCTGCCACATAGGCTATTTGGATTGATCTCAATAGCCTTTTTTCTAGGAGAATGACATCATGTTGAAAAAAATTTTGATATTGACTGTCTTACTGGCGACTTCATCAACTGCTTTTTCCAATACAGAAGATCAGCCTGTTCTTCCCCATCAAATAAAAGCAACATTGCTTGCTGAAATAACGCCTAAAGGGCAAAAAGTTAATGGGATTGCACTTGAGTATGAAGATAATATTCTTTCCGGTAGTGATTTAACCCAACTGTATCAAGTTAAAACCCAACTTGATAAACAAGAACCGGAATTTCGTTCCGTTTTGAAAGCCTATACAAATAATAAAGCAGAAATTACACATCAAGCCCAGCCCGGTAAATTTGTTATTATCGAACTCAATAGCAATGACAAAAATGCGAGCCTGTATTCAATTAAAAAAGCCAATGAGCAACCGACAAAATTTAGAACAAAAGATCAAAACGGCAAAATTGTTGAAGTGGAAAAAGTACAGGCTATCAGTATCCCACAATATTATAATGAACGATTGCTATATCAGATCAATCAAACAGGTTTCTTAAAACTTACCAATGGCAAAACACTAGATAAACATCAAATTTCGCAAAGTGCGGTTAAAAATCAAGTAAAAACACAATATTTAGATGATTTTAGTTCACATTCCGTTACGCTGAATTCTCCCGATAATAAACTTAATTATCAACTTTATATTCCATTACAAGAACAAAATAAGAAATATCCACTAACAATTTTCTTACACGGCTCAGGGCAGGTAGGAACAGACAACATTGCTCATTTGCTATCAAGTAAAGGTGCAATTTCAACGCTGCAATATGAACAGGGATTTGTCTTAGCACCGCAATATGCAACTGTTTTTGATCTTTTTGATGATGTGCAAAAAGGGCAAAAAGGCGGTATTCATTGGCAAACAGAGAATCGTCAACAATTGTTGTTAAAAATGATCGATGAAACTATTAAAACAAACCCAAATATTGATACACGTCGTATTTATATCGTCGGACTATCTCGTGGTGCTGAAGGTGGCTTAAATCTTTTATTAAATCGACCGCACTTTTTTGCCGGGGCGTTATTAATGAGCGGACGAGAGGCCGGAACTTTAGAATGGATTGATGGCAATGCAACAAAAGAAATATTATCGCTAGTTAAAGATGTACCTATGTGGTTTTTTCATAGCAAAGAAGATAAGGTTTCACCGGTGGTTGGTTCTCGCATCAATTATCAGTTATTAACAGAACTCAATGCCCCGAATGTGAAATATACCGAATTTACTTTTAATCAAGCCGGTGATAACGGAATTATTAATAATAATGCTCACAATACTTGGGATGCTGTATTTAATAGTCCTGAAGTTATGACATGGTTACTACAACAGAAGTTAAATTAAAGATTTTTCATCAACAATAAGGAGACTGATTATGTTTACTTTCTTATCACACCCATTAGATCCGAAAGATTTAGCCTGGCCCGGTGAACCAGTTGTGAAAGTAACAAGATGTACTGATGTTACTGAAGATTGCCCATTCAGCAGTTTTATTACTGAATTACCTAATCACTGTGGTACACATATGGATGCTCCAAGACATTTTGTCAAAGATGGATTGAGTATCAATGAATTATCTATTGATTATTTTTGTCATAAAGATGTCGCTTTATTAGATATTCCAAAAGGTGAAGCTGAAGGCATCACAAAAGACGATTTAGAACCTTATGCAGAGATTTTAGCAAAAGTTTCTTTCGCTTTTTTCAGAACCGGGTTTGAAAAATATCGCACTTCCGAACCGCTAATTTATCAAAATGAGGGGCCTTATATTGCCACTAGTGCAGGGCAGTACTTATCCGATACGTTCCCTAATTTAAAAGGGGTTGGCATTGATTTTCTGGCTCTTGGTTCACCATCAGACCGAGTGCCTGAAGCTGAAAATCCTAAGAATTGCCATCAATATATTTTAGGCTTCCATACCGGCAGATTTACCACAGTTATTGAAGATATGCATTTAGCAGAATTACCGAAAGATGCCAAAATTAAACAATTCTTTAATGCTCCATTGCGGATCACTGGATTGGACTCAAGCCAAGTGACTTGTATTGCGGAACTAGAATAGTAAAGCTAAGTGTTAGCTTGTTTGGGTTAACGCTTTTTTCCTTGTAAGGAGTGTGTTATGGATAATATTCATCTTTATCTTGGCGAGTTGGTGGGAACTGCTTTTTTTATGGTATTGGGGCTTGGTGTGTGTGCCAATATTTCTCTTAAAAAATCAGGAATGTATGGCAGTGGCGGCATATTAGCTGCATGCGGTTGGGGGCTTTCAATGGTATCCATCGCCGTGATATTCGGTCCAAGTACTGGTGCTCACGTTAATCCTGCAGTAACCATTGGTTTTTGGTTAGGTGGCGATTTTCCAGGACATTTAGTGGTTGGTTATATTGTAGCCCAATGCATCGGAGCATTTATTGGAGCATTAATTGTATGGCAACTTTTTAAAGATCATTTAGATGCCGAGGAAAATCCTAATAGTCAATTAGGATCATTTGCAACAATTGCGTCAAATTCAAATAATTATCGAAATTTACTATCTGAAGTCGTTGCAACATTTTCTTTGATGTTTATTCTACTTAGTTTAGGACATCAAGGTCCGGTAAATGGTGTAGCAATGTTTTTTGTATTTGCCGGTGTTGCCGGCGGCGTCATGTCGTTTGGCGGTTTAACCGGATATGCTATCAATCCTGCGAGAGATTTAATGCCAAGATTGGTACATTTTCTTATACCGATAAAAAATAAAGGCAGTTCTAATTTTGCTTACGCCTGGGTTCCTATTATAGGACCGATATTAGGAGCGATACTTGCCGCCGCACTATATCGTAGTCTATTTACTTCATTAATCCCAGGGTTATAATTTCAAAGCCGTCTTTCAACGACGGCTTTCCTTTGTATCTCTACATTACTAATAAAAATAAAAGGAGAAAACTGTTTGAAATTTCTCCTTTTTCAGCGTTAAGTTTGTCCTTCATGCCGTTTTCGTCTATTGTACCGTTAATTCTTTTTTGGGATATATCGGTTCGCCCTTATAGTAATTCTATGTTCTTCAAATATATAATTATTTTTTGTGCTTTGGGCGTTCCCAAAACCAATAGGCTAAATACGCAAGTGCGGCCATGAGAGCGGCAAAAATCGCAAGACTGATATTGATATCGGACATAGCTGTTCTCCTTTAAGGAATATATTTGTTGCGAATGATTTTACTAAGCATTAGAGCATAGTAAATCACTAAAATCAATAAAACCATACTGGTTAGTTTGTGAACAACGCCGGTTTCCCCGTAAATAATTACGGGTACGGCAAGTAATGCAACCTTGGCAATGTCATCTAAAATTTTTGCCCAAGATTCAGCAGTTTCTTTTTTAATGGGTGGCGAGAATAATTTAAGCATTAGCATAATTTCTTTTTCAGTTAAATAGGATCACACAATAACGGCAATATAAGTAAAAAGAGTAGAAGCTCGTGATTTTTTCTTTCACATTTGGAAGCAAGATCACAAAACGTATTATTTTTAGCGGAAAAACAGAAACAAAAAGTGCAGTTAATTTTTCAAGGAACAAATAATCTATTTATCTAGCACTTTAAAGCCATTCTTCTAGTGGCTTTTTTGTTATCCCTAAACTTGCTAAAATATCACAAACTCAAATTTCATCATCTAAGGAAAACCATGCAAGATCTCCGCCCTTTCCATACATTTGCCGTGCCGGCTCAGGCAAAACGAATTATTGAAATTTATTCAATTGATCAATTAATTGTTGTTTGGGCTGAGAACCAACAAACTAACGAACCAGTGTTGTTTCTCGGGCAAGGCAGTAATGTATTGTTTTTAGAGGATTTTCAAGGCACTGTTTTAATCAATAAATTAAAAGGGATCAATCAAACTGATGATGAAAATTTCCACTATCTGCACGTCAACGGTGGTGAAAATTGGCACGAATTAGTGCAATGGACGTTAAAACATCAAATTTACGGTTTGGAAAATCTGGCGTTAATCCCTGGCTGTGCGGGAACTGCACCGGTGCAAAATATCGGGGCTTACGGCGTAGAATTTAAAGATGTGTGTGATTATGTGGATGTGTTGAATTTAAACACGGGCGAACAATTTCGCTTGGCAACTAAACAATGTAAGTTCGGCTACCGTGAAAGTGTGTTTAAACATCAATATAATACGGGATATTTTATTACGGCGGTAGGATTAAAATTAGCCAAAAACTGGCAGCCGACATTGGCTTACGGTTCTTTGTCGAAATTCGACAAAAGTGCGGTCACTTCTCAAGAAATTTTTAATGAAGTGTGTGCCATGCGACAAGCAAAATTGCCGGACTATAAACAGTGGGGCAATGCAGGCAGCTTCTTTAAAAACCCGACTGTTTCAAAAGCATTAGCGGGTTCTTTGTTACAACAATATCCGACAATGCCGCATTTTCCGCAAGCCGACGGCTCGGTAAAACTAGCTGCAGGTTGGTTGATCGACCAATGCGGCTTGAAGGGATATCAAATCGGTGGTGCGGCGGTGCATGAAAATCAGGCATTAGTGCTGATTAATAAAGACAATGCCACAGGGCAAGATGTGGTTGCCTTGGCTCGCCACGTTCGCAAAGCTGTAGGTGAGCAGTTCAATGTGTGGCTACAGCCGGAAGTGCGGTTTATTGCAGCAACAGGTGAAATTGATTCAACAAAAGCAATCAGTTAAGGAAATACTATGAATTTCAAAACAATTTTAGGCACATTACCTGCTATCGACCATTTAATCGGTTTAGATGTGTTAGACGGTGAACAAGTGATTCACCATATCCCTGCCGTTGCCGGAAAACTGGGTTCATTACGGGTTTATAATGCGTTGGCATTAGAATTTAACGGAAAATTAGACCGCACTTGTGCGGAAAAAGGCTTGGTATTATTTGCTGAACACACCATTGATGCTAAAGAAAATCCGGGCAAGCATCCGAATATTGATTTATTGCTTCGAGTCATTGATGAAAATCTCAGCTACCGATTACAGCCGTTGGCATAATTTCAGTCGGGCGGAGTTCATTTTCGCCCTATTTATTTCTTTTAAATGAACCTAAATGTTCATTTCTTCTGCAAAAATCACTACTATATCACATAATTCCTTTGGCAAATCCGCTATTATCCCCACTATGAACAATCTGACCCAAAACGAACGACAACTTTTTATTTTGAAGCTGTTAGCCGATAGCAATAATGTACTTTATACGGAGCATTTGGCACGTAAATTTAATGTCACGGCGAAAACCTTGCGTGCAGATATTCGACGGTTGGATCAACTCGGCTTAATTACGCGTGTACGTGGCGGCATTCAAGCTAAAGTGGGGCTGAATTTAGATTTTCAGGAAATCCAAACTTTGTTGTTGCGAGAACTAGACAGCACAGTGGTGCAGATTTATGGCGAACATATCAAGAAAAATCTGCTGCACAAAAACAAAGTGCTGATTTTCGGTGCGTTTAATATTGATATTTCGGTAAAAATTAATGATTTTCCGAAATTAGGTGAAACCATATTAAGCCAAAGCAGCCAATATATGATTGGCGGTAAAGGCATTAATCAGGCGTTGGCAATGGCGGCGAACGACACGCCGGTGACGTATGTCGGCAAAATCGGGCGTGATCAGTTTTATGATTATGCGAAAAAATATTTAAACAGTAACCATTTGATTAAAGACATTATTTTTGAATCGATCGAATCGCCCACCGGTTTGGCGATTGTGTTAGTGCGGGAAGACGGTGAAAAAGAAATCATCGTTAATCAAGGGGCGAATACGCAAATCAAAGCGGAAGAAATTTACCGTATTGAAGAGGAAATTAAAGGGGCTGAATGGATTTCCCTGCAAATGGAAAATAATTTGGAAGCGGTGTTCACGGTGATCCGAATTGCACAACAATATCAATGCAAAATCGTGCTGGATCCTACACCCTTTGTACCGGAAATTTTAGATATTTTGACCGAACTTTATTTGCTGACACCCAATCGGCAAGAGGCTGAACAATTAACGGGCATTTCCATTAATGACGACACCACCGCTAAACAAGCGATTGCTATGTTGCATAAAATGGGTGTGCCGAATGTTGTGCTGACCTTGGGAGCACAAGGTGCTATCGCATCCGTACAAGGGAAAATGCGAAAATTTAACGCTTATAAAGCGGTAGTGAATGATAAATCCGGTGTGGGCGACGCATTTAACGGCGCATTACTCACCCGTTTAGCGGCAGGCGATGATTTATTCACCGCCACCGACTACGCCGGTGCCTATGCCGCACTTTGCGTAGAACGATTTGGTGCTGCCAATATGCCAAAGGGGCGATTGACGGAATTGAAATTCAATCAACATTAACTTTTAACGAGGGAGCAACATGAAGAAGACAACAGTATTAAATGCACAACTGTCTTATGCCGTTGCAAATTTAGGGCATACGGATAGCTTAACAATTTGTGATGCCGGATTACCTATACCTGATGATATTGAACGTATTGATTTAGCTTTAACACAAGGTGTACCGACATTTCTACAAACACTTGAGACAGTTCTAACGGAATTATTTGTAGAGCACGTTTTATTGGCGGAAGAAATCAAACAAAAAAATCCTGAAATTCACACCGCACTTTTGGCCGTTATAAAGCAAACTGAAAAGCAACAAGGTAATGAAATTCTCATAGAATATGTTTGCCATGATATTTTTAAACAGCATACCTTATCCAGTAAAGCGATTGTTCGCAGCGGAGAATGCTCGCCCTATGCCAATGTGATTTTATATTCCGGCGTACCGTTCTAATTATCTGTTAAAAGTGGAGAAAAATTGTGTCGCATGAAACTTTGCTTAAAATCAGTAGCGTTGATAAATCTTTTCCCGGAGTTAAAGCATTAACCAATGCTTGCCTGTCAGTTTATGCGGGACGGGCAATGGCGCTGATGGGGGAAAATGGTGCCGGTAAATCGACTTTAATGAAAGTATTGACCGGTATTTATACTAAAGATGCCGGGACAATTGAGTATCTAGGTCATGAGGTGGCGTTTAAAGGTCCTAAAGACTCTCAAGAAGCAGGCATTTGCATTATACATCAAGAGCTTAATTTAGTCGGTAATTTGACAATTGCGGAAAATATTTTCTTAGGGAGAGAATTTACGACATCTTGGGGGGCTGTGGATTGGAACAAGATGTATTGTGAAGCGGATAAGTTACTGAAAAAATTAGGTGTATCTCATAGTAGCCATCAGTTATGTTCCGAACTTTCAATCGGTGAACAGCAAATGGTTGAAATCGCAAAAGCACTGAGCTTTGAATCGAAAGTTATTATTATGGATGAACCTACCGATGCTTTGACTGATACGGAAACTGAAGCCTTATTCAAGGTTATTCGTGAATTAAAAACGGAAAATCGGGGAATTGTTTACATTTCTCATCGAATTAAGGAAATTTTTGAGATTTGTGATGATGTGACGGTATTACGAGATGGTCAGTTTATTGGTGAAAATCAAGTAAATGAATTAACCGAAGATCGTCTAATCGAAATGATGGTGGGGCGCCGTTTAGAAGAGCAATATCCTCACTTAGAACAACCGCTAGGGGATGTTCGATTGGAAGTGAAACAATTGTCCGGCAGTGGTGTGCAAGATATTAATTTCAAGGTACACAGTGGAGAAATTTTAGGTATCTCAGGATTAATGGGAGCTGGTCGGACCGAATTAATGAAGGTGTTGTACGGTGCATTGCCTAAAACACAAGGTCATATTTATTTAAATAATCAAGAGATTAATAATAAATGCCCGCAAGACGGTTTAGATAACGGTATCGTTTATATTTCCGAAGATCGTAAAGGTGACGGTCTAATTTTAGGTATGTCCGTTAAAGAAAATATGTCATTAACTGCCTTGGAGCATTTTACCCATAAGGGACATATTGATCAAAAAGCAGAAAGCATGGTTGTTGATGACTTTATTGTATTATTTAACATTAAAACGCCAAGTCGGGAACAGCAAATCGGTTTACTTTCCGGTGGTAATCAACAGAAAGTGGCGATTGCAAAAGGTTTGATGACCCGCCCCAATGTTTTAATTTTAGATGAACCGACAAGAGGCGTTGATGTCGGTGCCAAAAAAGAGATTTATCAACTAATTAATCAGTTTAAGCAAGAAGGGCTAAGTATCATTATGGTATCTTCCGATATGCCGGAAGTATTAGGTATGAGTGATCGCATTCTGGTGATGCGAGATGGCACAATTAATGCTGAATTTACACGTAATGAAGCAACTCAAGAAAAATTATTAGCTGCCGCAATTGGTAAACAAGAGGAAAGTTTATGACTAAGTCAACACATCAATTTAACTTGAAAAAATGGTTAATTGATCAACGTTCCATTATCGCACTGTTGATTTTAATCGCGATAGTGTCAATCATTAATCCTGATTTTTTTAGCATGGATAATATACTCAATATATTACGTCAAACCTCGGTAAATGCGATTATCGCAGTGGGTATGACCTTTGTAATTCTTATTGCCGGTATTGACTTATCCGTAGGTTCTGTCCTTGCATTAACCGGAGCTGTTGCAGCCAGCATGGTCAGTGCTGAAATTTCAGTGTTTGTTGTCATTCCTGCAATTTTATTATTCGGTACGTTACTAGGTAGTATAAGCGGTATTATTGTCGCAAAGGGAAAAGTACAGGCATTTATTGCGACATTAGTAACGATGACCTTACTACGAGGTGTCACAATGGTGTATACGGATGGTCGTCCGATTAGTACCGGATTTTCAGATTCGGCTGATGTCTTTGCCTATTTAGGAACGGGCTATCTATTCGGTATTCCGGTACCGATTTGGTTGATGACAATCGTCTTTGGTGTAGCATGGTATATCTTAAAACACACTCGTATCGGACGTTATATTTATGCTTTAGGTGGTAATGAAGCTGCAACGCAGTTATCCGGTATTAATGTTAATAAAGTAAAAGTATTTGTATTTGCAGCTAGTGGATTTTTATCCGCATTGGCAGGGTTAATTGTCACTTCTCGCCTATCTTCTGCACAACCGACAGCAGGTGTATCTTATGAATTAGATGCGATTGCAGCAGTTGTTGTCGGTGGAACCAGTTTAATGGGTGGGAAAGGTCGAGTAATGGGAACCTTAATTGGTGCATTAATTATCGGTTTCTTAAACAATGCATTAAATTTATTGGATATATCATCTTACTATCAAATGATAGCAAAAGCGTTGGTTATCTTAATTGCAGTGTTAGCCGACAATTACTTAGGCAGTAAAAAAGCGTAACTTCAAGGAGAATTTATTTATGAAAAAATTTACCACTATCGCATCCGCTCTTATGTTGAGTTTTACCGTAGCAAGTGTTGCACAAGCTCAAGAAACATTGGCTCTTTCAGTATCAACATTGGATAACCCGTTTTTTGTCAGTTTAAAGGATGGTGCTCAGAAAAAGGCGGATGAACTAGGTTATAAGTTAGTTGTGTTAGATGCACAAAACGATCCTGCTAAAGAACTTTCTAACGTTGAAGATCTTATTGTACGCGGTGCAAAAGTATTATTAATAAATCCGACAGATTCTGAAGCTGTTAGTAATGCCGTTGCCATTGCCAACAGCAACAACATTCCGGTCATTACCCTTGACCGGGGTGCAGCCAAAGGCAATGTAGTAAGTCATATTGCATCTGATAATGTTGCCGGAGGTAAAGCCGCCGGAGATTTTATTGCGGAAAAATTAGGAAATAACGCAAAAGTTATTCAATTAGAAGGCATTGCCGGTACTTCCGCAGCTCGTGAGCGAGGCGAAGGATTCAAACAAGCGGTTGAAGCACATAAGTTTGACGTATTAGCCAGCCAGCCGGCCGATTTTGATCGTACGAAAGGCTTAAATGTTATGGAAAACTTATTGGCAGCCAAAGGTAATGTGCAAGCGGTTTTTGCCCAAAATGATGAAATGGCTTTAGGTGCATTGCGTGCTATTCAAGCCAGTAACAAATCAATTTTAGTTGTTGGATTTGATGGTACAGATGACGGCATTAAAGCGGTAAAATCCGGCAAATTATCTGCGACTGTGGCACAACAGCCGGCATTAATTGGTGAATTAGGTATTATTACCGCAGATAAAATATTAAAAGGTGAAACGGTAGAAAGCAAAATTCCGGTTGATCTAAAAGTCATTACACAATAACGCAAAAGTGCGGTAAAAATCACCGCACTTTCCAACAGATTTGATAGTAAGGCGATATTATGAGCAAAAAACTAACCGTTCTCGGCAGTATCAATGCTGATCATGTGATTTCCGTTCCTTATTTTGCCAAACCGGGCGAAACCTTGACGGGCTCGAATTATCACATTGCCTATGGCGGTAAAGGAGCGAATCAGGCAGTAGCCGCAGCACGTTTGGGCGGGAATGTGTCTTTTATCGCCTGTATCGGCGATGACGATATCGGTCGGGCAATGAAAAAAGCCTTTGAGCAGGATGGTATTCATACGGATTCCGTGATTCAAATTGCTGATGAAATGTCTGGTATTGCGATGATTCAAGTGGCGGCAAATGGTGAAAACAGTATTATTATTTCCGCTGGTGCCAATGCTCATCTTAATGAACCGCTGGTGGAGCAATATTGCGATCTAATCAGTCAATCCGATTGCTTGTTAATGCAGTTGGAAACACCGTTGGATGCCGTGATTAAAGCGGCAAAAATTGCCAAATCGGCAAAGACTAAAGTGATATTAAATCCCGCTCCGGCACATGCTTTGCCGGATGAGTTACTCTCACAATTGGATATGATTACACCGAATGAAACGGAAGCGAAAATTCTGACCGGTGTGGACGTGACAGATCAAAAAAGTGCGGTGAAAGCGGCGGAAATTTTTCATCAAAAGGGTATTGAAACCGTGTTGATTACCTTGGGGGCAAAAGGCGTGTTTTATAGCCAAAACGGCAAAGGTGAGTTAATCGACGGATTTCGTGTGAAAGCCAAAGATACCACAGCAGCAGGGGATACGTTTAACGGTGCATTGGCTGTGGCATTGCTGGAAGGACAACCAATTAATGAAGCGATTCGTTTTGCACAAGCGGCGGCGGCAATCAGTGTTACCCGTGAAGGAGCACAATCTTCTATTCCGACTAAGGCGGAAACCTTAGCATTTCTTAATGCATAATAATTGATGCACATAAAAATAGCCGCTGATGAAGCGGCTCAGACTACTGACAAACCCA
>NZ_SLYB01000006.1 GCF_004340985.1 Cricetibacter osteomyelitidis
AACGCAGTGAGAGTATCGGAGCAAGGCAAAAAACTTTACAAACGCCGAGCGGAAACAGTAGAACGCAGTTTTGCCGATGCAAAACAACATCACGGTCACCGTTATGCCCGTTATAGAGGACTATCTAAAGTTCAAATGCAATGCTTCCTTGCAGCCGTGGCACAAAATATCAAGAAAATCGCCCTGGTGGTATGGGCTTTTTTATACTGTTTATGGCTCAAATTATGTACGTCTAGAGTATTTGCAAAAAAATCAGGGAAAATGACTGCTTGTGTGGTTATCTGAAAGGGAATATCAAGAGAAAGGTGAAAAAACTAAAAAATAAACCCTCTTTTATCAAATTGCTTTGAAAAAGTGGGTTTGTCAGTAGTCTGCCCGTCTATGTATCACATAGACGGTTTACGCTTTTTACGTTAGTTCTATCACCAAATTCTCCACAAATTCCAACCGCTCTTTGTAGCTGGTAAAGGTTTTATTAAAGCGGAATTTTGTCGGTCCGTCGAATTTGTAGATTTGCGGTTCGCTGCGGATAAGCTGAATAAATTTCACCGGATCCACATCCGTATTCGGGGCAAATTCTATAAAACCACCTTGAGCGGTGGAGTCGATACGTAACACTTTAAGCGGTTTGGCAATTAAGCGGAGTTCGGCAATTTTCAATAAATTGTTTGCCGCTTCCGGTAAGCTGCCGAAACGATCAATCAGCTCGACTTTCAATTCATCCAAGGCTTGTTTATTGTCACTACCTGCAATACGTTTGTAGAAAGATAACCGCATATTCACATCGCCGAGATAATCTTCCGGTAATAACGCAGGGATTCGCAGATCAATTTCCAATTGATGGTTTTGCGTGAGTTCTTCCAAACTTGGCTCACGCCCTTCTTTCAACGCCTCTACCGCACTTTCCAATAAATCCATATAAAGAGAAAAACCGATGCTTTCGATTTGTCCGCTTTGTTCCGAACCGAGCAATTCACCGGCTCCGCGAATTTCCAAATCATGTGTGGCAAGCACAAAACCGGCACCTAGATTATCCAAACTTTCCAAGGCTTCCAAGCGTTTTACCGCATCTTTGGTCATGGCTTTCGGGTGCGGAGTCAGCAAATAAGCATAAGCCTGATGATGGGAACGCCCCACTCGGCCGCGTAATTGATGCAGTTGGGCCAAACCGAAATGATCCGCCCGTTCGATAATAATGGTGTTTGCCGTCGGCACGTCGATACCGGTTTCGATAATGGTGGAACAGACCAGCACATTAAAACGCTGATGATAAAAATCCGACATCACTCGCTCTAATTCCCGCTCCCGCATTTGACCGTGACCGATAGTCACGCGGGCTTCCGGCACAAGTGCGGTAAGTTTTTCCGCACAATTTTCAATACTCGCCACATCGTTATGCAGATAATAAACCTGCCCGCCCCGCAGAATTTCCCGCAGAATGGCTTCACGGATAATCACATCATCCGCTTGCCGCACGAAAGTTTTAATGGTCAAACGACGAGCCGGCGGCGTAGAAATAATGGATAAATCCCGAATGCCGTTCATCGCCATATTCAATGTTCTCGGAATCGGCGTTGCCGTCAGCGTCAAAATATCTACATTGGCTCGCAGCTGTTTGATTTTCTCTTTTTGCCGCACGCCGAAACGGTGTTCCTCATCAATAATCAGCAGACCTAAATCATTAAATTGCACATCGGATTGAATCAGCTTGTGCGTACCGATCACAATATCCGCTTTGCCGTCCGTGAGATCCTGCAAAATTTGCTTTTGTTCTTTGCTCGTTTTAAAACGGGACAACACTTCCACACTTACCGGCAAATTAGCGAAACGATCTTTAAAATTTTCATAATGCTGTTGAGCCAATAAGGTAGTCGGCACCAATACCGCTACCTGTTTGTTATTCATCACCGCTAAAAATGCCGCCCGCATTGCGACTTCCGTTTTGCCAAAGCCCACATCGCCGCACACCAAGCGATCCATTGCTTTGGCTTGGCACATATCGGCAATCACCGCATTAATCGCCATTTCCTGATCGAATGTTTCCTCAAAAGGGAAAGTGGCGGCGAATTTTTGCATTTCATCGCGATCATATTGGAAAGCAAAGCCTTTTTTCACTTCCCGTTGAGCATAAATATCCAATAATTCCGCCGCCACATCGCGGATTTTTTCTGCCGCTTTTTGGCGGGAACGCACCCACGCCTCACTGCCTAATTTGTGCAATGGTGCGGTTTCATCCGCACCGCCCACATAACGGCTAATTAAATGCAGAGATGATACCGGCACATAGAGTTTGGCATCGTTGGCATAGCCAAGCAGCAAATATTCAGCAGTAATCCCACCGTTTTCAATGGTCACTAAGCCGCCGTAACGCCCTACGCCATGCTCTAAATGCACCACAGCCTGACCGATTTTTAATTCCGCTAAATTACGAATCAGAGTATCCGGATTAACGGATTTGCGTTTATCCCGGCTGCGTTGTTGCACCCGTTCACCAAGCAGCTCCGTTTCGCAAATAATTGCCAATTTCCGCCCTTCGCCCTGTATGATAAAACCATGGTCTAGCCCACTGATAAGCAACCCGGTTTTTTGTGCCGTCGGCATTGATAAACTACTGATTTGCTGCGGTTTTAATTTTAACGGCTTTAACAAATCCAGTAAGGTTTCCCGCCGCCCTTCGCTTTCTACGGAAAAAATAATCTGTCCGTCAAAATGTTCTATAAATTGACGTAACAAATGCAACGGTTCTTTTTGCTGTGCCTGAATCATCAATTCCGGTAAGGATTCCACCGTTAGATTTTGCTGCCGTGCCGATGTGCGGACTTTTTCCGTTTTTAAGGTGATACGGGGATAATTTTTTAAAGTGCGGTTGATTTCGTCGATTTTTAGCCATAGTTGCGACGGAGCCAGTAAAGGCCGCATAGGATCCACTTTGCGACTTTCAAAACGGCTTTCCGCATCGCTGTAAAAACGTTCCGCCTGTTCGTTATTATGTTCAAAATCAATAATTAAACTTTTTTCCGGCAGATAATCAAACAAGGTAGCCATTTGTTCAAAAAACAGCGGCTGCCAATATTCAATCCCGGCGACCAGCGTGCCTTTGCTTACTTGTTGATAAATATGTTCCGGATCGCGGCGGATTTCGCCAAAGGTATCACGGAATCGACTGCGGAAAAATTCAATGCCTTTTTCATCTGTGGGAAATTCATTGGCGGGCAATAAATTGATTTGTGGAATTTCATCAAGACTGCGTTGGCTGTCCACATCAAAAGTGCGGATAGAATCAATTTCATCATCAAAAAAATCTAAGCGAAAAGGCACCGCACTTCCCATAGGAAACAGATCCAATAACGCTCCCCGCACGGCATATTCGCCGTGTTCTAATACTTGTTCCACCGCCCGATAACCGGCATTTTCCAGTTGCAGTCGCATTTTTTCGATACGCAGCATATCACCTTTTTTTATCAGCAGCACATTATTTGCCAAAAATGACGGCGGACACAGGCGTTGCATTAAGGTGGTAATCGGTAAAATCAATATGCCCTGTTTGGTGTTTTGCACATAATACAAGGCACTCAAACGAGCGGATATAATATCTTGATGCGGTGAAAAATTATCATAAGGTAAAGTTTCCCAATCGGGAAAAAAACTCACCGGAAGTGCGGTCCGTTCTGATAAAATTTTTTCCAAACGCACCGCACTTCGGGTGTCGTTGGTGACAATCACGGTCAAACCTTTGTTTTGATTTGCAATTTCCGCTAAAGCTAAAGATTCCGATCCGTTGATTACGTTGGCAAGAATTTTATGATCTTGCGGTTGAGTTGGAATGTTGAGATTAAAGTAGGTGTTCATTGATTATAGTTTTAGTAGCAATATCATAGGATCAATCGGAGATGACCGGAATCCATAGTATAAATAAAATTGTTTTGCCCGCTCATTTAATGCGTGAACCAATAATGCTCTGGCGCCGATATGTTCACTTACATTTCCAGCCCGTATAATTGCATCTTTTAGTAAACCAACGCCCATATGTCGCCCCTGCATAGAATAGTCAACCGCTAATCGAGCCAACACAATAACGGGAATAGGGTTCGGCATATTACGGCGAATATTACTTGTTGCGATTTCGTGGCTTACCGAACCGGAAGCAAGAGCATAATAACCCAGCGCTCTATTATGTTCATCACATATAACAAAAGTACGGCTTGCTTTGCTTTTTTGATTTTTCAATGCCTGATTCTTTAACCAAGAATTCAAGCTCAGTTCTGTACAATCAAAATCGGCAATATAGTGAATATCCGATAATAAACAAAGATTAAATTCCGGCATTATTCTTGTTCCCAAGGTGCTTTTTTCGCAAATAACCGCTCTAAACCCGGATTATACTGAGCAGGCTCTTCTAAAATTTGTAAAAATTGATTGTATTGTTCTTCACTCACAGAAAAAACCGTGCGATCTAAAATCACATTTTGTGCTTCCTTACAAGCCACTTCCAACATAAAATCAGAACGGGTTTTTCCTAACAATGCCGCAGCTTGATCGATAAGATCGCGTTGACTTGGCAGTGCTCTTAAATTGATTGGTGCGCTTCTCATTATTTATCCTTTATCCTTTATCCTTTATCCTTTATCCTTTATCCTTTATCCTTTATCCTTTATCCTTTATCCTTTATCCTTTATCCTTTATCCTTTATCCTTTATCCTTTATCCTTTATCCTTTATCCTTTATCCTTTATCCTTTATCCTTTATCCTTTATCCTTTATCCTTTATCCTTTATCCTTTATCCTTTATCCTGAAATACACATCAGATATACAAATAATAATTTAGATAAATAATTAAGTCAACTCAAAACACATAAAAAAACCCGACCAAAGGCCGGGTTTTATATATAATCTAACTGAAATTAGAAATGTACACGTAAGCCAACACCGAAGACATTGTCTTTTTCAGTTTCACCTATTAGTGCATCTTTAGTACGTTGATGAGCATATTCGATATAAGGCACTACATTTTTATGTAATTTATAATCGATACCTGCTGTATATTGGTTTATAATTTCAGTTGTATAAGCTAAAGAATCATATTTAGTATCAAGACGTTCCCATTGAACATATAAACGTGACTCAGGTACTACACGATATCCCGCATCTAAAAGGATATAATTATGTTTTTTATCCCTAACAACTGAATAAGCGGCTAAAGAATTACCGAATTCTTCTGCTGATCTTACATAACTTACAGCAATATCGAATGGTCCGTATACATAACCTAAATGAGCACCCCAATCTGATTTTTTAGATCCTGTGTCACTGCCATGACCTTCCCGACGGTCTTCGGTATAAAGTAATGCCGCATTGAATGATTGCATATCATCAATATCAAGATTATAGAATGCTACTGCGCCGAAACCATTTTTATAATCTCCAGAAGTCACCTTATTATAACTTTTATCTGCATCACCAAATAAATAATCCAAACCGAAGCTAAAACCGTTCCATTCTGCCGAACGGAATTTCACGGATTTATCACTGCGGGTTGTTAACGGACTTAATGCAGCACTGTTATAATATGCTGAATCTTGTAAGAAATCATCCGCATTAGTCAATTGACGACCAAAGCTTAAGGCACCAACATCCTGATGTTTGAAACCTAAGTACAATTCACGCGTTGTCGGATCACCCCAACCACTCTTAGAACCTTGTTGTGCTGTTTTAGCTGATTCTGCTTCAAAACGAAGTTGATAACCGCCAAACGCAGAGAAACCGTTACCTAAATCATGTGAAGCTCTAAAAATAAGACGTGAACCGTCATTTTTTAAATCTCCGCGTTGATCATCGCCAACACGACCTAAGAACATACGAACAGAACCACCTAATTCTACTTTAGTTCCTTCTTGTTCATACACTGTTATAAGTGCGTTTGCAGAACTTGTTGCTGCCATTGCTGCAACCGCTAATGCTACTAATGTCTTTTTCATAGTTTAATCCCTCTGGTGATTAAATATATTAATTATTAGATAAATTAGATTGAACTTACTTTAAAATAAAGTGTCCACCCGACGTGATAATCTCAAAAGATTATGACAGTGTCAAATAAAAATATACTTAAACATGTAGAAAATCTGATACAGATCACATAATCACACTATATTTTGCTTAAAATTAAATCACAACATATAAAAAAACCCGACTAAAGGCCGGGTTTTATATTTTATGTGTAATCTAACTGAAATTAGAAATGTACACGTAAGCCAACACCGAAGACATTGTCTTTTTCAATTTCACCTATTATTGCATATTTAGTACGTTGGTGAGCATATTCAATATAAGGCACTACATTTTTATGTAATTTATAATCGATACCTGCTGTATATTGGTTTGTAATTTTGCTTGTATAAGGTAAATAATCATATTTAGTATCAAGACGTTCCCATTGAACATATAAACGTGATTCAGGTACCACACGATATCCTGCATCTAAAAGGATATAATTATGTTTTTTATCCCTAAAAACTGAATAAGCGGCTAAAGAATTACCAAATTCTTCTGCTGATCTTACATAACTTACAGCAATATCGAACGGTCCGTATACATAACCTAAATGAGCACCCCAATCCGATTTTTTGGCTCCGGTATCACTGCCATAACCTTCCTTATGGTCTTCGGTATAAAGTAATGCCGCATTGAATGATTGCATGTCATCAATATCAAGATTATAGAATGCTACTGCACCGAAACCATTTTTATAATTTCCATAAGCCGCCTTATTATAACTTTTATCTGCATCACCAAATAAATAATCCAAACCGAAACTAAAACCGTTCCATTCTGCCGAACGGAATTTCACGGATTTATCACTGCGGGTTGTTAACGGACTTAACGAAGCACTAGTATAATATGCCGCATCTTGTAAGAAATCATCCGCATTAGTCAATTGACGACCAAAACTTAAGGCACCAACATCCTGATGTTTGAAACCTAAGTACAATTCACGTGTTGTCGGATCACCCCAACCACTATCAGAACCACGTTGTGCTGGTTTAGCTGATTCTGCTTCAAAACGAAGTTGATAACCGCCAAACGCAGAGAAACCGTTACCTAAATCATGTGAAGCTCTAAAAATAAGACGTGAACCGTCATTTTTTAAATCTCCGCGTTGATCATCGCCAACACGGCCTAAGAACATACGAAGAGAACCACCTAATTCTACTTTAGTTCCTTCTTGTTCATACACTGTTATAAGCGCGTTTGCAGAACTTGTCGCTGCCATTGCCGCAACCGCTAATGCTACTAATGTCTTTTTCATAGTTTAATCCCTAGGTGATTAAATATATTAATTATTAGATTGAACTTACTTTAAAATAAAGTGTCCGCCCGACGTGATAATCTCAGAAGATTATGACAGTGTCAAATAAAAATATACTTAAATATATAGAAAATCTGATACAGATCACATAATCACACTATATTTTGCTTAAAATTAAATCACAACATATAAAAAACCCGACTAAAGGCCGGGTTTTATATTTTATGTGTAATCTAACTGAAATTAGAAATGTACACGTAAGCCAACACCGAAGATATTGTCTTTTTCAGTTTTACCTGTTCTTCTCTCATTAATAGTACGTTGGTGAGCATATTCGATATAAGGAACTACATTTTTATGTAATTTATAATCAATACCTGCTGTATATTGGTTTTTAATTTCGGTTATATCCCAAGAATCAAATTTAGTATCAAGACGTTCCCATTGAACATATAAACGTGACTCAGGTACTACACGATATCCTGCATCTAAAAGGATATAATTATGCTTTTCATCCCCATCAGCCCAAGAAGCTAAAGAATTACCGAATTCTACTGTTGATCTTACATAACTTACAGCAATATCGAATGGTCCGTATACATAACCTAAATGAGCACCCCAATCTGATTTTTTGGATCCGGTATCACTGCCATAACCTTCATAACGGTCTTCGGTATAAAGTAATGCTGCATTGAATGATTGCATGTCATCAATATCAAGATTATAGAATGCTACTGCACCGAAACCATTTTTATAATTGTCACGCCCCCTGTCATAACTTTTATCCGGATCACCAAATAAATAATCTAAACCAAAGCTAAAACCGTTCCATTCTGCCGAACGGAATTTCACGGATTTATCACTGCGGGTTGTTAACGGACTTAACGCAGCACTGTTATAATATGCTGAATCTTGTAAGAAATCATCCGCATTAGTCAATTGACGACCAAAGCTTAAGGCACCAACATCCTGATGTTTGAAACCTAAGTACAATTCACGCGTTGTCGGATCACCCCAACTACTATCAGAACCATGTTGTGCTGTTTTAGCTGATGTTTCTTCAAAACGAAGTTGATAACCGCCAAACGCAGAGAAACCGTTACCTAAATCATGTGAAGCTCTAAAGATAAGACGTGAACCGTCATTTTTTAAATCTCCGCGTTGATCATCGCCAACACGACCTAAGAACATACGAACAGAACCGCCTAATTCTACTTTAGTTCCTTCTTGTTCATACACTGTTATAAGTGCGTTTGCCGAACTTGTTGCTGCCATTGCCGCAATCGCTAATGCTATTAATGTCTTTTTCATAGTTTAATCCCTAAATGATTAAATATATTAATTATTAGATTAATCAGATTGAACTTACTTTAAAATAAAGTGTCCGCCCGACGCGATAATCTCAGAAGATCATGGCAGTGTCAAATAAAAATATACTTAAATATATAGAAAATCTGATACAGATCACATAATTACATTATTTTTGCTTAAAATTAAATCACAACATATAAAAAACCCGACTAAAGGCCGGGTTTTTTATTTTATGTATAATCTAACTGAAATTAGAAATGTACACGTAAGCCAACACCGAAGACATTGTCTTTTTCAATTTCACCTACTGCATCTTTAGTACGTTGGTGAGCATATTCGATATAAGGAACTACATTTTTATGTAATTTATAATCGATACCTGCTGTATATTGGTTTGTAACTTCGTTGAATGTGCGGGCAGAATCATATTTAGTATCAAGACGTTCCCATTGAACATATAAACGTGACTCAGGTACAACACGATATCCCGCATCTAAAAGGATATAATTACGTTTTAAATCTCCATTATCAGCCCAAGAAGCTAAAGAATTGCGGAATTCTTCTGTTGATTTTACATAACTTACAGCAATATCGAACGGTCCGTATACATAACCTAAATGAGCCCCCCAATCAGATTTTTTGGCTCCGGTATCACTGCCATAACCTTCCCGATGGTCTTCGGTATAAAGTAATGCCGCATTGAATGATTGCATATCATCAATATCAAGATTATAGAATGCTACCGCACCAAAACCATTTTTATAATTTCTTCTAGGAACTTTGCCATAACTTTTATCCGGATCACCAAATAAATAATCTAAACCGAAGCTAAAACCGTTCCATTCTGCCGAACGGAATTTTACGGATTTATCACTGCGGGTTGTTAACGGACTTAACGCAGCACTGGTGTAATATGCTGAATCTTGTAAGAAATCATCCGCATTAGTCAATTGACGACCAAAGCTTAAGGCACCAACATCCTGATGTTTGAAACCTAAGTACAATTCACGCGTTGTCGGATCACCCCAACCACTCTTAGAACCATGTTGTGCTGTTTTAGCTGATTCTGATTCAAAACGAAGTTGATAACCGCCAAACGCAGAGAAACCATTACCTAAATCATGTGAAGCTCTAAAGATAAGACGTGAACCGTCATTTTTTAAATCTCCGCGTTGATCATCGCCAACACGGCCTAAGAACATACGAACAGAACCGCCTAATTCTACTTTAGTTCCTTCTTGTTCATACACTGTTATAAGTGCGTTTGCCGAACTTGTTGCTGCCATTGCCGCAACCGCTAATGCTATTAATGTCTTTTTCATAGTTTAATCCCTAGATGATTAAATATATTAATTATTAGATTAATTAGATTGAACTTACTTTAAAATAAAGTGTCCGCCCGACGCGATGATCTCAGAAGATCATGGCAGTGTCAAATAAAAATATACTTAAATATATAGAAAATCTGATACAGATCACATAATTACATTATTTTTAATTAAAACACCTAAGATAACAAAACAGAAATGAAGTTTATTTTCATTTTAATCTCAACCACCTCAATCTTTCAAAATGAAAATAACTACTGCTAAAAATAATATCAATGAATATTCTTTATTTACGCAATAAATTATGCATAATCGATTGTTAAAACCCGCGTATTATGGAACAATAGCCAGTTATTATATAAAAATTTTAAAAAATTTAAGGTGAGCGATAGTGATCGATTGCGATGGCTACCGTCCGAATGTGGGTATCGTGATTTGTAACCGTAGCGGACAGGTACTCTGGGCGAAAAGATATGGACAAAACTCGTGGCAGTTTCCACAAGGGGGGATCAATGAGCACGAATCTCCCGAGCAGGCAATGTATCGTGAGTTATATGAGGAAGTCGGTTTAGAGCCGGAAGATGTGCGTATCTTATATTCTTCCAAACAGTGGCTTAAATACAAATTGCCAAAACGTTTGTTACGTTATGATTCAAAACCCATGTGTATCGGGCAAAAGCAACGTTGGTTTTTATTGCAGCTTGTTTCTGACGAACGAAATATCAATATGCAGCGTTCCAAAACGCCGGAGTTTGACGGTTGGCGTTGGGTGAGTTTTTGGTATCCTGTGCGGCAAGTGATTTCTTTTAAGCGGGATGTGTATCGCAAAGCATTAAAAGAATTTAGCCTGTTATTATTTAATGCCGAAAAAACATTCATTCCGGTCAATAAAAAAGAAAACAAGAAAACGGAAATAAAAAAAGAAAAATTTTCGGATGCAAAAAAACCGAACAATACATTCCGTAAATCCCACAAAAAACGTGGATATTATAAAAAATAAGGATAACTTACTTTATGCTGATTTTTTTTCTAACCTGCCTGTTAGTCGGTTCCGTCGTCGGCATTTTGGCCGGGTTATTCGGCATTGGCGGCGGTTTGGTGATTGTTCCTGTTTTGGTCTATTTACTGCCGCAAATCGGTGTTCCTGAAACTTTGCTGATGTCCACCGCACTTGGTAGTTCTTTTGCTACTATTGTTATTACGGGATTCTCATCTGCCCAACAACACCACCGTTTAGGCAATATTGTGTGGTCGGCAGTCAAAATTCTGGCGCCTGTGATTATGCTTTCAACCTTTATTTCAGGTCAATTTATCAGCCGTTTGCCCCACTATATTATGAGTAAAGTATTTGCTTGTTTGGTGGTGTATTTGGCATTGAAAATGATTATTTCCATCAAAACCAAACCAAGCGGTAAAACACTTACCCCCACTGCGTCTGCGGTAGGTGGTGTGTTAATCGGTATGGCATCCAGTGCGGCAGGTATCGGCGGCGGCGGTTTTATCGTGCCGTTTTTAAACAGCCGCGGGATTGAAATACGAAAAGCCATCGGTTCATCCGCATTTTGCGGTGCATTACTCGGTATTGCCGGTTGCTTAAGTTTTATTGTTAGCGGTTGGAATGTAGCCGAAATGCCGCCATATTCTCTCGGTTATGTGTATTTACCCGCAGTGGTGGGAATTACTCTGACATCATTTTTTACATCTAAAGTTGGTGCGACACTCACAACAAAACTACCTGTGCCGGTGTTGAAAAAAGCCTTTGCGGTATTTTTACTTTTTGTAGCATTCAATATGTTTTTTAAATAAATATAGTTAGACTTTCTTTCGTGCGGGAGAAAGTTTTTATAAAACAAGGAAAATAATGAACGAAAATTTTTTGCAATTCCCTAATATCGATCCTGTGGTTTTCAGTATCGGACCTATCAGCCTGCATTGGTACGGCGTGATGTATTTGCTCGGCTTTGGATTCGCTTATTGGCTGGGTTCCCGTCGCATAAAAAAATCCAACGGAGCCTGGAATAACGAGCAGTTTGATCAGCTTCTCTTTAACTGCTTTGCCGGTGTAATTTTAGGTGGGCGTATTGGCGATGTATTTTTCTATAATATCGATAAATTCCTGCAAGACCCGCTCTATTTATTCCGCATCTGGGAAGGGGGAATGTCTTTCCACGGCGGCTTAATCGGTGTGATTGTGGCAATGATTTGGACATCATACCGCCAAAAACGCAATTTCTGGCAAACCGCTGATTTTATCGCTCCCCTTGTGCCATTTGGTTTAGGTATGGGACGAATCGGTAATTTTATCAACGGCGAACTCTGGGGGCGTGTAACTTACGATGTGCCTTGGGCAATGGTTTTTCCCCACGCAGGTCCGGAACCCCGCCACCCATCACAGCTTTATGAAGCCTTTTTAGAGGGTTTTGTATTATTGTTGATTTTAAACTGGTTTATCCGCAAATCCCGTCCGTTAGGAGCGGTTTCCGGCTTGTTCTTAATCGGTTACGGTGTATTCCGTTTCTTAGTGGAATATGTGCGGGAAATAGATCCAGGTGTAAACACCGCAACAGATCTGATTACCCGCGGTCAAATACTTTGTTTACCAATGATTATCGGCGGTGTGCTGATTATGCTATGGGCATACAATAAAAAGAAAAGTGCGGTACAAAAATAAGGAATTTTTATGAAACAATATCTCAATCTTTGCCAAAATATTATTGAAAAAGGTACTTGGGTGGCGAATGAACGCACAGGAAAACGCTGTTTAACTCTGATTAACGCGGATTTGGAATATGATGTCGCAAATAACGAATTTCCGCTTATTACCACCCGTAAAAGTTTCTGGAAAGCGGCCATCGCAGAATTTTTAGGTTATATCCGCGGCTATGATAATGCCGCCGATTTCCGCAAACTCGGTGCCAAAACGTGGGATGCTAATGCCAACGAAAACGCAGCCTGGCTTGCGAACCCGCACCGCAAAGGTACGGATGATATGGGGCGTGTATATGGTGTGCAGGGTCGTTCTTGGCGTAAACCGAACGGCGAAACGCTCGATCAATTACGCAAAATCGTGGATGATCTCAAACGCAGCGTCGATGATCGCGGCGAAATTTTAACATTCTATAATCCGGGCGAATTTGATTTAGGCTGTTTGCGTCCTTGCATGCACACGCACACATTCTCTTTAGTGGGCAATACTTTATATCTAACCAGCTATCAACGTTCTTGCGATGTGCCTTTAGGGTTAAACTTCAACCAAGTGCAAGTATTTACATTTTTAGCCTTAATGGCTCAAATCACCGGTCATAAACCGGGCAAAGCCTATCATAAAATTGTAAATGCCCATATTTATGAAGATCAGTTGGAATTAATGCGTGATGTGCAATTAAAACGCGAACCGTTTCCGTCACCAACACTGGAAATCAATCCGGATATTAAAACCTTGGAAGATTTAGAAACCTGGGTCACGATGGATGATTTTAATGTAGTGGGCTATCAATGCCACGAAGCGATTAAATATCCGTTCTCCGTTTAATTGCAATGATAGTCCGTAGCTATTAGATAAAAATAAATATTAAAATCAAATAATTAATTTTTTAGTGATGATATATAACGAAATGTTTTATGATTACCGCTTGAAATTAAGCCGAGATAACATTATCTTAACAACACTATATTTTGTACAAACAGTAAAACAAAGGAAAAAAGAATGAGTGAAGTATTACATATCACTGATGCAACATTTGAAAAAGATGTATTACACGCAGACACACCTGTATTAGTAGATTTATGGGCACCTTGGTGTGGTCCGTGCCGTATGGTAGCACCAATTTTAGATGATTTATCCGTAGAATTAGACGGCAAAGTAAAAATAGCAAAAATTAATATCGACGAAAACCAACAAACTCCGGCACAATTCGGTGTGCGTAGCATCCCGACATTATTACTTTTCAAAGAAGGTAAATTAGTGGCTACGCAAGTGGGTGCGTTACCGAAAAACCAATTAGCCGCGTTTATTGAGAAAAATATCTAATTATCTGATTGATTATTATTCGATAAAAAATCCCGGTTCAATGAGCCGGGATTTTTGTTATTTCGTCAATAAGTCCAAGGCTTCTTGATATTTTGCCACGGTTTTCTCAATGACATTGGCTGGCACTTTCGGTGCCGGGGGCTGTTTGTTCCAACCGCTGTTTTCTAGCCAGTCGCGAACGAATTGTTTGTCAAATGACGGCGGATTGATGCCTTCTTGATAGGTATCCACAGACCAGAAACGGCTGGAATCCGGAGTTAATACTTCATCCATTAAGGTTAATGTGCCGTTTTCATCTAAACCGAATTCAAATTTTGTATCACAGATAATAATGCCTTTGGTCAGTGCATATTCTGCCGCTGCGGTATAAAGTGTGGTAGCTTTTTCTTTCACTTGTGCCGCTAATTCTTTACCGATCAATCGTTCACATTCTGCGTAGCTGATATTGATATCGTGATCGCCCACTTCCGCTTTGCTGGACGGAGTGAAAATCGGTTCTGGCAATTTGCTTGCTTCCACTAAGCCTGCCGGTAATTGCAAACCGCAGATTGTGCCGGTTTTATTGTAATCTTTTAAACCGCTGCCGGTAAGATAACCGCGAACAATAGATTCAATTTTAATCGGAGTTAAGCGTTTGCACACCACCGCACGATTTTTCACCGCCTCGGCCTCCGCTTGCGGCAACACATCAAACACTGTTTCACCGGTAAAATGGTTCGGCATAATGTGTGCCAATTTATTGAACCAAAAGTTTGAAATTTGAGTAAGAATTTCGCCTTTACGCGGAATAGGATCATCTAAAATCACATCAAATGCGGACAAACGATCCGTTGCCACCATTAGCATACGTTTGTCATCGATTTCATACAAATCACGCACTTTACCGGAATAAATTTTTTTTAAGCTGAGTTGTGTCATTTGGGTTCACCTTTAATTATTAAAATTTCGCGGAATTATACCGCACTTTATAAGCAAACGTTTGCGATTTTTTTGTTGTAATGCTGAATTTTTTGATTACAACGGTTTTAATTGTTCATCCAACAACCGCAATAACAAGGCTTTACCGTCTTTAAAGCGATATTCGCCATATTGGGCTTTGCTGTAATAATCGGCTTTGCCTTCTGCAAAGAAATATTGCTGCCCCGGAATATGCATACGGTAATCGCGGTATTTTGCTACTAGATAGATGTCTTCCGTACAGCCGTTAAAATCCTGTGGTTTGTGGTAAGTCATCCGGCACAGCTCGTTCACACCGTTTTCATCGGCTTTTAGTAACAAATAATATTCATCGGCAGCCTGTTCCTTTGTACCGTATTCCGGGAATATATTTTTCAGTGTATTTTCTGCTTCCTGTTCTTGCCGTTCTAATTCTTTGGCGATTTCTCTCTCTTGTCCTGCTTGAGATTCATCATTCAGT
This sequence comes from Cricetibacter osteomyelitidis, assembly GCF_004340985.1. Taxonomy (GTDB): domain Bacteria; phylum Pseudomonadota; class Gammaproteobacteria; order Enterobacterales; family Pasteurellaceae; genus Cricetibacter; species Cricetibacter osteomyelitidis. The sequence continues at coordinate 15,390 of NZ_SLYB01000006.1, forward strand.
GTGGCATCAATGCCTACAACAACAGAAGTCGGAATGTGGCCGTTGTGCAAACGCTCTGCCGTCATCAGCATATCATAATTCAATTCCATATAATCACCCTGCATTAATGAACGGGGATCCACGGGTGCCAGTTTTAAGATAATCGGTTTGCCGTTATTTAACACATTTTCATTATCCACTACGGCATAATTGGCAATACCCAAAGCGGCGAATACTGTGGCTAACACCGCAATTGTCACGCTATTCCAGCTTGGAGTAGTAAAAAGTGCGGTGGATTTTATCGTAGAATTTTCATTCTTTCTTTCCAATAATTTATACACGGTCAGCGTCAATAAAAAGAATACGGACATCACAAGCAATAACAAGGATTTATACAACAGCGGAATACCCAACCAGTAGTAATACAGCGCTAATGCAAAAAGCATATAAATCGTAATAACTGCAAACAGCATACGGCTGTACAGTGCATACGCAATCAATAATAAGCCGAATAAAGTAATAATATAGCCTGATGCAATAAACACCGCACTGAATAACGCTATCGGAATTAAAAATAACCAACGATATTTGAGTTTACTACTTATAAACAGATAAACAACCGTTGGGATAAACATGAGTGATACTACGATCACAAATGATACATTCCACTCTCTTTCCATGAATACATTGTTGGTCAACACATTAAAAAGTGCGGTAAAAGAATCTACCGTTTTCGTTTCTCCGTTACCGATGTATAACGCATACTCGCACATATAGACGAATGTACGGGTAACACTAATCAATTGATAAATCACCGCCCCCCATAAAACAGTGCTGAATTTCACCGCACTTTCCGGTTTTCTGTAACAATAAACCGCTAAAGCAAAGGTGGCTACATAAACTGCATCACGCAGATAATTGGTAATTAAAATCCCATTGATGGATAGCCCGCTTTCGCCATCCCAAAATGAAAAATCAAAATAAAGGTGCTCTAAATAATAAAAAAGTGAAAATAACGCCAAACTGACACATACCACTCGTAACCAATGTACGACAAATAAAACATAACACAGCACGCTAAGCCCCGTCAGTGCCAAGAAATAACCGCTATTACGGTAAAATTCCTGTTGAATAAAAGCATAGGTGACTGCCAGCAACAGGCCGAATAAAATCAGCATTTCATCCATATAATGACGGTTTGAACTGCTGAAATAACGAACACTGCCTGCGGCTAAAAAGATCAAGGAAACCACTAAAACCGGTGTTTCGCTACCCGCTGAGATAGAAAGAAAAACGAGAAAAAATCCAATGGCTAAAGTTGCCAGAATAAAGGCAAGTCCATAAATGGAGAAGGACAATTTACTGTCAGGATGATTTTTCACAAACCATTTTTTCAGCCATTCGCCGCCGATAATGGCAGCAACAAAGGTAAATATCGCCACGACTAAAAACACACTGTAGGAATCTGCATACATTGATGAGAGTGCATTATTGATAATCCAACCGTCAATGGTGATAATGCCGTAAATATAGACAATAACCATCAATCCAATATCCGGCCGTTTTTTCCAATACATAAAAAACAACAGCACGGCACAGAGTGCGTTGAAAAAATAGCCTAACGACATTGCACCGTTTTCCACATCAAATACATCATGGTCTGAGGCAAAGGTTGCGGCAAAAAAGGCAAAGAACGCAAACAATATCACCAATAATTTCGGCAACACCCGCCATTTATCTTGGAAAAGATGAATTTTCCATTCCACTAAACAAAGCAGCAATATATTAAATAACGCCGATAACGCCAAGGTATCGCTGGATAACGCATTGAGTTCTTTATGCAAATATAAAGATAAAACGGTATTTGCCGTGACAATCCATAGCAGTCCGTTTGCTGCATTAGGTAATACCAGCAATAACGGCAGTTGCAGTAATGACCATAAGGCAAATAACTGCCAAGGATCGGCACCGGTTTGGTAGATTTGCCCGATAAGCGCAAAGAGTACGCCGATTAATACAGCGGAAATAAACAGTCCCGATTTACTTTTGAAATGAGACACGCTCTGCCGCACTTCCCGCCAATAGAAAAACAATGAAACCACCGTAATCAGCACAAATAAGCCCTGAGCGGCATAAATTTTTTGGAACCTGGACAGATAATCCCAGTTAGCCGCAATAAAGGTCACGATACCACTGACAAATAACCCCGTTCCTAATAAGGAAAATAATAAAACTAAATATTGTTGCCAAGATAATCCGAATAAAAGCCGTTGATTCATTTGTTTATTTCCTTGCTTCAATATAAAAACTTGTCACATCATAGCGGATCACGTCATAAAAAGTAAACAACTGCTTGATTCCAAGCGGTTTATAGGCATAATAGAGCGGAATTTTATGAATAGGTTTATTTATGATTGATTTTCGTCCTTTTTATCAACAAATTGCCACCGGTGAATTGTCTCACTGGTTGGAAACACTGCCTTTGCAATTAAAGCAATGGGAAAAGCAAACTCACGGCGATTATGCCAAATGGGCAAAAATCGTGGATTTTCTACCGTACTTAGAAATTGCCGAGCTGAATTTAAAAAGTGCGGTTAAATCTGAAGGAATTTCACCGCTTAGCAACGGCGAACGCCAACGCATTGTGTATCATCTCAAACAGTTAATGCCGTGGCGTAAAGGGCCTTATCATCTGCACGGCGTACATATTGATTGCGAATGGCGTTCAGATTTCAAATGGGATCGTGTGCTGCCCCATTTGGCGGATTTAAAAGGCCGTACCATTTTAGATGTGGGCTGCGGTAGCGGTTATCATATGTGGCGAATGGTGGGCTGTGGTGCTAAAACCGTGGTAGGTATTGATCCGACCGAACTATTCTTATGCCAGTTTGAAGCGGTGCGGAAATTATTAGGCAATGATCGTCGGGCAAATTTAATTCCGCTCGGCATTGAAGCCATGCAGCCGTTGGAAGCCTTTGATACGGTGTTTTCAATGGGCGTGTTGTATCATCGTAAATCGCCGTTGGATCATTTAACTCAGTTGAAAAATCAGTTGGTGAAAGGCGGCGAATTAGTGCTGGAAACCTTAGTGATCGACGGTAACGTGAACGATGTGTTAGTGCCTGCCGACCGCTATGCCAAAATGAAAAACGTATATTTTATTCCGTCCGTGCCGGCATTGATTAATTGGTTGGAAAAATGCGGTTTCCGCAATGTACGTTGTGTGGATGTAGAAATCACATCATTGCAAGAGCAACGTAAAACCGAGTGGCTGGACAATGAAAGTCTGATCGATTTTTTAGATCCGCAAGATCACAGCAAAACCATTGAAGGTCATCCCGCACCGAAAAGAGCAGTAATTTTGGCGAATAAATAGAAATGTTAGTATAAAACTTGCTATAATCCACTTTCTTTCAACATCTAGGAAAAAGAATGAAACACAGTTTATCTTATTGGCAACGTATTAAAATCGCTTTTCAATATGTGATGCCACAACTTTATCTCACCCGGCTCGCCGGTTGGTTTGCAAACCGCAAATGGGGTTCCGTGACACATTTTATGATTAAAATGTTCGCTAAAAAATATAACGTGGATATGAGTGAAGCGGAAAGACCGGACTTCAATCAATACGCCAGCTTTAACGAATTTTTTATCCGCGAATTAAAACAAGATGCCCGCAAATTTGACGAAAATCCTACCGCACTTGGTCTGCCGGCAGACGGACGCATCAGCCAATGCGGTGAACTTGACGATAACTTATTATTGCAAGCCAAAGGTCATTTTTACAGCTTGAACGATCTTCTGGCGGAAGATAACGAATTGGTGAACACCTTTAGAAATGGGACGTTCGCCACCACATACTTATCACCGAGAGATTATCATCGCGTACATATGCCGTGCGACGGCACATTGCGTAAAATGATTTACGTACCGGGCGATTTATTTTCCGTCAATCCATTCTTAAATACCAACGTACCAAATTTATTGGCCCGCAATGAACGGGTGATTTGCCTGTTTGATACGGCATTCGGCCCGATGGTACAAATTTTAGTGGGAGCCACCATTACGGCAAGTATCCGTACCGCTTGGGCGGGCGTGATTAATCCGCCGCGGGGAACCGAAGTGAAAACCTGGACTTATGAAGGCGATGCGGCAGTGAAACTTGCCAAAGGACAAGAAATGGGGGCGTTTTTATTAGGCTCTACAGTAATTAATTTATTCCCGCACAATGCGGTGACATTAAATGCAGAGCTTGCGGTTGATGTGCCGGTGAAAGTGGGAGGGCTTTTAGCAACTCAAAAATAATAGGAAAAACAATGACAAAACAATTCTTTGAACAAGTTTCTTTAGACGATGTTTCAGCTAAAGGCAGCTACGGTATCGGTTTGCAAATCGGTCAACAATTATTAGAAAGTCACTTAGATGTACGTGTAGAAGCGGTAGCAAAAGGGATCTATGATGTAATTAATCAAAATGCGCCGGCATTGGATTTAAACGAAGTGACCAAATCTTTACAACAACTTCAACAAGAAGCACAAGAAACGGCAATGGCACAATTTAAACAAATTGAAGAAGACGGCAAAGCCTACTTAGAAGCAAACAAAGCAAAAGACGGCATTATCGTGACTGATTCCGGTTTGCAATATGAAGTGCTAGTGCAAGGCGAAGGCAAAGTGCCGATTCGCACTGACACTGTTCGTGTTCACTACACGGGTTCCCTTACCGATGGTACGGTATTCGACAGTTCTGTAACGCGCGGTCAACCGGCAGAATTTCCGGTCACCGGCGTTATTGCAGGCTGGGTTGAAGCATTGCAATTAATGCCTGTGGGTTCAAAATGGCGTTTAACCATTCCACATAATCTTGCTTACGGCGAACGCGGTGCAGGTGCTTCAATTCCCCCATTCAGCACATTAGTGTTTGAAGTGGAATTATTGGATATCGTTTAATATCTCATAAGGTGGACATTTTGTTCACCTTTTTATTTATCTTTTTTCTACAATATTAAAGACTTTAAAGAACAATTCACTAATGCTATTCAACTAAATTTTAATTCTTTTTACTCGCTTGATATACCTTCATCGCTTCCGGTAATAAACGTTGCAAATTTGCTTGGCGATCAGCGTTGTTTGGGTGAGTGGAAAATAAGGTTGCAGCACCGGATATATCACCGGAAACTGCGGTCATTTTTTTCCACATATTCGGTGCAACGGACGGATCATAACCGGATTCTGCCATCAGCATTAAACCGATCTCGTCAGCCTGAGTTTCATGACTGCGGGAATACGGATTGGTCACTGCCAAACTTGCCGTCGTGCCAAGTAAACCGCCGTCATTAACTCCGACCGCAGCCAACCCCACCTGACCTAATGCAACGCCGATATTTGTCAATATACCTACGTTACGTTGAGCTTTCCCGTGTTCCAATAACGCATGAGCCATTTCATGTCCCATAACCACAGCGATTTCATTATCACTTAATTTTAATTTATTCACCAAACCGGTATAAAAAACCATTTTACCGCCCGGCATCGCCCAAGCATTCAATTCTTTGGATTTAATCACGTTAATCTCCCAATTGAATTTCACACCGGTGTGATTGGCTTTATTGGCATAAGGTACCATTTGATTAAACACTTTTTTCACTCGTTTTGCCGTATTGGATGTAGTATCCAATGCACCTTGTGCCTGTACTTTATTAATTGCCTGACGATAACTTACTGCGGCTTCCTGATTAATGGAAGCGGAATCCGCACAAGCATTTAATAACATTGCCGCCGCAAAAACAACGGATAATTTTTTAATGAATTTCATAGCACCTTCCTAAAGATAACAGTTATATGATCATAAACTTAATTCAAAAATATGTTTATTGGGATTTAATTTAAAACCTTTCTCTTCCCAAATATCCCGATTTTGCCGTTTATACTCCACCACCAAACGGTTAGACTGAGTAAAACAAACAAACTCTTTAGCTTTCTCAATCAATGCGGTATAAATTTCCGTTGAATTATTCACGTTTTTAACAAAAATATCCGTCAATTGCCAATAACGTTGTAACTGCAATGATGACAGTCGCGGATAAAGCTGTACAAATCCCACCGCACTATTATCGGCATCGGTAGCAATAAAAATCATGCTTTCACTAAAACGAATACGATTACTGAGAAAAGCAAAAGCGCGATCGGGATTTTCGCTCATTCCGTTGGCTAAACGATATTCTTCAAATAGCGGTAGAAGAAGCTCCAAATTCCATTGTTCTGCTTTAAAAATTTTCATAGGTTCATGCCGGCTAACAATAGCTTTTAGTTAATTTATAATCAATTTATACAGTAAATTGTATCTTTTTGCGACGCAATAATCATCCTTTATTCACAAAAATCTAAAAAATTTGATTTAACTCTAATTTTCACGGTCATTTTTTGGTATAGTAAGTGCGGTTTATTTTTCAAAAATTTTAACAGGAGAAACAAAATGGCACGTCGTCCTTTAGTTATGGGTAACTGGAAATTGAACGGTAGCAAAGCGTTCACTAAAGAATTAATCGAAGGCTTAAAAGCCGAATTAGCCGGTGTGGAAGGTTGTGATGTAGCAATCGCACCACCGGTGATGTATTTAGCGGAAGCTGAAGCGGCATTAGCAGGCAGCCAAATCGCGTTAGGTGCACAAAACGTTGACTTAAATAAACAAGGTGCATTCACCGGTGATATTTCAACCGAAATGTTAAAAGATTTCGGTGCGAAATACATCATTATCGGTCACTCCGAACGTCGCCAATATCACAAAGAATCCGATGAATTTATCGCAAGAAAATTCGGCGTATTAAAAGAAGCGGGTCTTGTGCCGGTATTATGTATCGGTGAATCCGAAGCCGAAAACGAAGCCGGCAAAACTGAAGACGTTTGTGCACGTCAAATTGATGCGGTAATCAATACGTTAGGTGTTGAAGCATTTAACGGTGCGGTTATCGCATACGAACCAATCTGGGCAATCGGTACCGGCAAATCTGCCACTCCGGCACAAGCTCAAGCGGTTCACGCGTTTATCCGTGGTCATATCGCAGCTAAATCCCAAGCGGTTGCAGACCAAGTGATTATCCAATACGGCGGTTCTGTGAACGATGCGAACGCTGCAGAATTGTTCACTCAACCGGATATCGACGGTGCATTAGTAGGTGGAGCTTCATTAAAAGCCCCTGCGTTCGCTGTGATTGTGAAAGCGGCAGCAAAAGCGAAAGCATAATCGAATCACATTAAATAAAGGTCAGGCTTAAAGTGTATGTGGCCTCACAGGGTTACGATATTCCTTAAAATAATAGTTTTACTTAACCTGTATTGAGTTCAGTTAATATTTTTAAGAAAACTTGATATCACAAAAATAAAGTGCGGTGGATTTTAAAAAAATTTTAGAATTCACCGCACTTTGCTTTGTTTGCTTTTTAAATGGCTAATAAACTTATTTCTTATTCCTTTCAAGAATAGACAGTATATTAAAAAAATTCTATAATTGTTAAAATAAAGTTATTAAATAGTAAAGGAAAAGTAAAATGAAAAACATCGTTGTTGTCGGCGGTGGGGCGGGCGGATTAGAACTTGCCACACACCTAGGCAATACATTAGGACGGAAAAAACGTGCTAATGTGACATTAGTGGATAAAAATGCCACGCATTTATGGAAACCGTTGTTGCACGAAGTGGCAACCGGAGTTTTAGAAGAAGGTATCGATGCGTTAAGTTATCGTTCCCATGCCCGCAATCATCACTTCAGCTTTGTCCAAGGTGAAATTACCGGGTTAAATCGCACGCAAAAATATGTGGAATTAGCCCCTGTATATGGTAAAGATGGTGATATGTTAGTCATTGCCCGCCGTGTTCCCTATGATTATTTGGTGATTGCTATCGGCAGTAAATCCAATGATTTCGGCACACCGGGCGTGGCTAAGCACTGTATTTTCTTAGATAACCCGACTCAAGCCCTGCGTTTCCAAAATCGGATGTTGGAATTATTCTTAAAATTCACGGAAAATCATGCATTAGATGAAATTGGTGAAGAAGAATTTAAACAACAATTGGTTGAAAACGATAAAGTAAATATCGCCATTGTGGGCGGTGGAGCAACCGGTGTTGAACTGTCTGCCGAGCTCTATCACGCTGTGGAATATATTTCTCATTACGGTTACGGAGCAATTGATGACGGTCATTTACAGGTCACATTGATTGAAGCGGGCGAACGTCTATTGCCGGCACTGCCGGAATCCCTTTCCGAAGGGGTGAAAATCAAGTTAGAAAGCTTAGGTGTAAAAGTAAAAACGCATACTATGATCACCGAAGCCTATGATAAAGGTCTACGCACCAAAGACGGGCAGGATATTAAAGCAGATTTAATGGTGTGGGCCGCCGGTGTGAAAACATCTGAAATTACCAAACAATTTGATAGTTTAGCCACCAATCACATCAATCAAATTGAAATTAAACCGACCTTGCAAACTACAGTGGATGACAGCATTTTTGCCATCGGTGACTGTGCATTTTTAATGCAAGCCAACGGTAAACCTGTGCCGCCGCGCGGGCAAGCTGCGAACCAAATGGCAGTGACTTGTGCAAAAAATATCACGGCGTTGCTGGATAATAAACCGTTAAAAGATTTTGTCTTTAATGACAAAGGTTCATTGGTTTCATTGTCCCAATTTACCGCATTCGGTTCATTATTGGAAAAACGCAAAAAAGGGGCGATTAAAATCGAAGGCCGTTTAGCTCGTTTAGCTTATTTGTCACTCTATCGTGCCCACCAAACTGCATTGCACGGTTGTTTTAAAACCGGCTTGATGTTGTTAGTGAAAGGAATCAACCGATTTATTCGTCCTTCACTCAAATTACACTAATATATTTGAAAATGTCTCCAAAACGTACCGCACTTTAACTCGCTGTTAATTTTGGGGATTTTTTATACATAAATTTCATTGAATTGGGATTTCAACTAAAAAACTTTGATGTAAATCACAAAATCTATCAAAATATTTAATAAATTATCCATAAATATTTAAAGTGTGATCTAGATAACATTTTTTAGGTAGATTTTTCTATAGAATACTTCCCATCTTTCTATTAACTTTAAACTTTAACTTCAATGAGGTATGTAGTATGACAGACGTAAACGTAGTAATCAAAGAATTAGGCGAACTTGGTATCTATGATGTAAAAGAGGTCGTCTATAATCCAAGCTATGAATTACTTTTCAAAGAAGAAACCAAACCGGGCTTGGAAGGTTACGAAAAAGGTACATTAACAAATCAAGGTGCAATCGCGGTAGATACAGGTATTTTTACCGGTCGTTCACCAAAAGATAAATACATTGTATTAGACAAAAAAACAGAAAATACCGTTTGGTGGACCAGCGATAAAGTAAAAAACGACAATAAACCGATGAGTCAAGAAACCTGGCAAAGCTTAAAAGGCATCGTAACCAAAGAGCTTTCCGGCAAACGTTTATTCGTGGTCGATGCATTCTGCGGTGCAAACGAAGCAACTCGTTTGTCTGTGCGTATCGTAACTGAAGTTGCATGGCAAGCTCACTTTGTGAAAAACATGTTTATTCGTCCTAGTGAAGCAGAATTACAAAATTTCAAACCGGATTTCGTAGTATTAAACGGTTCAAAAACCACTAACCCGAACTGGAAAGAACAAGGTTTGAACTCTGAAAACTTCGTTGCATTCAATGTGACCGAAGGCGTTCAATTAATCGGTGGTACTTGGTACGGCGGCGAAATGAAAAAAGGTATGTTCTCAATGATGAACTACTTCCTCCCGCTTCAAGGCATCGCATCAATGCACTGTTCCGCTAACGTAGGCAAAGATGGTGATGTAGCGGTATTCTTCGGTTTATCCGGTACCGGTAAAACAACGCTTTCAACCGACCCTAAACGTCAATTAATCGGTGACGATGAACACGGTTGGGATGATGAAGGCGTATTCAACTACGAAGGTGGTTGCTATGCAAAAACCATCAACTTATCTGCTGAAAACGAACCGGATATCTACGGTGCGATCAAACGCGATGCATTATTAGAAAACGTAGTTGTATTGGCAAACGGTGATGTTGATTATGCGGACGGTTCAAAAACTGAAAATACCCGTGTATCCTACCCGATTTATCACATTCAAAACATTGTGAAACCGGTATCTAAAGCCGGTCATGCAACTAAAGTGATTTTCTTATCTGCAGATGCTTTCGGCGTGTTACCACCGGTATCTAAATTGACTCCGGAACAAACTAAATACTACTTCTTATCCGGTTTCACTGCGAAATTAGCAGGTACAGAACGTGGTATCACAGAACCGACTCCGACATTCTCAGCTTGTTTCGGTGCGGCATTCTTAAGCTTACACCCAACCCAATATGCCGAGGTGTTAGTAAAACGTATGCAAGCATCCGGTGCAGAAGCATACTTAGTAAACACCGGTTGGAACGGTACAGGTAAACGTATTTCAATCAAAGATACCCGTGGTATCATCGACGCAATCTTAGACGGTTCAATCGATAAAGCGGAAATGGGTTCATTACCAATCTTTGATTTCGCTATTCCTAAAGCCTTACCGGGCGTAGATCCGGCAATCTTAGACCCGCGTGATACTTATGCAGATAAAGCACAATGGGAAGAAAAAGCGAAAGACTTAGCAGGTCGTTTTGCGAAAAACTTTGAAAAATACACCGGTACTGAAGAAGGTAAAGCATTAGTGGCAGCAGGCCCTAAAGCATAATTAACAGTCTCATATTCAACTAAAAGTGCGGTCTATTTGACCGCACTTTTTTGTTGGTGTAATGGACAAAAATGTTGAATTATTTTTAGAAGCAAGATTACAAATTCAATAGAAAAACAAATTATATCTATACTTGGCTAAGTCATATTCTCTTATTTCACCGCAATCATCGATCCAAAATTAAAACATTGAAACCATATTTCCACATGCGAAAAACCTATGTTTTTTAACCGCACTTTTTGAAAATTAATGCTGTCTGTGCGCATGACATTCTCAAGTGCGGTGCGTTTTTGGCTGACTTCTAATTCGCTATAGCCGTTAGCTCGTTTGAATTGATGGTGCAAATCAATCAATAATTCATTGATTTGCTGATCATCAAAGCGATATTTTTCGGATAACACCAGCACACCATTGGGATTTAAACCGTGATAGATTTTTTCGAGCAATGCCGTGCGTTCTTCCGGTGGCACAAATTGTAAGGTGAAATTCAAAATAACCATAGACGCATTTTTGATTTCGACCGTGCGAATATCATCACACAAAATTTCTACGGGCACATCGCTGCTGTATGCGGCAATATGTTGACGGCAACGTTCTACCATAGGCTGGGAATTGTCTACGCCGATAATTTTAACGTTAGGTTGATGAATATTGCGACGGACAGATAACGCTGCCGCACCGCGTGAACAGCCGAGATCATAAACATTGCTATTTGGCATGACAAAACGTTCTGCAAGCATACCAATCGCAGTGATGATATTGGAATAACCGGGGATAGATCGTTGGATCATATCGGGAAAGACTTCCGCCACATTTTCATCAAAGGTAAAATCACCGAGTTTTTCGATGGGAGCTGAGAAAATGGTATCTTTGATCATTGGGTAAACCTTTTACAAATAGTTAGCGCAAGTGTGCCATCGCTTGTTCTTCTTGTTTGATACGAATGCCTAAAATAATAAGATAAATCGGCAGCCCAATCAATGCGGTATATTTGGCATGACAAAATAAACATAAACCGATGAGCTCAGGAATGATATTTAAAAAATAATTAGGATGACGAACATACTTAAATAAAAATGACTGATTGATACGATGTTCAGGCAAAATATACAACTTAACCGTCCAAATTCCTTTTAATGCCGAAATGACATAGAACAACATAAACAAAGCAAAAATCAAAATAGCCAAACCGATGGGAGCATAACTGTTGAAACCTATTTGATTAATATTGGCTTCTGTGATGGCAGAAAGATAGAAAATAATATGGACTGCGGATAATAACGTTGAAACTTTTTTGCCGTACTGTATTGCACCTTGTTGAATCAGCATTTTTTCATTCTTAATAGAAATGGAAAGTGAATAAAAACGAATTGCTAATATAATGATAAATAAAAAATTAATAGTAAACATAAGCTCTCCTTGCGTGTTTTATTTTAAAGTGGGGGAATGCTAACAAGGATTTTTACGTTTGTAAATTTTAATAGGAAAAAATAGGGCGAATTGTGGTATTTTTGTACATTTTATCTGCAATTTGATTTTTTAAATAATGTTTTAACCTCGTTCAAATTTCCGTTATAATTCATCAGTTAATTTTCAGATAAATTTAAGGAACATAAAATGATGCGTTCTCATTATTGCGGTGCGTTAAACCGCGAACATATCGGCAAAGAAGTGACATTAAGCGGCTGGGTGAATAAACGCCGTGATTTAGGCGGTTTGATTTTTATTGATATGCGTGATGTAAAAGGTATTGTGCAGGTGTGTTTTGATCCGAAATATCAGGACGCGTTGAATGCCGCAAGCAGCTTACGTAACGAATTTTGTATTCAAATCAAAGGTGAAGTGATTGCCCGCCCTGACAATCAAATCAATAAAAATATGGCAACGGGTGAAGTAGAAGTATTGGCGAAAGCACTGAAAGTCTATAACGCAGCCGATGTATTGCCTCTGGATTTCAACCAAAATAACACCGAAGAACAACGCTTAAAATACCGTTATTTGGATTTGCGTCGTCCGGAAATGGCACAGCGTTTAAAAACTCGTGCTAAAATCACCAGTTTTGTGCGTCGTTTTATGGACGATCACGGCTTCCTTGATATTGAAACCCCAATGCTTACTAAGGCGACCCCTGAAGGTGCGCGTGACTATTTAGTGCCGAGCCGTGTGCATAAAGGCAAATTCTATGCATTGCCACAATCACCGCAATTATTCAAACAATTGCTGATGATGTCAGGTTTTGATCGTTATTATCAAATCGTGAAATGTTTCCGCGATGAAGATTTACGTGCAGATCGCCAGCCCGAATTTACCCAAATCGATGTGGAAACTTCTTTTATGACGGCGGAAGAAGTGCGTGCGGTGATGGAAGAAATGATTCACGGCTTGTGGTTGAATACCCTTGGTGTAGATCTTGGTCAATTTCCAACAATGACCTGGAAAGATGCCATGGAGCGTTTTGGTTCCGATAAACCGGATTTACGTAACCCATTGGAAATTCAAAGTATTTGTGATTTAGTCCGTCATGTGGAATTTAATGTATTTAAAGAACCTGCAAATAACAAAAATGGTCGAGTTGCTGTAATTCGAGTGCCCAATGGTGCGACGATTACTCGTAAACAAATTGATGAATATACGCAATTTGTTGGTATCTATGGAGCAAAAGGCTTGGCATGGGTGAAGGTGAACGACATTAACGCAGGTTTAGAGGGCGTTCAAAGCCCAATCGCTAAATTTTTAGACGAAGCCACAATTAAAGCGATTTTAGACCGCACTTCTGCACAAACAGGCGATATTTTATTCTTCGGCTCAGGCAACTGGAATGTGGTTACAGATTCACTCGGTGCGTTACGTTTGAAACTTGGCCGTGATTTAGGCTTAACCCGTTTAGAGGAATGGCAACCGCTATGGGTGGTTGATTTCCCGATGTTCGAACGTGATGAAGATGGCAATCTTGCCGCAATGCACCATCCGTTCACCTCACCGAAAAATTTTATGCCTGAGCAATTAGAAGCGGATCCGACAGCAGCGGTGGCAAATGCTTATGATATGGTGATCAACGGCTACGAAGTGGGCGGCGGTTCCGTGCGTATTTTCGATCCGAAAATGCAGCAAACCGTGTTCCGCATTTTAGGCATTAATGAACAAGATCAACGTGAAAAATTCGGCTTCTTACTTGATGCCTTAAAATTCGGCACACCGCCGCACGCAGGTCTTGCCTTTGGTTTAGACCGTTTAACCATGTTACTTACCGGCACCGACAATATCCGTGATGTCATCGCCTTCCCGAAAACTACCGCAGCAGCGTGCTTGATGACCGAAGCACCGAGCTTTGCGAATCCTCAGGCGTTGGGTGAATTAGGGATTGAAGTGGTTCAAAAAGATTAACGAATAAAAGTGCGGTTATATTGACCGCATTTTTAGTATTTCGTTGGCAGATATTCATTTTATATATCCAAAATGAGGAAGATTTGATGCTACCATTTAAGAAAATAGAATTCTTAGGTGTAAAAGGAATTAATAAATTATCCCTTACCTTTGATGAAGCTAAAATGAACGTGTTTATAGGAAATAATGGGGTTGGAAAAACCAAAGCATTAGAATGCCTATTTCAGGAATTATTATTCTCAAGTCATAAGTATAACCATGACGAAATAATATTTGAAAAACAGCTCTCATTTGAGGAGTCGTTAGTAGATTCTAAACCACATATAGAAAATAAAGCAGCTATTTGGGTTAACCAAATAAAAAAGATACATGAGTTACCAGTTGTTTTTATTTCTGCATTAAATAGAGGAAAAATATCATCCGGCAATTTAGACTCAGTGAAACCATTAGGAGAATTTGAAGAGCGTAAGACAGAATATTTTTCAAAAGTATTTAGCAGTTTAACGGGTAATAGCGATAATATTTCCATTGAAGAGTGGTTTGTACAACGAATATTATCAGGAAATATTCTTGCTAGCGAAGAGGATAATCGCTTCATTGAGATTACTTCTGTGCTTAACATTTTACACCAAATTGATGAACGTATTGATAATTCACCATTAACCTCAGAAACAAAACCTATCATATTACATGGAGGAAAATCAGTATCCTTGAATATTGGTGGAGAAAGACGCCGTTTAAATGAATTGAGTAGTGGATTTGCCTCCTTACTAAAAATAGTACAAACTATTATTTCAGGCTATTCATATTTTACCAATAGTACAAAAATTGAAGAAGTTGAAGGTATAGTATTAATTGATGAAATCGAAAGCCATTTACATATTAGTTGGCAATCAAAAATTTTACCTTTGCTAAGTAAAGTATTCCCTAATACCACTTTCATAATTGCAACACATTCATCACTAGTTCTTTCTCAGATGGTAGTTGGCAAAGCATATCGTTTAGTAAGAGAGAATGATTGTGTTACGAATAAAGAGATTAAGAATCCAGCCGATTCATCGCTAATAGATTTGTTATTCGAAGCATTTAATACAGATGTTAACGCTTTGAAAATAAACGATGCTCAACCTAGCGATCAAACAGCTAAAAAATCTCAGATTTTAGAGTTACTCAGAAGTAAAGGGTAATGCAATGACTATAAAAAAAATATTATTGGATACAAATATTTTAGTGTCAGCGATTAACGATGCTCAAAGCCAAGAGAGAATTCAACTTGAGGAGCTATTACAAGATGAAAATACGCTGCTTTATACGACACCATTAATTAAACACGAAGTTTTGCGATTTTATAAGATCATTGATGAAAATAGGCAATATAGTACAGCAAAAGCAATTTTAGATTTGTTAAAAAATTTAGATATTGATGAAAGAATAAGTGCGATTGCAACAGATATTGTCCGTTTTGAACGACAAAAATATCCTGAACGTTATCAACCTAATATTGATGGAAATCAGAAAAAGATAGATAAATATAATTTTGATATCATGCATATTGCTACTGCAAAGCAAAATAAATTAGAAATAAAATCTAATGATGGTGATGTAATTTATAAATATGAACGATTATATGATGAGATGAAATGCAATACAAAAATCCCGAATCCGTCTTAGTGGTAATTTATGCTAAATCCAGTGGCAATGTGTTGATGTTGCAGCGCAAAGACGATCCGGATTTTTGGCAGTCAGTGACGGGGTCGCTTGCGATTGGAGAAACGCCGAGACAAACCGCAATACGGGAAGTTTTTGAAGAAACCGGGCTAAAAACCACCACACTTTTTGATTGCAACACACAAGTTAAATTTGAAATTTTCCCACATTTTCGGTATAAATACGCACCTAATGTGACACATTGTCTGGAACATTGGTTTTTATTACCGGTGGAAGGGGAAAGTGCGGTCAATTTAACGGAACATTTGAAATATCAATGGTTACCGCCACGCAATGCGGCAGCCTTAACGAAATCGCCGAATAATGCGTCGGCGATTCGCCAATTTATATTAAAAGAGGAAATTTAACAATGGCAGGTCATAGTAAGTGGGCTAATATTAAACACCGTAAAGCGGCACAGGATGCACAACGCGGTAAAATCTTTACAAAATTAATTCGTGAGTTAGTCACTGCGGCAAAAATCGGTGGCGGCGATGTCAGCTCAAACCCGCGTTTACGTGCGGCAGTGGATAAAGCATTAGCTTCCAATATGACACGTGATACCATCAACCGTGCTATCGAACGCGGCGTAGGCGGTGGTGATGATACCAATATGGAAACCAAAATCTATGAAGGTTATGGTCCGGGCGGCACAGCAGTGATGGTAGAATGTTTGTCCGATAACGCTAACCGTACCATCTCTCAAGTACGTCCGAGTTTTACCAAATGCGGCGGTAACTTAGGTACTGAAGGCTCGGTTGGTTATTTGTTCAGCAAAAAAGGGTTGATCTTAATTGAAAGTGCGGACGAAGAGGCATTAACCGATGCTGCGATTGAAGCGGGTGCAGATGATATTCAACCGCAAGACGACGGAAGTTTTGAAATTTATACGGCTTGGGAAGATTTAGGCAATGTGCGTGATGCTATTGAAAAAGCAGGCTTTAAAATTCAAGAAGCCGATGTTACAATGATTCCATCTACCTCCGTAGATTTAGATGCAGAGACTGCGCCTAAACTTCTTCGCCTGATTGAAATGTTAGAAGATTGTGATGATGTGCAAAACGTCTATCATAATGGTGAAATCAGTGATGAAGTAGCAGCGTTGTTGTAATTATTTCAATCAGATAGGAGATTTTTATGAAATTAATCAAATTACTTCCCGCAATCTTAGCCGCTACGGTAATATCGGCTTGCTCAACGGCAGCAATGAAAGAAGATGCAAAAGCACTTGAAGTTCAACCAAAAATGACGGAAAAAGCCATTGCGTATAATTGTATCGGTAAAAAACATGTTGTAATCAATTACACTTTTGCAGATCAAAAAGCCGTGAGTGCAACGGTGATGTTAAATAAAAAATCATTGGGTGAAACTTTTATGCGTAATGACATCAACGCAGACAGTGCTTCTTTTGTTTCTGGCGATTATGTCTTAAATGTAGAAAACCCGCTTTCATTGGATACGGTAGAAGTTCAACGATTGATTAATATTTATCGTTCAACCAAAGATTCTGATGAAATTCAGGCGAAAGTTTGTAATATCAATAAAAAAGCAACGGCTAAATTAGCTAAATAATTTAAGCATAAAGAAAATGGCTAGGAATTCTAGCCATTTTTTTGGAATTAACATGGCAATTATTTTAGGAATAGATCCCGGTTCTCGCGTTACCGGCTATGGCGTGATTCGCCAGAGTGGACGACGTTTGGAATACCTTGGCAGCGGTGCAATTCGTACGCAAGTGGAGGATTTACCTACCCGCTTAAAGCGGGTATATGCCGGTGTCACTGAAATCATTACGCAATTCCAACCGGAAATGTTTGCGATTGAACAAGTGTTTATGGCAAAAAATGCCGATTCTGCACTCAAACTCGGTCAGGCACGCGGTACGGCTATTGTGGCTGCGGCTAATCAGGGTGTGCCGGTGTTTGAATATGCCGCACGGCTTGTAAAGCAAACTGTGGTCGGTATTGGTTCCGCCGATAAAAAACAGGTGCAACATATGGTCACTAAAATTCTTAATCTTTCTGCCGAACCGCAAGCGGATGCCGCCGATGCACTAGCGATAGCCATCACCCACGCCCATAATATTCAACATTCATTACACGTGATAACCTCTGCCAAATCCACAGAAACTCAGGAAAAAATGACCGCACTTTTGAAAACCCGATACAGCCGCGGACGGTTTCGATTAAAAATCTAAAAATAAACTGGTTATTCATACAGTTTTGTTCTATTATACGTATATTAATTTTTATTAAATCAAATAGTGGGTAATAAACGCCCATTGTACAGGTGTTTTTTATGATTGGTCGATTATCAGGCGTGTTATTGGAAAAACAGCCACCGGAAATTTTGTTGGATATACAGGGCGTAGGTTATGAATTGTTATTACCTATGACCAGTTTTTACAATTTGCCTGAAATCGGGCAGCAAGTGATGTTGTTTACACATTTGATTGTGCGTGAAGATGCTCATTTATTATTCGGATTTTCCCATAAATCTGACCGCACTTTATTCCGTGAGCTGATTAAAACCAATGGTGTTGGACCAAAATTGGCACTGGCGATTTTATCGGCAATGTCGGTAGCTGAATTTGCTTATGCTATTGAACGGGAAGAATTATCCAAATTGGTAAAAATTCCGGGAGTCGGTAAGAAAACTGCCGAACGTTTGTTGGTGGAGTTAAAAGGCAAATTTAAAGGTACAGTACAAGCCGACTTCTTTGTGGAAAGTAACCATATTCCGCAATCGCAAAGTGCGGTGGAAAATCCTGATAATCCGGCTGATGAAGCAGTCGCTGCGTTGACCGCCTTGGGTTATAAGCCGACTGATGCCGAAAAAATGGTGAAGAAAATCCATAAAGCAGAAATGAGCAGTGAACAACTTATTCGCGAAGCCTTAAAAGCCGCATTGTAACCGTCACCCATTAAATAAAAAAAAATATGATTGAAGCAGACAGAATAATCAGTGCCGGTGCGAAATTAGACGATGAATATGTTGATCGTGCGATTCGTCCGAAATTGTTAGCCGACTATGTGGGACAACCCCAAGTGCGCGAACAAATGAAAATTTTTATCAAAGCGGCAAAATTACGCCAGGATGCTCTGGATCATCTATTGATTTTCGGTCCGCCGGGACTGGGGAAAACCACGTTAGCAAATATTGTCGCCAATGAAATGGGGGTAAATATTCGCACAACTTCGGGACCTGTATTGGAAAAAGCGGGTGATTTAGCAGCAATGCTCACTAATCTTGAACCTTATGATGTGCTGTTCATTGATGAAATCCACCGTTTATCACCGGCCATTGAGGAAGTGCTGTATCCTGCTATGGAAGACTATCAGCTGGATATTATGATTGGCGAAGGCCCCGCGGCACGTTCCATTAAATTAGATTTACCGCCATTTACCTTGGTCGGTGCCACAACCCGTGCAGGTTCTTTAACTTCCCCCTTGCGTGATCGTTTCGGTATCGTGCAACGGTTAGAATTTTATTCTGTAGATGATTTAACTTCTATTGTTACCCGCAGTGCGAATTGCTTGAATCTGGAAATTTCAGAAAATGCCGCTCATGAAATTGCCCGTCGTTCTCGAGGAACACCGCGTATTGCCAACCGTTTGTTGCGCCGAGTGCGGGATTACGCAGATGTGAAAAACGGCAGTGTGATTTCAGAGAACATTGCTAAATCCGCCTTGACAATGTTGGATGTGGATCATGCCGGTTTTGATTTTATGGATCGCAAATTATTAAGTGCGGTTATTGAGCGTTTTGACGGCGGTCCGGTCGGATTAGATAACCTTGCAGCAGCAATCGGTGAAGAGCGAGATACGATTGAAGATGTTTTAGAACCGTATTTAATTCAACAAGGTTTTTTACAGCGTACCCCCCGTGGACGAATTGCAACATCAAGAACGTATTTGCATTTCGGATTGCAAAAAAATGACTAACCGGAATAAAAATTTTCACACCCTAAGCAGCTCAATCAACGCCGTCATAGCCGCAGTTTTGTGTTTGTTTCTCGGGTAATAGAGATACATCGGCGGGTAGGTGATGGCGGATTTGCTTAATACTTCTACCAAGTTGCCCGCTTGCAAATCGGCTTCTATTGAGCTTATCGGCAGCCACGCCAGCCCTAAGCCATTAATTGCAGCCTGTTTGACCAGGTTGCCCGAATTAAAGATAACACTTTCAGGCACTTTGATTTTATGGATTTGTTTTTGTTCGATAAATTCCCATTCGCTTAAGCGGTATGTGGGGTTAAAGGCAATCACAATACAGCGGTGGTCGGTAAGTGCTTTCAGTGTGTTCGGCTTGCCGAATTTCGCCAGATAAGCGGGCGAAGCAACCACCGCCATTGTGTTTTTAGCGGAAATCTGCACCGCCACCATATCCTGTGCCACATCGCTGCCCGAACGTACGCCGAAATCGAAGCGTTCGGCAACGATGTCGCAATAAAGATTGTTGATATACACCTCTAGCTCGATGTCGGGATTCTCCGCCAAAAACGGCGCGATTTTCGGATAAATCAAATCCGTTGCCACCCGTTCGGGGCAGTTGATGCGGATTTTGCCGCTCATTTTGTCGGTGTAATCCGCCAATGCACTCAATTCCTGCTGAATACTGCCGAACATCGGCGCAATGCGTTCCAACAGCTGCTGCCCCGCTTCGGTAGTCGCAACCGCTCTGGTGGTACGATTGAGCAGCTTGATTTTCAGACGGCTTTCCAAATCGCTCATCCGATGGCTCAAAGCGGAAGGTTGCACGTTTAACGCCTTCGCCGCTTGGGTAAAACTGCCGAGACTCGCTACCTGCACAAAGGCGTAAAGATCGTTGAATTGTTTGTTGTCGTTCATCGGAATACCTACCTTAATGTTGCTTATTCGGGTTGTGCCAGCAGCCAATCTAAAGCATACACAACAGGAATGCCGTCGATCACACCTACATCCATTCGATTCAGCGTAAGGATAATTTTTTGATAATTATCATTGATATGCAATAGATTCCGCTGCTCGAGGTCGTTGTCTTGTGGCAGTTGGTAAGCGACTTGGATATAGATTTTTTCCGAGCCTTTAAAGCAGACAAAATCAATTTCTTCGCTGTCCAGCTTGCCCACAAACACATCGTAGCCGCGCCGCTTGAGTTCGATAAAAATAATATTTTCCAGTTGCGAGCCGACATTTCCCACTTGCGCCAATACATTATTGCGGATGCCGGTATCCACCACATAATATTTTGCCTGCGTTTTCAACCGCACTTTGCCGCGAATGTCGTAACGCTGTGCTTCGTAAAAAATAAAGGATGCTTTCAGCAATTGGATATATTTATCAATGCTGGTGGAATTAGTTTTCAGCCCATTACTGGTCAGGGTATCGGCAATTTTTTTCACCGTCACGGGCGAACCGAGCGTATCCAATAAATAGGCGATCACCCGTTCCAACTGGTTGATTTCCCGTATATTGCCACGGGCGGCGATGTCTTTCAGCACAATGCCGCTGTAAATGCCGTCCAGAATATCTTTCTTCACCTGCTCATTTTCAATTGCAGGCAATACGGGAAAACCGCCCCATTTCAGATAGCTATGAAATAGCACTTCAGGCAGCTGCGGCGAGGCAAGCTGCTGATGATAATCACAAAACTCTTTGAAACTTAACGGATAAACCTGCAATTCGATATAACGCCCGGCAAGATAGGTCGCTAGCTCGCCCGATAACAAATTGGCATTGGAGCCGGTGATATAAATATCTGCATCAAACGCCACCCGCAAGCCGTTGATCAGTTTTTGCCAATCGTGGACTTCTTGAATTTCGTCAAAAATAAAATAAATTTTACCGCTTGTTGCCGCCGCTTTTTGCTGAATATCCGCATACAAGGCGACTGGATCGGTTAAAGAAAAGTTGTCGGGATGTTCAAAATTATAGAAAAGAATATTGCTGCTACTAATGCCTTGTTGCTGTAAATAAGTGCGGTATAGCTGCAAAATCACCGACTTCCCCGAGCGGCGGACACCGGTAATCACTTTCACAAATTCATTGTCTTTAACCGCAATCAGCCATTGCAGATAAGTTTCACGATTTAGCATTATTCCGCCCATTAAATTCAAACGTAATTGAATTTTATAAAAATTAGAGATATTTTTCAAGTATATTTGAAAAACTCCAAAAATCTACTGCAATTTAAATCCTGTTTTAAATTGCCGATACGCTTTTATTCCTGAATATTTCTCATAAGCGTATTGCGATTATTCTATCTTATCCAGCAAATAATGCCAGCCTATAATAAGCCCATTCAATCAATACAGAGGGCAAATCCGATGAAACTGTTTAAAACTACCCTACTCGCCACACTTTTAGCCGCAACTTTAGGAGGTAATGCAATGGCAGCTGATTACAAAAACAATCCGTTTACGCTCACTTACGACAACGCCATCACTGAAAACGTGCAAGGCAAAGTGAATATCCACCCTGTGAAATATACGCAAAAACAAACGGGTGTCGAGGTGGCGGCAAATGTTTACACGCCTGCAAACTACAATCCTGCGAAAAAATACCCTGCCATCGTGGTCGCCCACCCGAACGGCGGCGTGAAAGAGCAAGTGGCTGGCTTGTATGCGCAAAAATTGGCGGAACAAGGCTACATCACCATCGCTTTTGATGCGGCGTACCAAGGGGCAAGCGGCGGACAACCACGTTACACCGACAAACCGCAAAACCGCATTGAAGACATTCGCGCCGCAGCGGATTTTATCAGCCAATTCAAAGGCGTAGATGCCGACCGCTTGGGCGTGTTGGGCATTTGCGGCGGTGGCGGCTACACCATTAAAGCGGCGCAAACCGACAAACGCTTTAAAGCGGTGGCGACTTTGAGTATGTTCAACTCAGGCGATGCCCGTCGCAGCGGCTTTATGCGTTCGCAAAAAGATACGATTCAACAACGCCTTGCCGACATCGCCAAAGTGCGCGCTCAAGAAGCGGCTGGCGGTGAAATCCAATACACGCCGTCTTTCGGGGCGAACATGACCGCCGAGCAAGTCGCCGCCCTGCCGTTTGAAATGTACCGCCAAGGCTACGAATACTACGCCCAAACCCACGCCCACCCTAATTCGCAAACCAACAGCACGGTGGACAGCCTGTATATGACCGAAGAAGTGTTCGCCAACGCCGGCGGCACACAAAACAAAGAACTGTACCTGCTCAAAGGCGCAACCCACATCGAAACCTACTGGAAACAGCCGTATGTGAATCAAGCAACGGAAAAATTAACCGCGTTTTTCGGCGGGAATTTGAAATAAGCAGCGGAAAAGTGCGGTCGGTTTGTTAGCCATTTTTGATTTCAGCACGGCAAAATTCCAGCCATTGCATCAGTGGTTGGAGCCGTGCTTGCTGCTCAGGTAAGTAGGCGAAATGGTAGTCAATATTCGCTTCGGGGTCAGTGATGGGGATGAAATGGCGGTTGCCGCTGTCGGTGCGGTAATGCTGCACAATGTCGGTGCTGACCGTTGCTGCGTGGCTGTCTTTTAAATATTGTTGAAACAGGAAAAAATCATTAAAACGGGTGATTTTGGTCGTTTTTCCTATCTCTTGGTAGTATGCGGTTTGCTGCCGCCAAAATGCGCCATCCACATAAAACAATGCCAGCTCTGACAAGGCGATGTCTTTGAGCGAAACCGTTTCAGCGCTTGGCAAAGTGGCATTGCTTTCGATAGACAATAGCAGTCGGTCGGCGATAAATGGCTGGCAAATCAATCTGTTATCTTCAATCATTGCGGCGGTAATCAGCAAGTCAAACTGCCCGCTTTGCAGTAATTCCGCCGTATTTTGAGCTGGTTGGTACAGTTTAGGCTGCAATTCCAGCTCGGGAAACATCAAGGCAAATTTCGGCACGGCATACCACATCGGCCCCGGATCGCAAAAACCGACCTTAAAAATATGCTCGCGGCGGGAAAACCCGCGTAACTCGGTTTTCATCTTTTCCTCTTGCGCCAAAATGCCTTGAGCGTGTCGCAACGCCAGCCCGCCTGCCTGATTGAGCGTGATTTTATTGCGGGTGCGTTCAAATAAAGTAATGCCCAGCTCCGCTTCCAGCTTTTTAATCATCGTACTCAGCGCCGGCTGGGAAATATATAACTGCTCGGCAGCTTCACTGATACTGCCGAGCTCGGCGATTTTTGCAAATTGTTTTAATTGAGTGAGTTCCATTATTCTGCCTCGTTTCAGTATTCGTTTTATTTATACTAACATAAATTAACGGTAATGTACGCCGCCAATATGAATGACTTAAAATACATTCATTGATTCATCATTAAAGCGGAGTCTAAGGAGTCTAAAATGAAAAAAAGAAACATCGGGTCATTGGCAGTATCCCCTATCGGTATGGGTTGCATGGGTTTTTCACATGGCTATGGCAAAGCACCTTCTGAAGAATACGCCTTGAATGCCATCCGCCAAGCCTATGAATTCGGCTGCAATTTTTTTGATACCGCAGAAGTCTACGGTAGAGAACAATTTTTTGCAGGACATAACGAACTGCTGCTCGGTAAAGCGGTGAAAGATTTCCGTCAACACACCGTACTGGCAACCAAACTGCATCTGCATCAGGAAGAGCTCGAAAATGCCACAATATATCAAGCCGTTCGCCGACATCTTGAAAAATCAATGAAGAATCTGCAAACCGATTATGTGGATTTGTATTATTTGCACCGAGTGAATAATGATGTTGCAGTGGAAGATGTGGCTGAAGCAATGGGCAAATTAAGACAGGAAGGCTTGATTAAAGAATGGGGCTTGTCGCAAGTGGGCGTAAGTACCTTGAAAAAAGTCCAATCCATTACACCGGTTACCGCCGTGCAAAATCTTTATTCAATGCTGGAACGCGGCTGCGAGCAGGAAGTATTTCCTTACTGTTTGGAAAATAATATCACCGTCGTGCCGTTTTCACCGATCGCCAGCGGTTTCCTATCAGGCAAAATCACTGCGACGACTGAGTTTGAAAAAGAAGACGACGTACGTAAATTCGTCCCGCAGTTATCACAAGAAAACATCGCTGCCAATCAACCGATTTTGGATATTCTGGCAAAATTCTCCGCAGAGAAAAATGCAACAAATGCACAAATTTCTTTAGCTTGGATGCTGCACAAATACCCGAATGTCGTACCGATTCCGGGTTCTAAAAATCTGGAACGCATTTTGGAAAATTTAGGTGGCTGGAATGTCGAACTGACCGATGAAGAATTTAATGCCTTAGAAACCGCCTTAAATGCTTGTACCGTACACGGTCATCGCGGCTTTGAAGAAACCGAACAAACCACATTCGGGCTGAATAAAGAAAAGAAATAAGAGGAGCAACAATGAATTTCTTAAATAACACACTCACAAGTGCGGTCGGTTTTTGGGAAATTTTGTAGATTTTTCAGGAAATTCTACCGCTTGCAAGAAAGACAATGCCGTCTGACAAAAGCCGCAGGCTTTTGAACGTCGGCTCTGCCGACGGCCCGAAGGGTGAGCCAAGCGAACGAGTGAGCTTGCGAATAAAATGAAATTCAGGCGGCATTTTATTGAATTTTTCTCATTAAGCCATTGCATTTTTAGCGGATTATCAACCCAATCCGGCCGTTTTATACTGTCTTCCACATAAAGGAGAACATAATGACATATCCCATTTTTAACCGCCGCCGTTTTATTCAGGGCGGTTTGGCGTTGTTGTTGGCCGGCGGTTTGAATCTGACCGCGCAGGCTGCCGAACCAAACGATACGCTGGTGCTGTATCTTTCCCGCACGGGCAACAATAAAACATTGGCGGAATTTATCGCCCGCGAGACGGACAGCACTTTGGCAGCAATTGAGACGGTTAAGCCCTATCCGCAAAATTATCAGCAAATGCGCGATCAGGCGGCGAAAGAGATTTCAGACGGCATTTTGCCGACCATCAAGCCGCTGCCCGATCTCAGCCGCTACCGCCGCATTGTGTTGGTGTTCCCCACTTGGGCGATGAGCCTGCCCGCCCCCGTCCGCAGCTTTTTACGCCGCCACAATCTCAACGGCAAAACCCTACTGCCGCTCAACACCAACGCAGGGTACGGCGTGGGCAGCGGTTTTGAAGAAATCAAGCAGCGGGCAACAGGCGCGGAGGTGAAAACGGGTTTGTCGCTGAAAGGTGGCAACGAACGTGAAGGCAGAGGCTTTGTCATGCAGGGCGACACGCTCAAGCAGGCGCAACGCCAAATTCGGGCGTGGCTCAATCAAGCAGGAAAATAACGATGAGAAAACAGATACTGGGCGGCTGCTTAGCGTTGGGCGTAGCAGGAGCAAGCCTTGCCGATACCTCAACGCCGCTGCTGAACGCTCAAAGTACCATCGGCGATGTGCTGACACACCCGAAATTGCAGGGCTTTGCCGACAAACTGCTGCCGTGGGATAATGACCGCTACGACCGCACGCTGCCGTTTGCCCGTATCGGTGAGCTGATGCCTTATCACAGCCATTTCAACACTGCCGATATGCTCGCCCCGCTCAATGCGATGATCCAAAGCCGCGAGCAGGTGTTTTATGATTTTTATCAAGGCAAAGTGCCGCATACGGGGTTGTTTTTGTTTCGCGGCAAGCCGAACGCGCCTACTGCCGTGGTTTCCGCAGGCAGCGGTTTCCAATATGTCGGCTCGCTGCACGAAGCCTTTCCGCTGGCGTGGAACATCAGCAAAAAAGGCTATAACGCCGTGGTGGTAAAATACCGTGCAGGCGTGGGCGCACAGGCGGCAACCGAAGATTTAGCCAATGCCATCATCTATCTCTTTGATAATCAAGCCAAACTCAAAATTGATATGCGGCACTATTCGCTGTGGGGCGCATCCGCCAGCGCGCGAATGGCAGCCTACATCGGCTCGCACGGCGTGCAGCGCTTCGGCGTGAACAATCCGCAAATTCCCCGCCCGCAAACCGTGGTAATGCTCTATACGGGACATTCCGACACCAGTAATAACGAGCCGCCGACTTTTGTCGCCGTGGGCGAATACGACGGCATCGCCCCGCCTTCCGTAATGGCTCGCCGTATCAACCGCCTCAAACAGCAAGGTGTCAAAACCGCCTTCCACCGCTATCCGAACCTCGGACACGGCTTCGCACTGGGTACGGACACTTCGGCGCAAGGTTGGCTGGATAAAGCGGTGGTGTTTTGGGAAGAGGCGATGAAAATACGGTAATTGCGTTTATTCCTGAAAAAAACTCACAACGCTATAAAGATTTCCCCGTATTATCAGTAAAATCAAATCCACTATAATAAGCCCAATCGAGCAATAAACAGGAGCAACTGATGAAACTGAAAAAATTACTGGTTTTGACCGCACTTTCCCTTTCGCTGAATACCGCTTTTGCCACCAATGATGCTGTTGTCGCTGAGCCGAATGTAGCGGTAGCAAATACGCAAGCGGGCAAGGTGCAGGGCTTTGTGCATAACGGGATTTTCAATTATAAAGGCATTCCCTATGCCACCGCCGAGCGCTTTAAAGCGCCGCAAGCCGTGGCGAAATGGGCAGACACCCGTACCGCGCTGACCTACGGCAATATCTGCCCGCAATCGGCACAAAATCCGTTGGCGAACTTTATGTTTTCAGGCCCGCATTTGCAGCAAAGCGATGACTGTTTGAATTTAAACGTGTGGACACCTGCCTTAAATGACGGCAAAAAACGCCCTGTGATGGTGTGGCTGCACGGCGGCGGTTTTGAAGCGGGTTCGTCCATTGAAAGCTATGCTTATGACGGCGAAAACCTGAGCCGCACGGGAGATGTGGTGGTGGTTTCGGTCAACCACCGTTTGAATGCGATGGGGTATTTGGATTTGTCCGCTTATGGCGATGAGTACAAACATTCCGCCAACAACGGCATACAGGATTTGGTGGCGGCGCTCAAATGGGTGCAAACCAATGCCGCGGCCTTCGGCGGCGATGCGGATAATGTGACCATTTTCGGCGAAAGCGGCGGCGGTGCGAAAGTGCTGACCCTGATGGCAACCCCTGCCGCCAAAGGTTTGTTTGACAAAGCCATTGTGCAAAGCGGTGCGGTGGAGCAAATGGGAATGACCCTGCTTGCCCCGAAAACCACCAAACGGGTCGCCGAGCTGATCTTACAGAATCTGGGCTTGAGCGGTAAAGAAGTTGCCAAACTCAACATCCTGCCTTACGAACAAATCGCCGCCGCAAGTGCCAAAGCCCTCAAACAAACCGCCGAAGAACAAGGCTTGAAGAATGTAATGGGTACAGGCACAGGCTTGAGCTGGGCACCTGTAACCGACGGCAGCTATATTCCGCAAGAACCCGTGGGCGAGCAATATCCTGCCATCGCCAAAGACATTCCGCTGTTAATCGGCTCGAACCTGACCGAATGGAACACCATTTTTGCCCATTTCGGCGATATGGCAAAGGCACAAACGGACAACCACAACACCTTTACCGCTGCGCAAGTAGCACAAAAAATGCAGCAAAAATACGGCAGCAATGCAGAAGCGATAGCCGCAGCCTTTAAAGCCGCCTACCCCGAACGCAAAGCGGCAGATGCCTTATATGCAGACAGCTTCCTACGCCCGTTTGCAATGAAAACCGCACGCCTGAAAGCCGACCAAAACGGCGCGCCGGTGTATCAATATCTGTTTGACTGGGACACCCCGATTTTAGGCGGCTTTGCAATGTCTTACCACACAGCGGAAATTCCCTTTGTGATGAATAGCTTAAGCTTAACTGAAACCGCCCACGGCAACGGGGACGAAGCCAAAGACCTCGCCGATAAAATGAGCCGCGCTTGGGTCGCCTTCGCCAAAACAGGCAACCCGAACGTACCGGGCTTACCGCAGTGGGATGCCTACACCCGTCAAAACGGCGCAGTAATGTTGTTGGACAACCATCCGCAAATGCGTTATTTCCACGACGAAAAACTGATGAAACTGTTACAGCCGAACGTGAATTTCTAAACCGCAAGCGGTCGGATTTGGCTGGAAATTGACAAATGCCGACGACCTGACGGGCGGCGAATCAAAACAAGGAGTATCCGATGCAAACCGATGAATTGCTTTTAACCCTTTCCGAGCGCAAATGGTAGGCAATGGCCGAGCGTAATCTTGCCGAGTTGAAAACGCTGCTGCACCCCAATGCCCTGTTTGTGCATATGGGCGGCAATTTTGACAAGGCTACCGAGTTGGCGATTATTGAGAAAGGCGATATTCAGTACAAACACGCCGACATTCAAGAACGCCACGTGCGTATCGCAGCAAACACGGCATTGGTGGTCAGCAAAGTGCAGATGACTTCCATCGTGCATGGCAACGAAGTGAGCTTTTTGTTTACCGTAACCGAAACCTTTACGCAAGAACAGGGGCAATGGCAGCTGCTGGCACTGGTATTCACCAAATTATTGGACAATCCCGCATAAGCTGCTCCTGCACTCACGTTAAATTAAACTAACAATGCCGTCTGAAAATCTTTCAGACGGCATTTTCTTTCACACCCACCCCAACGGCAATGCCAGCAAATCCTGATCCAGCCATAATTTTTGCGGATATTGGTTGAGGATTGTGCCGTGGGCGACGCTGATTTCCGTTGGCGGCAGTTGGTTACGCAATAAGTCAAACGCCGCTGCCATTTTTTTAGTGGGGCTGGCGGTTTGTTTGATTTCCACGGGGTAGATGGTGCGGTCGTGTTCGATAATCAAATCAATCTCTTTTTGATTGGTATCGCGGTAGTAATACAGTGGCGGCTCAAGCCCTGCGTTGTAAAAGGATTTGATGATTTCGCCCACCACAAAAGTTTCAAAAAACTGACCGCTCTTTGCTCCGTTTTTCAGGGTGCCTGCCGTCAGCCAACGGGTCAGATACGCCATCAGCCCGGTGTCTAAAAAATAGACTTTCGGGGTTTTGATTGCTCGCTTCAAGTGATTGTTGCTGTAGGGTTGAAGCAGGTAGACAATGCCTGAGGTCTGCAACACAGCCAGCCAGCGTTTGACCGTATCCACCGATACGCCCACCTCGCCTGCGATATTGCTGTAATTGAGCAGTTCTCCGCTACGGCTGGCGACGGCAATCATAAAGGTGGTGAAATCGTTGGGATTGTTGACCGCAATCAGCTCGCGCACATCACGCTCGATGTAGGTCGCCACATAAGAGGCGTAATACAGTTGCCAATCCATCTCCTGCTCATACAGACGCGGCATATAGCCCTTGTGAATGGTTTGCCAAAGATCCAAGCCGTTGAAATCGGGCAGATTTTTCTCACGCGCCGCCAAATAGTCGGCATTGGGGATAAAGGGCAAATCAAAGGTATTGCGGCAGATTTCCCGCAGCGACAAGCCTTGCAGCTTCAGCACCGCAATCCGCCCCGCCAGACTTTCGTTGACGTGTTTCATCAATTCAAATGCCTGCGAACCCGAGAGCAGATACCGCCCGTTTTGCTTTTCACGGTCGATATGCAGCTTGAGCAGCGAAAACAGCTCGGGCGCGTATTGCACTTCGTCCAAAATCAGTTTGCCGCTGTGATTGAGAAAAAACAATGCGCCGTCGTTTTTCGCCATATTCAGCACCAGCGGATCGTCAAAGGTAACATATTGATAAGGCTCGTGCTCCTCCTGCTCCGAGCCGAAATGCTGCAACAGCGTGGATTTCCCCACCTGCCGCGGGCCGGTAATCAATAGCGACGGAAACTGATGCACCAGCCTGCCCAACAAACGGCTTAAATGACGCGGATAAAAATTCGACATAGCCAATGCTCCGTAAAATTCAGTTTGATTTACGATTTAATCTTAAATTAAACTGAATTTTAGGCGTGTATGAAGTACAAATCAAGTTTAATTTACGATTTAATCTTAAATTAAACTGAAAATACCATCTGAAAGGTTGGAGACTTTCAGACGGCATTTTGCATTGTTGATAAATGATTACCAAGGCTGGGTAGTCGGGCCGAGGGTGAACTCGCTGATGTTGGTGTCTTCAGGTTGGCTCAAAGCAAATACCACCACGTTTGCCACCCGTTCAGCGGGGATTTCGTAGGTGTCGTACAGTTGGCGGTAGCCTGCCGAGCTGTCTTTATCGGTAATGCCTGCCACAAATTCCGACTGCACAGCGGCAGGGTAAATAGTCGCGGTGCGGATATTCGTACCTGCTTGGGCGGATTCCATACGCAGCACTTCCATAATGGCTTTCACCGCCCATTTGGTGCCACAATACACACCTGCGCCCGGATACACTTTTAAACCTGCCACGGAAGATACGCTGAGGATATGCCCCGATTTTTGCGTTTCAAAGGTCGGCAACACGGCGGCAATGCCGTTTAACACGCCTTTGATGTTGACATCTACCATCGCATTCCAGTTGGTGGTTTCCAATGCGGAGAAGGACGAGTTCGGCATTAAGCCTGCGTTTAAGAAAATCGCATCCACTTTACCAAAAGCTGATTTTGCCAGCTCCACCAAAGCGGCGTTGTCTTCGGGTTTCACTACATCGGTAACGCGGTACACCGCCTCGCCGCCTTTGGCTTTGATGTTATCGACAATCGCCTGCAATTTTGCTTCACGGCGCGCGCCCAACACCAATTTCGCCCCTTGTTCGGCAAGTTTGTAGGCGGTGGCTTCGCCGATACCGCTGGATGCGCCTGTGATAATCACAACTTTGTTTTCAATATTGTTGCTCATTTTTCTGTTTCCTTGTTGGTTGTTCATTTTGATTCGATGAGAAATATTCTACAGCTTTCAGCGTAAAGAAAAAGTACGTTCAAATTGTTATTCTTTTAACTAAAAGTTGAAAATAACATACCGAAATATCCGCTCCCGATATTATTTCACCAGCGTTTCGATGGCGTTAATTTGTCCGTCGGTTAAACCGTTGTGTTTGCCGATATTTTTATGAGCGTTGTATTGCGAAGCGGTGTCGGCGTTTGCGCCCAATGCGCCGAGGATCAGCACTTCGCGTTGCTGCCAGCTCAATAAATCGCTGGTGAATACGTCGCCGAACAAGTGGGCTTGCAGATAGCGGTTGATGTCGGGGGCAAAATCGAATATGCCGCCTTTCACTTCCCGCCCCGTCAACTCAGTTTGTGTTTTCTGCCCTGCTTTCAGGCTGTCGAAATCGGCGGAAAGTGCGGTGACTTTGCGTCCGATTTCGGTATTCAAACCTTGTTCTTGCCGTTCATTGACCACGCTTTGCAAGGTTGCCAGCCCGTTTAAAGCACGCGGAAAACCGCAATAGGCGTAAAGCTGCACGATGGCATCTTTGGCTTGGTTGATGGTCAGCGCCTTGCGGTCAAAGGTTTGATTCAACACATTTTTTAATTCGGCTTGATTGCCTGTCGCCACGTATTTGCCGATGAGTGCAAGGCTTTGTTGGGTTTGGTTGAGTTCGTTCATACTTTGCTCCTGTGAAATAGCTGCGGCGGTACGTGCTTGGGCTAATGTCGTCTGAAAAGACGCACCGCCGACTACCGCTGCCAATACCAAAAGTGCGGTGGTATTTTGCAAAATTTTAAAGGGCGTTGTAGTGTTCATCGGTTACTTCTCCCGCCCATTCGTTACTTGCACCGGCTTTCGGCACCATAATGGCGATGTGTGAAAACCAGCTGTCTTTGGTCGCACCGTGCCAGTGTTTGACTTCGGCGGGAATGTTCACCACATCGCCGGCTTTCAAACGCTGCGCAGGCTTGCCCTCTTCCTGATACCAGCCTTCGCCGGCAGTGCAAATCAATAATTGTTGCGTGCCGTGGTGGATGTGCCAGAAATTGCGGCAGCCCGGCTCAAAGGTAACGTTATGGGCGTTGACATCACCGTTTGACAGCGGCGCAAGATAGCTTCTGCCGGTGAAATATTGGTCGTAGGCTTCGTTAAATTCGCCTTGCGGAAACATTTGTTTGAATACGGTGTTGGTCATTTTGTCTTCCTTTTTGCTTGAATTGTTGATGGATTGTGCGAATGCCGATAAGGGCAATCCGCTTGCAGTCGCGGCTGTCAATAATGCTGCCGCTTTTAATAAGGTTCGTTTTTCATTCTGCATATAGCCTCCTGATTTGATTGGATTTAGTAAAACCTTGCGGATGCGAGGTCTATGCCTGTATTTTGCTAAGGTCTGTTGACAATTCATCCGCCGTTATGATTTTACGCTGAACGTGGCTTTAATACTGCTTTGCTTGCCCAGTTCGGAAACATCTTGTCGGATATGCCCGAGCTGCTGCCGCTCGAAGGTATCGCCGTCTTGTTTATAGAGAATCACCAAACTGCCGCGCGGCGGCCAGTAGATTAAATCGCCCACGGCGAAGTGGTCGCGGCGTAGATTTTCAGACGGCAGCGAGCCTGCACCGAGGCGGTGCACCAGCTCGCGGCCGTAAAGATTCTGCATTTCAACGGTAAACGGCATTTTTTGAATCAGCGCGCGGCTGGCGGCGTTATTTTCCAGATCTGCGGTAAAGGTTTGATTATTGACGGTAATATGAATTTGCGTGTTCATTTGGTTTGCCTCTGTATTGGGATGCGGTTGGGCATTGGCTGCGTTTAGGGCAGACAACAACGCCGCTGTTAATGCGAAAGCCATTTTTTTCATTTTGCACTCCTTAAATAAAAAACCGACATCACGGCTTGCGATGTCGGTTATTTTAGAAATCGGGGCTTGGTATGTCCAATACTATTATTTTATGCTTTTGTATGCCTTTTATGTATGGTTTGGCAAAAAATGCCGTCTGAAAAACGATAATTTTTTCAGACGGCATTTTGCATTTTTTACGCCGTATCACACCGCTTGCAGCTTCTCTTTGACAAATTGCAAAAACTTCGCCGCTGCCCCGAAATCGGCACGGGTTTTCTTCCACGCCAATACCGAAGTCATCGCCAGCTCGGGAAAGAGCGGTCGGAATGCCAAGCGGTTTTTATCCAGCAGCGTGATTGCCCCTTCGATGGTCAGTGCGTAAGCATAGCCGCTGTCCACCAAGGCGGCGGTGTGGGTAATCAGGTTGTAGGTGGCGACGATATTCGGCTGGATGTTGCCTGCCTGCAGCCAATGGTTCAGCTCTTTTTGCAATGCTTGACGGTCGGAAACCATCAGCGGCAAGCCGTCGAGATCTTGCGGCGTAATCGCGTTTTTGGCGGCAAGCGGATTTTCAGACGGCATCAGCACGCCCCAGCGTTCTTCGGTGTGGAAACGCAAATAGTCGTAACGCGCCATCTCTACAGGCTCGAGCAATACGCCGAAATCCAACAAGCCCGCATCGAGTTTTTCTTTAATATCATCGGCATTGTCGCTGTAAAAGCGAAACTGCACCTGCGGATAATCGCGTTGGAACGCCTCGCTGAGATCCAAAATCTGCTGTGCCGCCAAAAGCCCGCCCATCCCGATGCTGATGATGCCCGCCACATTCTGCCGATCGGCAAAATCCGCTTTAATTTTATCCATCAACACCACCACATCTTCCGCCCGCTGCCGCAACGCCACGCCCGCATCGGTCAACACCAGCCGCCTGCCGCGTTCAAACAGCTGCACACCCAGCTCTTCTTCCAACTGCGCCATCTGGCGGATCAAGGTCGGCTGGGTAATAAACAACGCCTCGGCCGCACGGGAAATATTCTCTTCCTGCACCACGGCAAGAAAATAACGCAAGAGTTTGATGTCCATTGACACCTCCTTTGATAGGGTATGCAGGTTGGGTTTCGCAAAGGCAATCCAAGCTGCCGAATAAGCAAGTTTTAATGTGTTGAAAATGTTCCCAAAACCTACCGCACTTTAATCACCTCCACCAAGGCTTTCAGCAGCGGCGAGGGGTTGCGGTTGGGGTAGTAAAGATAATACGGCGGATAGGTTTTCGCCCAGTCGTCGAGGGCGGTTTGCAGCGTGCCGTCTGAAAGCGCTTGTGCCACGAAGCTCTTTTCCGTCCAAATAATGCCCTTGTCCTGTTTGCAGGCGTGCAGCAGCAAGTGGTCGCTGTTGCCGATAAAGGCTTGGGAAAGCGGCGGCGTGAGGGGCGTGCCGTCGGGGGCGGTGAACGCCCAATCGAGCAAGCCGCCGTGGGTGGGCAGCCGCAGGCGTAAGCATTGGTGGCGGCGCAGCTCGTCGGGGGTGGCGGGCTTGCCGTGTGCCGCCCAATAGTCGGGTGTGGCGACGCAACACATCGTCATCGGCTCGGACACTTTCACCGCAATCATATCCTGCGCCAGCATTTCGCCCATTCGGATGCCCGCATCAAAACGCTCCGCCACAATATCCACAAAGCGGATTTCGCTGTGCAGCTCCAGCGTTACATCGGGGTATTGGCGTTGGAAGTCGTCAAATTTGCTCCACAACTCCGTAATTAAGGCGTGGTACGTGCCCGTGATTTTCAACACGCCCTACAAGCGGTTGTACGAGCCCAATACTTCGTTGATTTTATGTTCGATTTCCAGCAGCAGCGGCGACAGCTGGCGGTAAAGCTGCCCGCCTGCTTCGGTGAGCGACACTTTGCGGGTGGTGCGTTGGAACAGGCGTAAGTCGAGCTGCTGCTCCAACTGCCCGATGGCTTGGCTGACCGCCGCGCGGGACACCCCGAGCTGTGCGGCGGCTTTGGTGAAACTCTGACTTTCGGCAACCAGCAGAAAAGTGTGTAATTCGTTGGCGTATTTCATATTGATTTGTTTGCAGTTTTTTCGCTTTATTTAACCGCTTGCAGGGCAGATTGTCAATTAAAACTAAGCAAAGTGTTTTGATTTTGTCGTCTAGTTAAGGCTAATGCGTTTCCTTATAATGCGCTCATTCTGTTGATTACTGGAGAACATATAATGAACCAACGCCACTATAACCATTATGACCGCCGCCAATTTTTAAAACTGGCAGGCTTGACCACCACCGCTGTCGCTTCCACCACCCTTTTGGGCGGGCTGCCTGCTTATGCCGTAGGCGTGCAAGCGGTTGGATTAACCGCAAAAAATGCAATGCCGACCCGCCAGCTCGGGGCGTTGACCGTCTCGCAAATGGGCTTGGGCTGTATGAATATGTCGGTGTATTACGGCACGCACCTGAGCGATGCCGACGGCGCACGCCTGATCCGCCAAGTCTACGATATGGGCATAGATTTTTTCGACACCGCCGAAGTGTACGGCGCATTTACCAATGAAACGCTGGTGGGCAAAGGCTTGAAACCGTTCCGCCAACAGGTGAAACTGGCGACCAAATTCGGTTTTAACATCAACGACAAGGGCGAAAGCATCGGCTTGGACAGCCGCCCCGCCAGTATCCGCAAAGCGGTGGAAGGCAGCCTGAAACACCTGCAAACCGATTATATCGACCTGCTTTATCAGCACCGTGTTGATCCCAATGTGCCGATTGAGGACGTTGCCGGCACGGTAAAAGATTTGGTCAAAGAGGGGAAAGTATTGCATTTCGGTTTGTCGGAAGCCGTTCCAAGCACGATCCGAAAAGCCCACGCCGTATTACCGGTGGCGGCAGTGCAAAGTGAATTTTCATTATTAGAGCGTTCGCCGGAAAGCAATGGCGTATTTGATATTTGCCAAGAATTAGGCATCGGCTTTGTGGCGTGGGGACCGCTGCAACAAGGCTTATTAACCGGCAAGTTGCGTGTTGAAGATCTGGCAAAACGCCCCGACGACTTACGCCACACCTTCCGCCGTTTTAGCCCTGAAAATTTGGCAAAAAATGCACAATTAGGGGAATATTTGCAACAATTCGGGCGCAAATATAATGCCACTGCCGCTCAAATTGCCTTGGCGTGGGTGATGGCAAAACGTCCTTTCGTCGTACCGATTGCCGGCACAGGGCGTTTGGATCATTTGCAGGAGAATTTAGGGGCATTGCAAGTTCCTCTAACCGCTGCCGATATACTGGAAATCGAAACCGCCTTCGCCAAAATGGGCGTGGCGGGCGAACGTATGAATGAAGCACAGTTAAGCATCATTGATAAGGATTAAGGGTGAAGATTTTAGTGATTTCGGGACACCCGAATTTAAGCCAATCGGTGAATAACAAGCTGATTTTAGACCGTCTGAAAAGCCGTTTTAACGAGGACATTGAAATACGTGATTTGGGAGCGTTGTATCCTGATTATCGGTTTGACATCCAAGCCGAACAGCAGGCGATGATTGCCGCCGATGTGATTGTATGGCAGTTTCCGTTTTACTGGTTTTCAATGCCTGCTTTGATGAAAAAATGGCTGGACGACGTATTCGGCTACGGCTTTGCCTACGGCGGAGACGGCAGCAAACTGGCAGGCAAACCGCTGATTGTGTCATTTACCGCAGGTGGCAAAGCCGAAGAATACCGAGACGGCGGCGCAGAAGGGGCGGAAATCCCTGCCTTTTATCCGCCGCTCAAATCCACCGCCCATTTAACCCAAATGCAGTGGCGCGAGCCGGTTTACTCCACCAACGTGCTGTATATCCCCAATGTCAGCAGTGATGAAGAGCTGGCACAAGTCCAAACCCGCGCCCAAGACCACGCCGACCGATTGATTTTGGCGATTGAAGCGGCAGCGGAGCGGTAACAGAATGCCGTCTGAACATCAATGTTATTCGCAAGCTCACTCGTTCGCTTGCTCACCCCTTCGGGGCTGTCGGCAGAGCCGACGTTCAAAAGCCTTCGGCTTTTGTCAGACGGCATACTTAATCATTAAGGAATAATATGAACATCTTAATCCTAAACGGACACCAGCCTTATCCTTTTTCCGAGGGCAAACTGACTGCCACTTTAATCAGTGAAGCGGAAAAAATCCTGTTGGCAAAAGGACATAGCGTGCAGCATTCCAACGTGATGGAATACGACATCAACACCGAATTGGACAAATACAACTGGGAGGATGCGGTCATCGTGCAATTCCCAAGCAACTGGATGATGATTCCGAGGGCGTTCAAAAAATATATGGACGAAGTCTATATCGCAGGCACGGAAGGCAGATTGTGCAACAACGACGGTCGCAGCTCCAAAAATCCGAAAGCGGGCTACGGTACAGGCGGCGTGCAAACGGGTAAAAAATACCTGCTTTCCACCACCTTCAACGCCCCCAAAGAAGCCTTTAACAACTCCGACGAATACCTGTTCCAAGGCAAAGGGCTGGACGATTTGCACTTCCCCGTACACGTGGTGTACCGCTTCTTCGGCTACGAGCAACTGCCGAGCTTCGCCTGCTTCGACGTGCTGAAAAATCCGCAAATCGAGCAGGATTTGGCAGTGTGGAAACAGCATATTGAAGCGAATTTTTAACGGTGATGCCGTCTGAAAGAGTGAAACTTTTCAGACGGCATAGTCTTTTAATCAAAGACATAAAAAAACAAGCCTTATTATCAGTCAGATTAGTTACATCATTCAGCTGTAACAACCTTATCCACCATAAAGGATAATATTGCTTTTATCCCTTAAAGGGTATAACATAAACCTTACCCTCTGCAAGGGATAAGGAGCTTAAAATGGTAGTAACATCGAGTAAAATGCTGGCTCAAGTGATGCGTGAGTTTCGCTATCGACAAGGATTATCGCAAACGGATTTAGCTAAGCAGGCAGCTATAAAACAGGCAACGGTATCGGCGTTTGAAAATATGCCCGATAGCACCAAACTGGAAACATTATTTAAATTATTGGCAGGTTTGGAGTTGGAATTGGTGGTGCAGCCCCGTCCGAAAAATATGCCGTCGGCAACACAGGAAGAATGGGGTGATGTATGGTGAGTTCCCGTGTTTTAACCGTGGCAATGAATGGCGAAACCGTGGGCGAGTGGCGGAGATCTGCGGGCGGTGCAACAGAATTTCAGTATGCCGAAAGCTGGCTAAATGCTCCCCACACAAGGGCGATTTCGCTGTCGTTGCCGCTGGCTCGGCAGCCTTATAAAGGCGAGGCGGTGTATAATTTTTTTGATAACCTCCTACCCGATAATGAGCTGATCCGCTCACGGATTCAACAACGTTTTCAAACCGTTACCAAATCCCCTTTTGATTTGCTTTCTGCCATTGGGCAGGATTGTGTAGGGGCGATTCAATTGTATCAGGGGGAAAGCCGTTCGGTGCGGCAAACCGTCGCACAGCCGCTCAATGACCAAGCGATTGAAAATTTGCTGAAAAACTACCGCACTTCGCCGCTGGGTATGAATAAATTTGATGATTTCCGCATTTCGCTTGCAGGTGCTCAGGAAAAAACCGCCTTGTTATGGTATCAAAATCAATGGCAACGCCCGTTGCACGCCACCGCAACCAGCCATATTTTCAAACTGCCTATCGGCTCGGTAGGGCAAGGGCAACTGGATTTATCCGACAGTTGTGAAAATGAATGGTTGTGCTTGCAGATTTTGCAAAAATTCGGCTTATCCGTACCGCTTGCAAGCGTAGCCCGATTCGGTGAAAGCAAGGTGCTGATTGTCGAACGCTTCGACCGCCGTTGGTCGGCAGACGGCAGCTGGCTGATTCGCTTACCGCAAGAAGATATGTGCCAAGCCTTGAATATCGCACCTGCCCGCAAATATGAAGCGGACGGCGGCATCGGTATTGTGCGGATAATGCAGCTGCTCAACGGTTCGGCAAACGCCAAGCAAGACCGCAAGCAGTTTTTCAAAGCCCAAATTGTGTTTTGGCTGCTATGTGCCATTGACGGACACGCTAAAAATTTCAGTCTCTACTTAGAGCCGCAAAACCGCTACCGCCTTACGCCGTTTTATGATGTGATTTCCGCCTATCCGCTTATCAGCCCAAGCGGTTTGCAAGCCCAAAAAGTCAAAATGGCGATGGCGTGGCAAGGCGAAAACCGCCACTATGTATGGCAAAAAATCAAGCTGCCGCATATTTTCCATACAGCCAAATCAGCAGGTCTTGCCACTGAAACGGTGGAAGAGATTTTGCACGAGCTGACACAATCCTATCCGTCTATCGACCAAATTGACACCGCATCGCTGCCGCTTCACATCGTTGAACCGATTTTAAACGGCTTGCGCAATAAAATGAAAGTGTTGGATTGTGTGTAGAACTAATGAATTTTTCTCACAAGCCTATGGCAGTTTATCCCCATTATCGTTTGCGGTTTCTCTTTTATAATCAAATCAAAATGTTAAACCATTAGGAGAACCGCAATGAAAACATCCCTCAAACTGACCGCACTTTTTGCCGCATTGGGCTTGGCAATCAGCAACGCTTTTGCCGCACCGATGACCATCGAATCCCAAGGCAGCTTTGCGGTGGGCGGTACGGTCATCACCAGCCAAGGCAGTTACAAAGCCCGTCCCGATATTACCCGTGGCAAAACCGCCAATGATTTTATGGCGGTGTTTAAAGAAAACATCGCCAACGGCGGGCAGACCCTGCACGGCGATCACGCAACGGTGTGGTATCAAATCCCAAGCAATGCCAAAGCCACGCCGCTGGTGTTTTTGCACGGTGCGGGGCAGTCGATGCGGACGTGGCAGACCACGCCCGACGGCAGAGACGGCTGGAACAATATTTTCCTCGCCAAAAACTACCCTGTGTACTTGGTGGATCAGCCCCGTCGCGGCTGGTCGGGTCGCTCGACGGTGGACGGCACGGTATCCGCCACGCCTGACGAGCAATTTTGGTTTGCCCAATTCCGAATGGGCGAATACCCGAACTTTTTCAAGGGAGTGGCGTTTCCGCAAGATGAAGCGAGCCTGAATCAGTTTTTCCGCCAAATGACCCCGAACACGGGCGCGTTTGATGTGGGCGTGATTTCCGACAGCCTCAAAGCCCTGTTTGAGCGTATCAAGAGCGGCGTGTTGGTAACGCATTCGCAAGGCGGCATTGCAGGCTGGTTTGCAGGCATCAAAGCCCCCGAGCAAATCAAAGCCATCGTCGCCATCGAGCCCGGCAATTTTCCGTTTCCCGAGGGCGAAGTGCCGCCTGTGATTGAAAGTGCCTACGGCAACATCACGCCAGCCAAGGTGGACAACGCCCAATTTGCCCGCTTAACCAAAATGCCGATTGTGATTTATTTCGGCGATTTTATCAGCGACAAGCCGTCTGCAATCCAAGGCGAAGACCAATGGCGAATCCGCCTTGCCTTGGCAAAACAGTGGGCGAAAGTGGTCAACAAACACGGCGGCGATGTGCAGGTGGTGCATTTGCCGATTATTGGTATCAAAGGCAACACCCATTTCCCGATGCAGGATTTGAATAACATCGAAGTCGCCGAGCATTTGGCGGGCTGGTTGAAAGCTAAGGGGTTGGATAAATAAATCAGGATAAATAACGTAATGCCGTCTGAAAAGTTTTTCAGACGGCATTTTTACTTTCCTATCCTACAGAATTTGGAATCCAACTTCCATTTTTCAGGAAATAAAACAAAATTGGAAATAAACTTCCAAAATGGAATTACTGAATTTTCCTCATCAAGCCATTGCATTTTTAACGGATTATCATCGCAATTCAAAGCCGTTACACTGATTGCAACGTTCAATCTTAGGAGGAAATATGCAAAGCAGAACATTAGGCAAAGAGTTAACCGTATCCGCCATCGGTCTCGGCATTATGGGAATGGATCACGCCTACGGGCAGGCGGCGGATCGCGGCGAGATGGCGGATTTAATCCGTTACAGCGTGGAGCTGGGCGGTAATTTTTTCGACACCGCACCGATTTACGGCAAAGCCAATGAAATGCTGCTGGGCGGGGCGGTGAAAGGGATACGCGATAAAGTGGTGATTGCCACCAAATTCGGCATCGTCGGACAAAGCCATTCCGCCAAAGGCGTGGAAAATGTGTTGGACAGCCGCCCCGAAGCAATCCGCAAGCAGGTGGATGAATCGCTGGCAAACCTGCAAACCGACTATATCGACCTCTATTATCAGCACCGC
The DNA here is from genome assembly GCF_004340985.1 of Cricetibacter osteomyelitidis. GTDB lineage: Bacteria > Pseudomonadota > Gammaproteobacteria > Enterobacterales > Pasteurellaceae > Cricetibacter > Cricetibacter osteomyelitidis. The sequence goes on from NZ_SLYB01000006.1 coordinate 56,983, forward strand.
ATCGACCCGAACGTGCCGCCCGAAGCGGTGGCGGAAGTAATGAACGAGCTGATGGCAGCGGGCAAAATCCGTTATTGGGGCGTGTCCAACGCACCGCTGGATTATATGGCGAAAGCCCATGCCGTCAGCCCGATTACCGCCACCGAAAACCAATATTCGATGCTCGCCCGCCAGCCCGAACAAGGTCTGTTTGCATTTTGCGAAGCCCATCACATCGGCTTTGTGGCGTACAGTCCGCTCGGCAACGGCTTTTTAAGCGGCAGATTCAACGTCCAAACCCAATACGGTGAAGGCGATTTCCGCCGCACAATGGCGCGTTTCTCCCCCGAGGTGATGGCGAAAAATCAGGCAGTGTTGGATTTGCTGCACGACCTCGCCGCCGCCAAATCCGCCACACCCTCCCAAATCGTGTTGGCGTGGGAGTTGGCCAAAAGCCCTATCTCGTGCCGATTCCCGGCACGACCAAAAAACAGCGTTTGGCGGAAAATCTGGCGGCAACGCAGATTCGATTAACCGATGCCGAGCGGCACACCATCAATAGCAAACTGGCGGCAATGCAACTTGACGAAGCCTATTTTTAAATGCACAAGGAGTGTTACCGTTTGATGACCCGCAAAACGGCAAACTGTCGCTGGATGTGGATTAAATGGGTTGCAGAAATTCGTTAAAATCTGATCGCTTGTGAAAGTAATGTTGTTTGAAAAGGTTTTCAAACAACATTACTGATGCAATTAGCATCCTAAAATGTCAAAAAATATGATGAAATAAGCCGTTTTTCAGCGTAAAATGTCCACAAATTTTGCATTTTGTGAGAAATATAATGAGCAGTCTAAGCGTGCAGCAATTTGGGTATTTCAAAATCTTGCCTGTATAAAATGGTCAATGAGTATAATATTCCCCTGTCTAAAAGTAAGACGGGGCGTTTTTTTTATGGGATGAAAAGGCAGTTAGTCAGGTACAACTTGCGTTAAACTCGGTCGAGCCAGCCAACGAAACCGAATGGGGAAAAATCGTTAAAGAAAAAAGATTGAAATTAGCAGCAATCAATAACTGCCGTTATTTTGGAAACAAATATAAATTATCCGATTTTATTCGTGGCGTGATTGTAGCAAAATCAGGCTTATTCAAATTTGAAAATTACAAGTAGAGTAAATAATGCAATCTGTTCAAATATTATCAAATTTAAACTATCCTATCGGCAAAGTCATCAATCAAGAATTACAATCATCTAAGCATACTCAAATTGCTGTTGCTTTTTTAAAAAATTCAGGAATAAAAGTCATCGAACAATCATTAGAAAAATCACTATCTAATGGTGGAATATTTGAAATTATTGTTGGATTAGATTTTAAAACAACCGATCCTAAAGCAATGAAATTCTTTATTGATCTGCAACAGAAAAATAGGAATGTAAGTTTTTTTTGTTACGGGGATAGAAAAGAAAATAAAAATAATACAGTCTTTCATCCCAAAATTTATTTATTCAAAAATAAACAGCAAAATACATCAATCGTTGGTAGCACCAATTTAACTGCCGGTGGACTATTATCCAATTTTGAAGTAAATACTATTTTTAGTGAGAAAAATCCCATTTACTATTCACAATTGCAAGCCATTTACAATTCTATTAAATATACAGATAGTCTATTTATTCCTGATGATGAATATTTATATCAATATTCTGATGTATTTCGCTCTTTTGAAGAAAATGAAAAAAAAGCTAATAAGGATAAAGAGATTCAAAAAGTAATTAGAGAAATTGAAAACAGAGAAAAAATATTACCAAATGCTGTGCCATCTTTAAATAAGATGATAACTGAATTTATGCAGAAAAAACTTAAAGATGGAATTATAGATGTAAATATTTCGGAAATTTATCAACATTTAGAAACAAAAATTAAAGATCCAATATTTATCGGTAGATTTAAATTAGATACTTTTAGAAATACGGTACGTGGCGAAATCAATCATAATGAAGCAAGTGTTGAAAGTAAACGTAGCATGAAATTATTTGAACGAGTTGGACGTGGTATTTATCGTTTAACAGAGAACGGTAAAAATTATAAAGGCAGATAACAATGGCTCAACATTATCCGATTTTGTACTCAGAGCTTCAAGAAGATAAAGAGATAGTATTATTTATTAAGCAACAATTTAGTAAAGGTTTAGCTGGTTTGGATAGAAGTATATTTAAAGAACTTGGCAATGAGTATAGTTTTGTTATACCAAATGCTAGAGTTTTTAAATATATAAAATGGGAAGATAACATATTAAATCTATATGAAATCCATTTTGACTCGGAAAAAAGATCAATTATTGATATTTTTCTTGTATTATAGAAATCCATAATTTTTCCGATAAAAAGTTACCTTCGATCTTATTCCTCGTTACTTTTTTAAAAACAATCATCAAGAATTATTTAAATCCGCTTTCACTCCCTGTGATAACGTAGATAAAGATATTCAACTATCTGAAATTCACACCGCACTTACTTTTGATAATCAGGCTATTTATTCTCAAATTTATAAAGAGCACAACGTAGTAGTAGAAAATAGTGAACAAGCAGCTAAAGTGGTTGATGATTTACGCTTGCAGCGTTTTAATACATTAATTAATCAAAAATTCAATAAACCTACATTGCTTAATCTATTAAACCTTTTTGAAGCAAGAGATGATGAAATTGCTAAATTAGTTACAGATGAAGCGGATATTCCAACAATTTTTGAATATATCCTTGCAGTAATTTGGTATGAAATCAGCGAGCGACAAGGTAATATTTTAGATTATATGAAATTATCGCTTTCAGCCGATTTATTGCCCAAAACCCACGCTGGTGGCGGTTATGCGGATATTATCTACGAATACGATAAAACAGCATATTATCCACAACATTCGCTATTGATTGAAGCCACACTTGCCGAAAGTACCAATCAACGTAGAATGGAAATGGAACCCGTATCGCGGCATTTAGGAGAATATCGATTAAAATATCAAAATCAGTTTGATTATAGTTTATTTATCACAACATTCTTAAATCTCAATGTTATTTCAGATTTTCGTGGGCGTAAAAATAAGGATAATCCTTATTATGGGCGTAATGGCGAATATGTTGAGGGGTTAAAAATTATCCCGATAGATACGAAAGCCTTAGCCAATTTGTTGAAAAATAATGCGAAATATCGTGATTTATATTCTTTTTTTGAAGGGCAATATCAATCCGAATTAAAACCTAAAGAATGGTACGACAATATGCTTAGAGAGCAACCTGCGGTTTATCAGGTCAAACGTTAAATAAGGTTATGCAGTCTGAAAGATTTTTCAGACGGCATTTTGATTTTCTCTATTTTGCAAAAACCGGAAACCGATTTCCAAAAAACTCACCCCAAACCCACCGCACTTTTCGGAGCAACGCCGAAATAGCGTTTGTATTCGCGGCTGAATTGGCTCGGGCTTTCGTAGCCTACTTGGAAGGCGGCTTGGGTCACGCTGCATTGTTTGCTTTGAATCAGGCGTTTGGCTTCTGTGAGGCGGAAGGCTTTTTGGTATTGCAGCGGCGACATTGAGGTGATGTTTTTAAAATGGTGGTGGAAGCCCGACACCGACATTCCCGCCATATCCGCCAGCGTGTCGATGCTGAGGCTTTCGGCAAAATGCTGCTCGATCCATTGCGTGCTTTTGGCAATCCGTCGGGTGTGGCTGCCTTCGCTGACCAATTCCCGCAGCCGCCCGCCCTGTTCGTTTTTGAGCAGGTAGTAATAGATTTCCTGCACAATCAGCGGGGCGAGAAATTCGATGTCTTCAGGACTATTAAGCAAGTCAAGCAGGCGTTTGAAATGGCTGTCGAGTTGGGTTTCCAGCTCCCATTGCAGAAAAGCGCGGAATGTTCCCGCTTGTTTTCCGCTTTTATCAAGGCGGTTGGCGGCATTTTCGCCATCACTTCCGCCACCGTCAGCACATCAATTTTCAAGGTCATCATCAGATAAGGCTCATCAGGACTGGCTTTGGTGATGTTCACGCTCAGCGGTACATTCACGGGACAAAACATAAATTTGGAATGGTCGAAAGCGTAGCATTGGCTGCCCACGCTGATCTGCCGCTCACCCTGCAATACGATACAGATACGCGGCTCGAGCATTTGGTTGCCCATCTGCATCGGGTGGTCGGCGTGTTGCAAAGTCAGGTTGGCAATCGGGGTATGCCAAATTTGGTTTTTCGGTATAATCGTCAGTAATTTTTTCAGCATTTTAGAGAATCAGGCAAGTATTTTGCAGGAATGATATACCCTGTTGTGAAAATTTTCCACTACAATTATTCGCAATCACTGGAGTGATTGCTCACCCCTTCGGGGCCGTCGGCAAATCCGACGTTCAAAAACTAAAGTTTTTGTATCTCCAGTTTCAAACAAAACCCTTTACTAACTGATTATCAAGGAGCAATACAATGAAAATTTTTTACAGCACTTCAGCAACAGCAACAGGCGGCCGCGACGGTCATACTCAAGTTGACGACGGCTCTATCGGCTTTGATTTGGTCTCGTTCCAAAACGAAAGCGGCAAAGCCGGCACCAATCCCGAGCAACTGTTTGCAATGGGCTATGCCGCCTGTTTCGACAGCGCGATGAACCACGTCGCCCCGACTTTGGGCTTGAAACCGACTAAATCTTCTACTACCGTCAGCGTGGGCATCGGTCAAAAAGCAGACGGTACATTCGCCCTCGATTTGGACATTACCATCACCGTGGAGGGCTTGAGCGAAGCGGAGGCGAAAACCCTCATCACCCGCGCCCACGAAGTCTGCCCGTATTCCAACGCCACCCGTGGCAATATGGATGTGCGTTTGCACGTAAAAGTGGTTAATTCATTTGATTTATAAGTGATAAATGATAAAAATGCTGAGTCGGGTCAGTCTGATTCTATATTTTGCTAAAAAATAAGGAGAGAACAATGTTAGATTTTGCTGCCACCGTACGTAACCGCCAATCCATCCGCAAATTTTTACCTACCCCGATGACGGAAGCGGAAATCCGTCAAGTATTGGAAGATGCGCAGCACGCCCCTTCTGCCTGCAATACCCAGCCTTGGCTGGTGCATATCGCTTCAGGCGAGACCTTGCAGCGTTTGTTGGCACGTTTTAGAAAGACTTTTTCAGATGGCATCAACCAAGCGGATTTCGAGTTTGATCAAAGCAAATATAAAGGCATCTACGAACCGCGCTGGCGTAACCAATATTCCCACGTATTCACCACCAGCTACGGCATTCCCCGTGAAGACAAAGCCGGCCGCCAAGTGGTGTACGACGACAATATCAACGGCTACGGCGCGCCGCATATGGCATTTTTGTTTATGCCGAGCATCGAAAATCACGATGTAAATATCGCCTCCGATGTCAGTATGTATTCGCAAACCTTCCTGCTTTCCTTAACCGCACGCGGTTTCGGCGGCATTCCGCAGCTGGCGTTGGCAATGTTTGCCGATGACGTGCGCGCAGAATTGGGCATTCCGAGCGACTATAAACTGCTGCACGCCATTTCATTCGGTCATCCCGATTGGGAAGCAATGCAAAACAAACACCACTTAGGCCGCGTGCCGGTGGAAAAAAGTGCGGTCTTGCATTGGTAGTTTTTCAGACGGCATCAAACAAAACATATTTGATTATTAGGAGTAAATCATGAAATATGTACAAAAAACCATTGAATTTTTACAACTCGTTGCCACCAACTTAACCGCCAACGCGTTAAACCACAAAACAATGTCAAAAATCTTTGCCACCCAAGGTTTCGGCAAACTTGCCGACAAATATGCGGAACACGCAACCGAAGAATTCGGTTTTGTCGAGCGGTTTCAGGATCGTATTTTGGATTTAGACGGCGAAATCCGCCAAGAAGCCATTCCCGCCCGTGTAGTATGCAGCGATATTGAAGATTATCTTGCCTATGATTTGCAGCAATCGGTGGAAGGCTTGCCGATCATTGAAGAGGTGATCAATGCAGGTTATTTAGATTTGACTTCTTACGATTTAATGAAAGAGTATTACAAAGACGAAGAAGAAGATTTAAACTGGACAAAATCGCAAATTGATTTAATCAAAGCAATCGGCAAACCAAACTACTTAACTACTGTGTTATAAGGAAAAAATTATGCCAATGGTCAAAGATTATTTATACAACAGCTTCAAACACAATATCGAAGCAGGCAAAATGCAGTTCGGCGTAGGGCTGGAAACTACGTCGGCGGATGTGGCGGAAGCCTTGGCAACCACGGATTTCGACTGGCTGTTTATCGACGGCGAACACGGCCCGCATACGGTACAAACCATTTTAGCTGCGGCACGAGCCATCGCCCCTTACGATATGACACCGGTGGTGCGTATCGGCGAGGCTGGTACGGGTATTATCAAGCAACTGATGGATGCGGGCATTCAGAACATCATCGTGCCGAAACTGGAAAGCGGCGAAGAAGCGGAGCAGATTCTCTACTGGGCAAGCTATCCCTCCCGCGGCAACAGAGGTATGGGCGCTTCGGCATTCCGTGCCGCACGTTTCGGGCGTTATCCTGATTATCAAGAGCGCATTGAAAACGAAACAATGATTATGCTGCAAATCGAAAGCAAAAAAGGAATGGAAAACCTTGACGATATCGTGAAAACCAAAGGTTTAGGAGCGATTTTCCTCGGTCCGGTGGATTTGGCGATAGATATGGGACACGGTATGAACATTTTCCACCCCGAAGTGGTCGAAGCAATGGAATATGCCATCAAACGCATTCAAGAGCTGGGCGTACCCGTCGGCACCATCGCCGCCACGCCCGAACAAGCCAAGCATTACGCCGAAATGGGCGTAACTTTTCTCGGCATCGGTGCGGATACAATGTTTTTAACCGCAATGGCGGACAATACGTTGGCGAGTTATCAGGCTGCGTTGAAATAACAGCATTACAGGCTGTCTGAAAACATATCGGATTGATTTCCAGACAGTTTTAAACATTTTAAGGACACAGAAAATATGAACCCGAAATTCCAACCCCTGTTCCAGCCGTTTACACTCAATAACGGCGTAGAAATTAAAAATCGCCTTGTGGTTGCACCGATGACCCATCTCGGTTCAAACGATGACGGTACGTTAGGCGAACAAGAACGCCGCTTTATTGGCAACCGTGCCAACGATTTCGGCATCTTTATTACTGCCGCAACCTTAGTGCAAGAAGACGGCAAAGCCTTTTACGGTCAGCCTGAAGCCATTCACGCCTCACAGCTGGCAAGCCTGAAAGAAACCGCCGACATCATCAAAGCGCAAGGTGCGAAAGCAGTGTTGCAAATTCATCACGGCGGTAAATTGGCGGTCAGCGAGCTGATTCACGGCAAGGATAAAATTTCTGCCGGTGATGATCCAAACATTAACACCCGAGCCGCCACCGATGCGGAAGTACGGTCATTAATTGCGGCATTTGGCAATGCAACTGATCTCGCCATTCAAGCAGGTTTTGACGGTGTGGAGATTCACGGTGCGAACAATTATCTGATTCAGCAATTCTATTCCGGTCATTCCAACCGCCGCACCGACGAATGGGGTGGCTCGCGTGAAAAGCGGATGCGTTTTCCGCTGGCGGTGATTGAGGCGGTGCTTGCCGCCAAAGCCAAACACGACAAAGAAAACTTTATCGTCGGCTACCGTTTTTCTCCCGAAGAGCCTGAAGAATTAGGCTTGACGATGGAAGATACTTTTGCCCTGATTGATGTGTTGAAAGCGCAGCCGTTGCAGTATCTGCATATTTCGCTGCACGACTTTTATAACAAAGCCCGTCGTGGTGCGGATACTTCAATTACCCGTATGCAGTTGGTACACGAACGCATCGGCGGCAAACTGCCGTTAATCGGCGTGGGCAGTTTGTATGCTGCCGATGACATCGCAAACGCCTACAACACTGGCTGGGCAGAATTTATCGCACTCGGCAGAAGCGTGATGATTAACCCCGACATCGCCACCCGTTTGTTAAATGGCAGTGAAGACGGCATTGAGCTTGCCATCGATCCTGCGCGTGCCGACCATTACGGCTTTTCGGATAAAATGTGGGCATTTACCCTGATGGGGCAAGACTGGTTGCCACCGCTGAAAAAATAAGTATTTGACATCATTAACATTAAGGAAAAAACAATGATTACCCTACACTATCTCGAACGCTCCTGTTCCCACCGTATCGTCTGGCTTTTAGAAGCCCTCGGTTTGGAATACGAGCTGAAAATGTACCAACGCCTGCCTGAAACCCAACTTGCCCCGCCCGAACTGAAAGCGCAGCATCCGTTGGGCAAAGCACCTGTGTTGCAAGACGGTGATTTGGTGTTGGCGGAAGGCAATGCGATTATCCAGCATCTGCTGGACCGCTACGGTAATGGGCGTTTTGTGCCGCCGAGCCAAACCGACGATTACTCCCGTTATATCTATTGGCTGGCGGTATCGGCTTCGATGTTCTCCGCCAACCTGCTGGCATTAATGGCAAAACAGGGCGATTTCGGCGCGTATAACGATTACGCCAACGCCCAAGTGGGCATTTATTTCGACCACGTGGAACAAACCCTCAACGGCAAAACGTGGATTGTCGGCAGCGAACTGACAGGTGCAGATTTCGGCCTGAGCTTCCCGCTGCAATGGGGCGTTAATTACGTCGAAGCGACGAAATATCCGAATATCGCTCGCTATTTGAAGCAAATCGCTACCCATCCGGATTATGTAAAAGCCAATGAAAGAACCGCTGGAGCATTGAATTTGAGTAAGTTTTAACGGGAAAAGTGCGGTCGGTTTTTAGAAATTTTATAGATTTTGAAAAAATCCCGACTGCTCGTAAAAGCAATGCCGTCTGAAAGATTCAAACCTTTCAGACGGCATTTTATTGAGATTTTCTCACAAAGCCATTGTCTTTTTGGCAGATTATCAACGGCAAACGCAGGCTTTATACTGCTGAAAATCAATCAAGGAGAAAACAATGAAAAGATTATACGCAACCGCTGGCACGCTTGCTATGGCTTCGCCACCGTCGACAAGCCGACGTTCAAAAACTAAAGTTTTTGTGTCCGCACTTTGCCTTACTTTGGCAAGCACGCTAGCTTTTGCCGACAGCGTTACCCCGCAATCCGCCCAAACCTTACAGGCTGCCGACAGCCGCCATTTTACAGGCAATGCCGAATTTGCCCGCCTGCCGCTGCTGCCGAGCAACGGCGATGTTACCCCTGCCATCGTGCATTTCAAGCCGAATGCGTTTACCGATTGGCATACCCACAGCCAAGGGCAGTATCTGATTGTTACCGACGGCACGGGGCGTTATCAGGAATGGGGCAAGCCGGTGCAGACCATCGCTAAAGGCGATGTGGTGTGGGTTGCGCCGAATGTGAAGCATTGGCACGGTGCGGGCGAGTTTACCGCGATGAGCCATATCGCCATCAGCCCCGTGAAAGACAATGCGGTGCAGTGGCTGGAAAAAGCCGTGCCCGAGCAGGCGCAAAGTGCGGTGCAAATTCAGAACGTTTCAGACGGCATCTTGACCGCCAAACAGCTTGCCATTCTGCCGCTTGCCCTTGTCGCCAGCACAGGCGATCAGGCTGCGGTAAAAGCCAATGCGGTTAAAGGCTTGCAGGCAGGCTTGACGTGGAGCGAGCTGAAAGAAGCAGTGTCGCACCAGTTTGCCTATATCGGTGCGCCGAAAACCTTAAACGCGATGAACAGCCTCAAAGCCCTGTATGATGAACGCCGCAACCAAGGCATTACCGATCCCGAAGGCAAGGCGGCAACGGATGTGGGCAAGGCGGATTTTTACACCCTGGGCACGCAAAAAATGGCGATACTGACCAAGCGACCGAGCGAAAACCCGATTTTCGCCTTCGCCCCCGCCTTGGATTACGCCCTCAAAGCGCAACTGTTCGGCTACCAGTTCGCCCGCGATAACTTAGGCGATGTGGAACGCGAACTCGCCACCGTCGGCTCGCTGGTAAGCTTGGGTGAAAGCGTCAACGCCCAACTGCGTTCGCATTTGACCGTGCTGAAAAACTTAGGCTTGACCGAACAAAGTTTCAAACAGATTACAGAGAATGTGGACGGCACACAGGCGGCGAATTTACGCAAAGTGTGGGCGGAGGTGCAGAAATAATGTCCCGCAAGAGGTGGGATTTTCACTGAAAATTGCAAGCTTTATTTTGATTCTGCCCGAAGTTAAGTTACACTAAGCCGCAACAGTAGATTTCTTCAAGGCGGTTTTATGCGACTGTATCACGGTAGCAATGAAAAAATCATCCGACCCGATTTAAACAAGGGGCGCAACCCCTTGGATTTCGGGGCTGAATTTTATCTGACTTCCGACCGACAGCAGGCGGTGCAATGGGCGGTGCGGAAAACCGAACGGTTGAGTAGCGGCATTCCGATTGTCAATATGTATGAATTTGCCGAAGCGGAGGCGGTATGACCGAATTGGAATACTACATCACTGAAAAAATGATTGAAAACATCGTCGAAACCATCGCTGAGCAGCAACACATCGAACCGCTTGCCGCCTTGGGCAAATTTTATCAAAGTGAAACTTATGCGATGCTCAAACGGGACGAACTCAAGCTGTGGCAGCTCAGTGATAAGGGCTTGTTTGACCTGTGGCAAAACGAAATCCAACACGGCAATCCCCGTTTGTCGCGCTATTTGTAGGAGCAGATGATGCCCCCCGAAATGCGTTTTTTCATCTATTTAGTGGAATATTATGCCAAAGCCAAAAACATCAGCGGCAAACAGGTGTTGGAATTGTTTAATCGCCTCGACATTACCCGACTGGTGTACGATATGTACGACATCTACCACGTTGAACGCTTGGAAAATGCCTTTGCAGACATTGATAAGCTGATTTTGGAACGGGCGTAATCACAACAATGCCGTCTGAATTTCATTTTATTCGCAAGCTCACTCGTTCGCTTGCTCACCCTTCGGGCCGTCGGCAGAGCCGACGTTCAAAAGCCTGCGGCTTTTGTCAGACGGCATTCCCTTTTAATATTTCTTAATATTTCAACACTTCGCCTTCTTTCGGTACGGCAACCTGTTTGCCCAAGCCTTTTTCTTTGACGTAGCGGCGCATATCGTTACTTGATACAGTGGCATGGTTGACGGCATCCATATGTACGGTGATGATGTCGGCATTCGGGGCGGTTTGTGCCATTTTGCCGACATCGTCCAAGCCCATAATGATGCTGCCGTCCATATTTTGCAGTTTGGCGTAGCCGGTGTTCATCACCACGATTTCGGGTTTGAAGCTGGCGAGTGCGTCATCAACCGAAGCATTCCATACCGTATCGCCTACGATATACAGCGTTTTTTCCTTATCGCTTTGCAGCACCACGCCCATCTCATCGCCCAACATTTCCGCCAGTTGCGGCAGGGCGTACATTTGGTCTGTGCCGTGCTGACCGCCTTTGATGCGGCTCAGTTTCACTTTGTTAAACTCGGTGTGGTTGCCGATGACGCGGACATCTTTAAAGCCTTGGGCGCGGATAATCTTGGCATCGTCGGCGTTTTGCACAAAAATCGGCAGCGTTTTCGGCAGGGCTTTTTGCGCCGCTTCGTCCCAGTGGTCGGCGTGGGTGTGGGTTACAATCACCGCCTGCACGCCTTTGAGCAGCTCTTTCACATTCGGCTGCATTGCAATCATCGGGTTACGCTGGCTGCTGTTGACCGTGCCCTCAAAACCGGCGTAGCTGCCTTGTGGGACAAGATAAGGGTCGATCAGAAATACGCTGTCGCCGTATTGCACTTTGGCGGTAGCGTTACGCACGTGTTGGTATTGCACTTCCGCACTGGCGGCGGTGGCAGTCAATAAGGCGGCTGCGGCAAATAAGGTTTTGATATTCATTTTAAATCTCCTGTTTTGAATCACTGTTTATGGCGCGTATTTTAAGGAAAAACCGCCCGTTCGATAATTGACTTTTTAATCAAAAAACGTAAGAATCGGGTCAAAAAGGAGGCTATATGCACAAGCTCGCCCTGCTGGTTTATCCCGACATCAACCCGTTTCACTTTTCCGTGCCTTATATGGCGTTTGGCGATGCGGTCAATCACGCCCTGTTTGAGGTCAATATCATTACGCCCAGCGGCAAACCGCTTAAAAATCAAATCGTCCAGCCGCCGATTGACGGCGGTTTGGCTTTGCTTGACAGCTGCGACATCATCGTGATCGCAGGTTGGAAAGATGCCGACACCCGCCCCGATGCCGCCACCATCAAGGCATTGCAGGCGGCGAATCAACGCGGTGCGTATTTGGTAGGCTTGTGCTACGGCAGCTATGCCTTGGCTTATGCGGGCGTGTTGGACGGCAAACGGGCGGCAACCCATTGGTTTGGCGAGGCGGATTTCAGCCGGCGTTTTCCGCAAGTGCGGCTCGATGTCAACGCTCTGTATGTGGAAGACGGCAACATCATCACTTCCGCAGGCGCAGCCGCCGCGCTCGACTGCTGCCTGCACATTATCCGCAAGTTTTACGGGGTCAAAGCCGCCAACGCCGCCGCCCGTCTGCTGGTCGTGCCGCCCCGCCGCGAAGGCGGACAGGGGCAGTTTATCCAACATCCGCTGCCGCAATCCACCCGCGACAGCCACATCAACAACCTGCTCGCTTACCTGCGCCAACACCTGCACCTGCCGCACAGCATCGACTCCGCCGCCGCACACACGGCAATGAGCCGCAGCACCTTTACTCGCCATTTCAAACAGGCTACGGGAATGACCTTTCTCGACTGGCTGCACAAAGAACGTCTGCAACAAAGTCTGAATCTGCTGGAAAATTCATCGCTTAATATAGATCAGATCGCCGAACGGTGCGGCTTTCAAAATGCGGTTTCCTTCCGCCAGCAGTTTTACCGCCGCTACCAAATCCAACCGAGCGCGTGGCGTAAGCAGTTTTGCGGGGAGTAAAAGTGCGGTGGTTTTTTAGTGAATTTTTCTCACAAAGCCATTGCATTTACTCCATATTATCATTTCAATCACGTCCGCCTATAATACGCTCATCAACTCAATTCAATCCAACAAAAGGACAAACAAAATGACTCAAACAGTAACCTTAAACAATGGTGTAACAATGCCAATGGTCGGCTTCGGCGTATTCCAAGTCGATGACAGCACCACCGAGCAAGCGGTGTTGCAAGCCCTGCAAGCGGGCTACCGTTTGCTGGATACCGCAGCGATTTACGGCAACGAAGCAGGCGTAGGTCGTGCGATTAAGGCGAGCGGCATTGCCCGTGAAGAGATTTTCGTGGTCACAAAATTATGGATTCAGCCACACGATGCGTATCAAAACACCAAGCAAGCCTTGGCGGATTCGCTGGCGCGTTTGGGCTTGGATTATGTGGATTTGTATCTAATGCACCAGCCCGTCGGCGACGTGTATGCCCAGTGGCGTGCGATGCAGGATTTATACCGCGAGGGCAAGGCACGTGCCATCGGCGTGAGCAATTTCCACAGCGACCGCCTTTTGGATTTAATCGCCCACAATGAGATTGTGCCTGCGGTCAACCAAATTGAAACCCACCCGTTTTACCAGCGTGAAGCGGAGCTGGCGTTCCATCAGGAACACGGCATTGTGCAGCAGGCTTGGGGACCGCTGACGGAAGGCAAATTCGAGATTTTCAGCACCCCTGTGTTAACGGCAATTGCTGCCAAACACCAAAAATCCGTGGCGCAAGTGGTGTTGCGTTGGCTCAATCAACGCGGCATTGCCATCATCCCGAAATCGGTCAAAGCTGAACGTATAATTGAAAACCGCGATATTTTCGACTTCACCCTTGACGGGCAAGACCTCGCCCAAATCGCCACGCTCAACCGCGATGAGATTATTTTCAACCATCGCGATGTGAATGCGATTAAATATTTGACCCAACGCCAGTAACCGTTTCAGCTATTGAGGAGAACAGACGATGAACAATCCATCACGACGCAGTTTATTGAAAGCAGGCGGCTTGAGCGCCTTGGCTATGGGCTTGGGCATAGGCTCGGTGTTGACGAAAACTTCACCGAAACGCACCGCACTTGCCACCGGTTCAAACGACAAAATCCCGTCGTAACGCACACTCGGCAGCCCGGTTGTGTCCGCTCAGGGCTTGGGTTGTCAGGGCTTCGGGCAGAATATGTACGGCGTACCCGAGCCTACGAAAGAGCAATCTGTCAAAATCATCCGCCAAGCCTTCGACCACGGCATTACCTTTTTCGACACCGCCGAAGCCTACGGGCCGTTTAAAAGCGAATTGGTGGTGGGCGAAGCGATCAAGCCGTTCCGCAATGAAATCGTGCTGGCAACCAAATACGGCTGGGACATCGACCAACAGACAGGGCAACGCACAGGTAAGGTCAACAGCAAGCCCGAGCATATCAAACGGGTGGTCGATAATATGCTCAAACGCCTGCAAACCGACCGTATCGACCTGCTTTACCAACACCTTGCCGACCCCGAAGTGCCGATTGAGGAAGTCGTCAGTGCAGTGCAGGATTTGATGAAAGCAGGCAAAGTGCTGCACTACGGCTTGTGCGAAGTCAGCCCTGAGACCATCCGCAAAGCGCATAAAATCCAAGCGCTTGCCGCCATTCAAAGCGAATACTCTCTGCTGTTTCGCGGGCGTGAACACGACGTACTGCCCGTGTGCCAAGAACTCGGCATCGGCTTCGTGCCGTGGTCGCCGTTGGGAATGGGCACGTTGGCGGGCTATGTGGACGAACGCACCGATTTCGGCAAAGACCCGAGCCGTGATTTACGCGCCATTTTGCCGCGATTTGAAGCAAATGCGATGCGAAACAACGTGAAACTGCTGCAACTGGTGCAAAAATGGGCAAAAGCCAAACTCTGTACCCCGGCCCAATTGTCGCTTTCGTGGCTGCAAGCGCAATACCCGTTTATCGTCCCTATCCCCGGAACAACCAAAAGCTATCACCTGATGGACAACATCGGCGCCGACGGCGTGCAGTGGACAAATGCGGAACTGAACCAATTCCGCCAAGAACTCGAGCAGATTACCATCGTCGGCGACCGCTTGCCTGAAGCGATTTTGAAGTTTTCGGAAGTGCGGTAGTTTGCAGATCTTTGATGGAAATTGACCGCTTGTAAGAGAAATGCCGTCTGAAAGGTTTTCAGACGGCATTTAAATAAATTTATTTAAGCAATTTTTTATTCATTTCCTTGCTAAGTAGCTTTGAACGTTCGGTAAAAAATGTATCATAATCATCGTTCCAAATTCCAAATTTTTCAAGATCACCAATTAAATGTGTTTTCATTGTCTTAGCCAAGTTATCATTTTGTTCTTGAAATATTTTCATATATTTAGAAGGTGCTTTTGCACCGATTTCTCTCTTGTTTAAAAAGTCATCTACAATAGTAATATTTAGGATGTGATTGATGTAAAACTCATCTTCTCCTTTCCCCTTCAAAAATGCTTTAGGAAAAAAATGATGGTAATTTTTGCTATTGGCTTGTTTTAACCAGCTATTATCAATATTGATTTTAGAATCATCATTAAATGACTTTGGCTCTTTATAAGCATAAAGACAAAGTATGGCTTTAATATAACTTCTACCAGCGCTAAACCAGCCATTGTTTTGAATAAACTCTGGTGATGTATCAATAGACCAATCATATTTGGGTTGTTTATTATCTAAAATTGAATCAATTCTCTTAATATCTTGAGCTAATTTCGATTCTACAGCAGAAGAATATCTGCCGCCTAAAGAACATCGCCAGAAAAAATCTTCTAAATATTTTGCTTGCTCACCTTTTGGCTTGTCTTTTTGATAATAAAAAAAGTAAGCAAACGGTACGATTAAAGTGTTATACGGAAGTAATTGTGAAACAGGAATTCGATAAGTCGCCCTAAAGAAATCAACTGCTCGCTCAATCGCATTAACAGCATTATCCCAAGTATCTATAAACTTATCTTTTTCTAATTTTAGAATGACTTGTCGTTTACACTCTTTTGTTTTTGTTAAAATAAGAGAAATTAACTGCAAAATAGATGATTCTGAAATTGTTTCATAAGATACCTTAGAAAGTCTTTCAATAAGGTTGTCATATTTTTCTGAAAGATCAAATTCTTTTTTATCATCAAAGGTTTTTGCAACCATAATTTCAAATACACTAAGTGATTTTCCACCTACGTTAATTCTTGTAAAAACCTCAGTTGCAATATCAATAGGAGTGTCTTTTAATTGAATTATTGGAAATTGATAACTTTGGATCAAAGATTTATATTTATCTATATTATCTTCAAAATCTAAATAAGGTTTTAAATCTTTAATTTTCCCATTCATTAGCGTAAGCATATTGATGAAAGTTCCCTCTTTCAAATCAGTTGTATCTGTTACAACAATATTTTCATTTTCATCATCAACGTCTAACTTGACATAAATTTGAGAAAAATCATCTATACTGCCATTACTTCTTTCAATTTTTGCCCCTTTTAGGCAAGCAAATAAACTGGTTAATCGTTGTTGCCCATCAAGAACATAATCAGCATATTCTCCATCTTTAGAAGGTGGTAATTTTAAATCACCAAAATTTCTAATTGAGCGTAGCTTTTCATTGGTTCTCCAAAAAATGAATGTTCCAATTGGATAGCCCTTCAAAAGGCTATCAATAAGTTTTGCCGCACTTTCTAATTCCCAAACATATTCTCGTTGAAATTGTGGAATCTTGATTTGACCGTTTTCTATTTCTGAAATTAAATTAGTATAGTTTTTTGTAAATGATTGAGGAATATTCATTTTTGATTCTCCATTCAAAACCTAATAGAAATAATTCATTTTACTTGAAAGAGAAGATTATACATCACTTTTGCCTCAAAACTGACCAAAACAGCCCCCAATATTTATCAAACCTACTAATGCGTAGCTTGAGCGATTTTAGTGGTATCAAACAAAGCGGAACGGTTGCAGTAACGTTTAAATTATCCGAATTTTTCAGATAACTCAAGTGATAAGCATATGGTATTTTTCAGACGGCATTTCTCTTACAATTAATGAAAAAACCTCATAAGCCTATGCAAATTTAACGGGGTTATCATCATAATCCGAACCGCTATAATAAACGCCGTTGAAGCATACGTAATCCGAGGGGGGGATAAAATGGCGGTTTTACAGCAGATGCTGATTTTCTTTATTTTTATTGTGGTCGGCATTTATGCGCAGAAAAAGAGCATTATCACACCGCAAAACCAAGCCCAGCTGTCGTCGCTGGTGGTGCGGATTGCTTATCCTGCCATTATTTTGTCGGGAGCAATGGTGGATGGCGAGCGGATTTCGGGCGGGCAGCTGAGAGAATCGCTGCTGGCGATGGCGGTGTTATTGCTGTTGCTGCTGATAGGCGGTTGGCTGATGCCGAAAATCCTGCATTTTACCCAAAATCAGCATGGGGCGGTAAACGGAATGACGGTGTTCAGTGCCATCGGCTTTATTGGTGTGCCGATGATTCAGGCGATTTACGGCACGGGGGCGTTGATTTATATGACGATTTTCCTGATTCCTTTCAATCTGCTGTTTTTCTCTTACGGCTTGAAGCTGATTCACAGCGAAAACAGTGCGAGCCGTTTCAGCTGGCGGAGTGTGGTTAACGAGGGGATGATTGCCTGCCTGCTGGCGGAGGTGATTTATTTCGGCAAGATTCCAATGCCGACGGTGGTGAAGTCCTCCGTTGCGATGTTGGGGGCGATGACTGCGCCGCTGGCGATGATGCTGATGGGCACGTTTTTATCGGATATTCGCTGGAAAGCAATGCTGACTGACGGGCGGATTTGGGGTTTTACCCTGCTGAAAATGGTGGTTTTGCCGCTGGCTATCGTGTTATTTTTACAGCATTTTGTTACCGCCAATCACATCTTATTGGCAGTCTGTCTGGCAGCACTCGCTTCGCCGACGGGCAATGTCATCAGCCTGCTTGCCGCTGTGCATAATAAAGCCGCCTACCAAACCACGGTAGACGGTGTGGCTCTGACCACTCTGGTGGCAGTCATCACAATGCCGTTGGTGTTCGCTTTGACGGGATTGGGTTGATTCAGAAACAAATTTTCTACGTGTTAGAAAAAATACCCTATTTATCCGCATAAGCGAAACATCTAAAATACGCTTCATCAATTGAACAACAAACTGAGAAGGAAACAACAATGAATATCCAACAAATCCAAGACCATTTTGAAATCAAACATTTGGTCGATCATTTCTCCAACCTTGCCGATGAAAAACGGGTGGAAGAACAAAAACCGCTGTTTACCGAAGATGCGGTGGTCAATACCTACATCAACGGCGAACTGGTGTTTGAAATGCAGGGGCGCGAGCAAATCGGGCAGGTGTTTACCGATTACTTGGCGGGCTTTGATAAGGTGTATCACTTAAACGGTCAGCAAACCGTAGAACTCAACGGCGATGAGGCGGAGGGCATTACCTATTGCCAAGTGGCATTGACCCACGAACAAGACGGCAAGCAGATGATGCTTTCCCATTATGTACGCTATGAAGACAGCTACCGCAAAGTGGACGGCAAATGGCTGATTGCCAAACGCATTGCCAAATTCTTAATCAGCGAAGACCGTGTGATGGGCTAAACGAAAGTAAGTGCGGTCGGAATCGGCAGAATTTTGACCGCACTTTGTATCAAACCAAAGAGGAATAATAATGAAAAACCTATTTAAAATCAGTTTATTAAGTATCGCACTAGCGGCTTCCGCCGTTGCTGCCGAACCGTTGCAAATTGAAGCTCAGGGCAGTTTTACCGTGGGCGGCAGCTTTGTGACCCACAGCGGCACGTTCAGCCAAGACAATTTCACCAGCCCCGACGGGCAGCGTGCTTACGGCGATTTTGCTTATGTGAAATATCAAACACCGGTGAATGCGAAAAAATATCCGCTGATTTTTCAACACGGGGGCGCACAATCTTCCCGCACGTGGGAAAGCACGGTGGACGGGCGTGAAGGGTTTGATACGCTGTTTGTGCGTAAAGGCTTCAGCGTATATTTGCTCGACCAACCACGCAGCGGCAAAGCCAATTTTTCAACGAAGGCAATCACACCGGATACGCCTTGGGTTGCTAATCCGATGTATAGCGACAAAACCTTTTATATTTTGTCCCGTATCGGACATTATGATGCCAACGACAAACCGGTACCAAACGCCCAATTTCCAAGCGGCGATGCGGCATATCAAGCCTTTCAACAAAGCTGGACGATGGGATCCGGCCCGTTGGATAACAATCTGAATGCGGACGTGTTAGCCGAATTGGTTAATCAGCAAAAAGACGGCGGCATTTTGGTGACTCATTCAATGGGCGGCACAATCGGCTGGCGTGCGGCAATACGTTCCGACAAAGTGAAAGCTATTGTGGCGTGGGAGCCGGGCGGCACGGAATTTGTGTTCCCCGAAAGCGAAATGCCGACCATTACCAAAGCAAAATTTGAACATTTGAGTGCCGCTGCAATGGGCGTGCCGATGAGCGAATTTAAAAAACTCACCCAAATCCCGATTGTGCTGTACTACGGCGATTACATCAAACTCGGTTCGAATAATGTGGGCGAAGATAAATGGGGTACGGAACTGGCAATGGCAAAACAGTTTGTGGAAGCTATCAACCGCCACGGCGGTGACGCCACCCTAATCCATTTGCCGGAAATCGGCATCACCGGCAATTCTCACTTTTTAATGGGCGAAAAAAATAACGCGCAACTCGCCGATTTAATGGCGGATTGGTTGAAAGAGAAAGGGGTGGCGGAGTAAGCTTGAAAAATATTTTGACGCGGTTGAAATATTTCATACTGGTATATCTGTTGTTGCTCGAATTTCGCTTTGACTAGGTGAAACTCTGACGATAACTCAAAAAATAAACAAATATTAACAACCGCTAATGAACGCATAAAAAATTTCTCCAAGGAAAGAAATTTTTTGACTGCACTTTTGTGGTATAAATTGCAAAAGTGCGGTCAATTTTTATGGTATTTTCACTGGTGTTTGAGATGTCAATGATCAATATAGCAAGCTTCTGGCATTTGATGGTGATATCCAAACCTAATGAAAACCAGTGGTCTCTTTCAATAAACCGCTCTTAATTGCTTTACATCACGTAGTAAGTGCGATGAAACTATACTTAATGGAGGCGTGTCCCGGAGTCGAACCGAGCTACATGGATTTGCAATCCAGTGCATAACCGCTTTGCTAACACGCCGTAGCCGAAATTCTGTGGAACTAAAATGGTGCCCGAGGGCGGACTTGAACCGCCACAGCTCGAAAGCCGAGGGATTTTAAATCCCTTGTGTCTACCGATTTCACCACTCGGGCTGAGAGTGGAGCGGGAAACGAGGCTCGAACTCGCGACCCCGACCTTGGCAAGGTCGTGCTCTACCAACTGAGCTATTCCCGCTTTGATTTTGATAACTTGTTATCGTCAATCAGTGCGGTGCATTTTACTTATTTCTGAAAATCTGTCAACGATTGATTTTAAATATTTTGTTTAACTGCTTAAAAAAAGTTCATTTTAATTAAATCGGGCTTTAATCGCCCCAAGCTTTATGACAGAATGAACGAATTCGTTTTTTATTGATAACTTTAAACTCGAGGCATTAGCATTATGACACAACAATATTCTATCGAAACTTTATTGGCTCAAGCCGGTAATCGTACGGATCCTAGAACCGGTTCAGTAGCAACTCCGATAATCCTTTCTACGGCGTATGGTCATCACGGTATCGGCGAATCAACCGGTTATGATTATACTCGCACCAAAAACCCGACCCGTACCGTATTGGAAGAAACGATCGCACAATTGGAGGGCGGGGATCGCGGTTTTGCTTGTGCTTCGGGGATGGCGGCAATTCAAATTTTAATGTCTTTATTTACCGCACCGGATGAATGGATTGTGTCTAGCGATGTGTACGGTGGCACTTATCGTTTATTGGATTTTGCTTATAAAAACCTGAACAGCGTGAAGCCGGTTTATGTGAATACCGCTTCAGTGGAAGAGATTGAAAAAGCTATCACACCAAATACTAAAGTCATTTTCGTAGAAACGCCATCGAATCCGTTAATGGAAGAGTGTGATGTGGCGGCGATTTCTGCTGTTGCGAAAAAATATAATTTGTTGTTAATTGTGGATAATACCTTCTTAACACCGGTATTGTTCCGCCCAATGGAACATGGTGCGGATATTGTGCTTCACAGCGGTACAAAATATTTAGCCGGTCATAATGATGTGTTGGTGGGATTGATTGTAGCGAAAGGGCAAGAATTATGCGATCGTCTGTTCTATATTCAAAACGGTGCCGGGGCAGTGTTATCACCCTTTGATTCTTACTTGACTATTCGGGGTATGAAAACTTTGGCATTACGTATGGAACGCCATGAGCAAAATGCAAAAGAAATTGTTAAATTCTTAAAAACACAGCCACAAGTTAAAGATGTGCTTTATGCGAATAAAGGTGGTATGGTGTCTTTCCGTTTACAAGATGAAAAATGGGTAAATCCGTTTTTAAAAGCTATGAAATTGATTACTTTTGCGGAAAGTCTAGGCGGACCGGAGAGCTTTATTACTTATCCGGCAACCCAAACTCATATGGATATTCCGGAAGTAGAGCGTATTGCTCGCGGAGTGGATAATACTTTATTGCGTTTCTCTGTGGGTTTGGAAAACGTGGAAGATATTAAAGCGGATCTACTACAGGCATTTATACAATTAGTTTAATGTGAGTTTTCAGTGACTCAGTGCCTGCCTTAAAACAGGCACTTAATTTTTACAGAATAGTTATGCTCAAAAATATTGTTCATTTTTTCGTTTTGTTATTCATCAGCCAAAACTGCTTTGGAAATTACCGCACTTTTACCGAAAACCAAGTGAAATATGGTGTATTTCAGGCGGAAGCCGATAAGGTGAGTTTTCATTGGAAAGATCCGCAAGGCAAAAATTACCGTTCGTTGACTGCGTTAAAAAATGCCTTATCGGAAACGCACCATATTCAAATGCTAATGAACGGGGGAATTTATGATAAAAATAATGAACCAGCAGGTTTATGGATTGAACAGGGCAAAACGCTGAAAAAGCTCAATACTAAACGGGGAACGGGAAATTTTCATATTCAACCGAACGGTGTATTTGCCATAACCAAAGGCAAAGCACAAATTCTGACAACGCAAAATTATCAAAAGGCCAAACTTAAGCCGGATTGGGCAATGCAATCCGGGCCAATGTTGATTATTAACGGCAAGCCAAACCGACAATTTAAACCCGGTTTGCAAAGTGTTTATAAACGCAATGCAGTATGTGTGACGAAGGAAAATAAATTATATTTCTTTATGACTTTATCCGGCGAACCGAATATGTATCATTTAACGCAAGCCTTGTTGAAGCAAGATTGTTATAATGCTTTGTATTTAGACGGTTCGATTTCTAATTGGTATATTACGGGCAAATTCAATTCTTTTCACTGGCAAGATTTCGTCGGAATCATTGCGGTTGGCGTTAAAAAATAAGCCTTTTGTTTATAATATAGTCTAATAAACCGCAAAAAAGATTTTTTTATAAAAAAAGGTTGACGAGTGACAGCATTATCCGCATAATACGCTCCGCAAAGCCGATATGGTGAACGTAAAATTTTTTATGGCTATGTAGCTCAGTTGGTTAGAGCACAACACTCATAATGTTGGGGTCACAGGTTCGAATCCCGTCATAGCCACCATTTTGCGGGACTGGCGAAATTGGTAGACGCACCGGATTTAGGTTCCGGCGCCGCGAGGTGTGTGGGTTCAAGTCCCTCGTCCCGCACCATTTAATCGAGTTTGCAAATCTTTTAGTAGGTGGGGTATCGCCAAGCGGTAAGGCACTGGGTTTTGATCTCAGCATTCCTAGGTTCGAATCCTAGTACCCCAGCCATACTATCAAATCTCTTTCTTTCTATAAAAATTCATAGAATTTTATTGGGGTATCGCCAAGCGGTAAGGCACTGGGTTTTGATCTCAGCATTCCTAGGTTCGAATCCTAGTACCCCAGCCATATAACCACGGAGGAATGGTCGAGTGGTTGAAGGCACCGGTCTTGAAAACCGGCGAGGGTTTACGCCCTCCGTGAGTTCGAATCTCACTTCCTCCGCCATTAACTTAATTGACCATAAGTTATTTAATTTTCTCTGTATTTCTTAATTTTAGTTATTATCTGCAAAATTTATTTATTTTTCACCGCCTTTCTTGTTGCTATTTGTAGGAAATTCGCAAAAAAATCACAATTCCCTTTGACTATTTGACCGGATAAGGGTAATATTCGCACCCTATGCAAAAGGTAAAACTACCCTTAACCGTGGATCCGGTTAAAGACGCTCAACGAAGATTGGATTATGTAGGTTATTATTCACCTAGCCAGCTTCAACGTCTTACGGAATCCGTCGGTCAAGTGCTCAGTGATGCTGAGGTTACATTATCATTTTTTATTGATCCGCAAAAATTAGTGGTGATGAAAGGTTATGTCAGAGCGGATGTAGAATTAATCTGCCAACGTTGTGACAAACCGTTCGCACAAGTAATTGAAAGCGAGTTTTGCTACAGCCCGATAGCAAATTCGGATCAAATTGATGTATTGCCCGAAATTTATGAACCGATTGAGTTTAACGAATTTGGTGAAATAGATTTAATCGGAACGATTGAAGACGAATTAATTCTTAGTCTGCCGCTCGTGCCGATGCATACACCTGAACACTGTGAAGTGTCCGTGGCTGAACAGGTTTTTGGCGAATTGCCCGAAGATTTGGCAAAAAAACCGAACCCGTTCGCTGTATTAGCTAGTTTAAAGCAAAAGTAACTTAAATTTAGGAGTATGGCCAATGGCTGTTCAACAAAATAAAAAATCTCGTTCACGTCGCGATATGCGTCGTTCTCACGATGCGTTGACTACTGCAGCAGTATCTGTAGATAAAGCAAGCGGTGAAACGCATTTACGTCACCATGTAACTGCTGACGGTTACTATCGTGGTCGTAAAGTGATCAATAAGTAATTTCCTCATATAAGGTAATCACTTGAGTCGTCTAACCCTTGCGTTAGATGTAATGGGCGGGGACATAGGTCCCCGTATTACTATCCCCGCATCTATCAAAGCGTTGGAATCCGATCCAATGCTCAGTTTCTTATTGTTTGGCGATAGCCGGCAGATTCTTCCGCTACTCGAAAATATTCCCGCTCAACTGAAAGATCGTCTTACCGTTTGCCATTGTTCCCGTGTGATTGAGAATGAGCAAAGTCTTACTTATGCTTTGCGTCACAGCAAGGGCACATCAATGCGTTTGGCAATTGAGGCGGTGCAAAAAGGTGAAGCTCAAGGTTGTGTGAGTGCGGGAAATACCGGTGCTTTAATGGGATTGGCAAAAGTCATTTTACAACCGTTGAAAGGTATTGCTCGTCCCGCATTGTTATCGATCATCCCTACTATCAACGGTAAAAAATCCGTGATGTTGGATTTGGGAGCGAATATTGAGTGTTCGGCAGAACATTTGTACCAGTTTGCATTAATGGGGGCGATTTTTACCGAGCACACCCTCGGATTGATTTATCCTCGGGTTGCCTTGTTAAATATCGGTATAGAAGAAATTAAAGGCTATAAATCCATTCGAGAGGCGGCAGAAATTATCAAAAAAGATACCGCACTTAATTACACGGGATTCATTGAAGGAAATATGCTGCTTAACGGACAGGCTGATGTAATCGTGAGTGATGGTTTCATTGGGAATATTGCCTTAAAAACAATGGAGGGTACGGCTAAAAATTTAGTCGCATTATTATCCGGCGGATCACATAGCCATGTGCGTCGATATTTTAAATCTATCATGCAGTTTTTGTTTAAGCGATTCTTTAAACAATCTTATGAGCGTATCAGCCGAATGAATCCCGAACAATATAATGGTGCATCTTTAATCGGCTTAACAGCTGTCGTCGTGAAGAGTCATGGTTCAGCAACGGAAAATGCCTTTTATTATGCGATTAAAGATGCTGCATTACAGGCTCGCCAACAAATTCCGGCAAAAATTTTGGCCGGATTAGAAAGAAATTAATTAAACTCTGAATTGAGAAATTGATATGTATAGTAAAATCTTAGCAACCGGCAGTTATGCCCCGAAAAATATTAGAACTAATGCAGACCTGGAAAAAATGGTGGATACTTCTGATGAATGGATTACACAACGCAGTGGTATCAAAGAACGCCGTATTGCTGATGATCATGAAACTGCCGCAACAATGGCAACAGAGGCTGCAAAGCAATGCTTGCAAGCTGCCCGTATTGATGCTAATGAGATCGATTTAATTTTAGTCGCAACTACTACAAACAGCCATGCTTACCCGAGTGCAGCTTGTCAAGTACAAGGATTACTTGGGATTCAAGATGCTATTGCCTTTGATTTGGCTGCGGCCTGTACCGGTTTTATTTATGCGTTAAGCGTCGCGGATCAATTTATTCGTACCGGTAAAGTGAAAAAAGCCTTGGTTATCGGTTCTGATTTAAATTCTCGTCATTTGGATCCGGAAGATCGCGGCACTATCGTATTATTCGGTGACGGTGCCGGTGCGGTAATCTTGGAAGCCAGCGAACAAAGCGGTATTATCTCAACTCATTTACACGCTTCCCTGGAAAAAGCGGAAATGTTGATGTTGCCGCAAGAATCCCGCAACAGTGAGAAATCCGGTTATATTGTTATGCAAGGTAATGAAACCTTTAAATTGGCGGTGCGTGAGCTGTCGAATGTGGTGGAAGAAACATTAACGGAAAATAATTTGGATAAATCCGCTTTAGATTGGTTGGTGCCGCATCAAGCGAATTTACGTATTATTTCGGCTACGGCAAAAAAATTAGAAATGGATATGTCTAAAGTAGTAGTAACATTGGATCGCTACGGCAATACCAGTGCGGCAAGTATTCCGATGGCATTGGATGATGCCATACGCGATGGACGTATTCAACGTGGCGAATTACTTTTACTCGAAGGTTTTGGCGGTGGTTGGACTTGGGGTTCAGCTTTAGTACGTTTCTAATTAATTGAAATAACAGGAAAAAAGAATGAAAAAATTTGCAATGGTATTCCCGGGACAGGGTTCCCAAGCCGTGGGTATGTTGGCAGAATTGGCAACAGAATACCCAGTCATCGAAGTTACATTCAAACAAGCCTCAGAGGCTTTAGGCTATGATTTATGGGCATTAGTACAAAAAGGCCCGGCAGAAGAATTAAATAAAACTTGGCAAACTCAACCTGCACTTTTGGCGGCTTCCGTAGCGATTTATCGTGTATGGCAAGAAAAATACCCAAGTTTACAACCACAAGTGATGGCAGGTCATAGCTTAGGTGAATATTCAGCTTTAGTATGTGCCGGTGTGATGGATTTCCAAGATGCGATCAAATTAGTGGAGCTGCGCGGTAAAGTGATGCAGCAAGCCGTGCCGGAAGGTACCGGTGCAATGTATGCAATCATCGGTTTGGATAATGAAGCGATTATCAATGCGTGTAAACAGGCGGAGCAGGGCGAAGTGGTTTCAGCGGTGAACTTTAACTCACCGGGTCAAGTAGTGATTGCAGGTAGCAAAGCGGCGGTTGAACGTGCTGCAGCATTATGCAAAGAGGCCGGTGCAAAACGTGCATTACCGTTAGCGGTAAGCGTACCTTCGCATTGTGCATTAATGAAACCGGCTGCAGATCAATTGGCAATTTCTCTTGAAAGTATCTCAGTGAAAACCCCAACGACACCGGTATTGAATAATGTGGATGTGAAAGCTCAAACAGAAAGTGATAAAATTCGCACCGCACTTGTGCGTCAGCTTTACAGCCCGGTTCGTTGGACCGAAACCGTTGAAAAAATGGCGGCAAACGGCGTTGAAGTATTGGTAGAAATCGGACCGAATAAAGTCTTAACCGGCTTGACAAAACGTATTGTGGCAGATTTACAGGCAGCGGCAGTGAATGATTTGGCATCATTGACTGCGGTTGAAGAGTTGTTAGCGTAGCCCATTTATTAACATAGAGGATAAAATATGCAAGGTAAAATCGCTTTGGTGACCGGTGCGACGCGCGGTATCGGTCGTGCAATCGCAGAAGAATTGGCGGCAAAAGGTGCAACTGTAATAGGTACTGCGACATCTGAAAAGGGGGCTGAAAGTATTTCGGCTTATTTGGGAGCAAGTGGCAAAGGGTTGGTTTTAAATGTGTCTGATTTCGCTTCTATTGACTCGACATTAGCAGAAATTAAAGCGGAATTCGGCGATATCGATATTTTAGTCAATAATGCCGGTATCACCCGTGATAATTTATTAATGCGAATGAAAGACGACGAATGGTTTGATATTTTACAAACCAATTTAACATCGGTTTATTATTTATCTAAAGCCATGTTACGTTCTATGATGAAAAAACGTGCCGGTCGTATTATTACTATCGGTTCCGTAGTCGGTTCAAGCGGTAATCCGGGCCAAGCTAATTATTGTGCGGCAAAAGCAGGTTTAGTTGGTTTTAGCAAAGCATTGGCAAAAGAAGTGGCTTCTCGTGGTATTACGGTAAATGTCGTGGCTCCGGGCTTTATTGCAACGGATATGACGGAAATTTTAACGGACGAACAAAAAGCCGGTATTTTATCTCAAGTGCCTGCGGGTAAATTGGGTGAACCGAAGGATATTGCTAAAGCGGTGGCGTTCTTAGCTTCCGAGGATGCCGGATATATTAACGGAATTACGCTGCATGTGAACGGCGGAATGTATATGAGCTAAGATTTTTAAGATAAAAGCTGACAAAAGTATTATCTTAATGCTAAAATCTAGCAAGCTATGTAACTTTGGTTATGTATGCTGAAATTGAAGTAACAATTTTGGGTGGTTTAACCACTCCTTAGAAAGTTGAAACCTCAATGAATAATACATAAACTATTCATCTCATCGCTTTAAAGCGAAAACTACAATAGGAAAAAACAAATGAGCATTGAAGAACGCGTAAAAAAAATCATTGTTGAACAATTAGGCGTTAAAGAAGAAGAAGTTAAGCCGGAAGCATCTTTCGTTGAAGATTTAGGCGCAGACTCTTTAGATACAGTTGAATTAGTAATGGCTTTAGAAGAAGAATTCGATATTGAAATTCCTGATGAAGATGCTGAGAAAATTACAACTGTTCAATCAGCTATTGATTATGTTCAAAACAATCAATAAGATGTATTTAGGCGGTTTTTCTAACCGCCTAAAATTTTTTTATTTCCTACCGCACTTTTCTTTATCTTTTTTGTTTATTTCTCCATCCCGTGAAATTTGATCTAAATTAATAAATCGTATAAATCTTAAAATTTTCATTGTGAAATACCACAAATTAAGTATGATCTTGAACAGTTTTTATTCTTAATTTTTAAAGGTGAATTTATGCTCTATTTAGAATTTTTATTTCTATTATTGATGCTTTATACCGGTAGCCGTTTTGGTGGTATCGGTTTAGGGGTGATTTCCGGAATTGGTTTGATTATCGAAGTATTTGTATTACGTATGCCGATGGGTAAAGCGCCGATCGATGTAATGTTGATTATTCTTGCGGTGGTGACCTGTGCTTCTATTCTTGAAGCTGCCGGCGGCTTAAAATATATGTTACAAATCGCAGAGCGTATTTTGCGTAGCAATCCGAAACGTGTCACCTTACTTGGTCCATTGGTAACTTATATTATGACCTTTATGTTAGGTACCGGTCACTCAGTATATTCTATTATGCCAATTATTGGTGATGTTGCGTTAAAAAATAAAATTCGTCCGGAACGTCCAATGGCAGTGTCATCCGTGGCATCACAGCTTGCCATTACATCAAGCCCATTATCCGCAGCAATTGCTTATTATTTAACACAAATTACTAAAATTCCGGGTTATGACCACATTTCATTGTTAAACATCATTTCTGTGACAATTCCGGCGACTTTCTTAGGTACATTGGCAATGGCATTATATAGCCTACGTCGCGGTAAAGAATTAGAGGATGATCCGGAATATCAACGTCGTTTGCAAGATCCTGTATGGCGTGAGCGTATTTTAAGTACGACTTCTACTTCTTTAAACGACGAGCTACCGAAATCAGCAAAATTGTCCGTTTATTTATTCCTATTGTCTTTAATTGTAGTTGTTATTATCGCCATGTGGCCTGAAGTGCGTACTATCGGTGAAGTGGTCGATGGTAAAGCCGTGAAACCGATTTCAATGTCTTACGTGATTCAAATGATGATGTTGGCATTCGGCGGTATCATCTTAGTATTAACCAAAACCAATCCGCAAACCGTCCCGAATGGTGTGGTATTTAAATCCGGTATGGTGGCTTGTATCGCAATCTTCGGTATTGCATGGATGAGTGATACGTATTTCCAATATGCAATGCCTGAATTCAGAGCGGCTGTCACATCGATGGTTGAACATTATCCTTGGACATTCGCATTTGCCCTATTTGCGGTATCCGTAGTAATCAACAGCCAAGCGGCTACGGCGGTAATGATGTTGCCGGTTGGTATCCAATTAGGTTTGCCGCCAGCGGTGTTAGTGGGATTAATTCCAGCGACTTATGCTTACTTCTTTATTCCTAACTATCCGTCAGATATCGCAACAGTGAACTTTGACGTGACAGGTACAACTAAAATCGGTAAATACTACTTTAACCACAGTTTTATGGTACCGGGGTTAATTGGTGTAATAACAGCCTGTTTAGTGGGCTATACTTTAGCACATATGATTATTAAATAATTTATTAATATGCTGAAGTGCGGTTAAATTTTTAAAAGTTTGACCGCACTTTTTTATGGGAGAATACATAAATTTCTGTTGATATCAGCTATACTAAGCGTAATTTAATTTTCTGACTAAATTTTATGTTTCGTTTTTTATATACAATGGCAATGTATTTTGCCCAACCGCTGTTAATTTTATTCATGTTACTACGTAGCATCAAATCACCTAATTATCGTAAGCGATTGGCGGAACGTTACGGTTTTTATGGCATACTCACACCGCCCAAACCAAACGGCATTATTATTCATGCAGCTTCTGTCGGAGAAGTGATCGCTGCAACGCTGTTGGTTCATAAGATCCGAGAGAATTATCCTGATTTACCTATTACTATGACAACGGTAACGCCTACGGGCTCAGATCGTGTCAAAGCCGCGTTTGGTGATTCTGTAACGCATGTTTATTTACCCTATGATTTGCCTTATTCTTTACAACGCTTTATTCGTTTTGTGCAACCAAAAGCCTGTATTGTGATTGAAACGGAAATTTGGCCGAATTTGATTCGTCAACTGCACAATCGTCATATTCCTTTTATTGTAGCAAATGCACGGCTCTCTGCCCGTTCGACAAAACGCTATGCTTTGGTAAAAAGTAAATTTAAGAATATTTTAAACGATATCGCATTGATCGCACCGCAAGATGATATCAGCGGACAGCGTTATTTATCCCTAGGATATGATCCGACGCGTCTTCAGCTGACAGGAAATATTAAATATGATTTAGTGCTGAGCGACGGCTTGCTGAAAAACATTCGCACATTGTATGATCAATGGTCTGCCGGACGACCGGTGTGGATTGCCGCCAGCACGCATGAAGGCGAAGAAAGTATTGTGTTGGAAGCACATCGTATGTTATTGGAAAAATATCCCAATTTATTATTAATTTTAGTGCCTCGCCATCCCGAACGTTTTAATGCAGTGGCAGAACTTATTAATAAAACAGGGCTCAGTTATATTCGTCGCAGTCAACAAATCCCTCCAAGTCCCCAAACTCAAGTTGCTCTGGGTGATACTATGGGGGAATTAATGAAATTATACGGTATTGCCAATATCGCGTTTGTCGGCGGTAGTTTGGTAAAACACGGCGGGCATAATCCCTTAGAACCACTGGCATTTAAATTACCGGTGATTTCCGGAAAATATACTTTTAACTTTCCGGAAGTATTTACCAAATTAGTTGAAGTACAAGGAGTGGTGATTGTGAATGAAACCGCACAAGATTTGGCACATTCGGTGGATAATTTACTCAGCCATTATAATACCCGCATAGCCTATGGTGAAGCCGGCTATGAAGTGTTGGTGGAAAATCGCGGTGCATTAGATCGCTTACTTAATTTATTAAAACCATATTTAGAAAAATAGGATCGTTTATGCAAACAACAGTGATTTACCCCGGAACCTTTGATCCCATTACCAACGGACATTTAGATATTATTTGCCGAGCCGCTAAATTATTCCCGAGAGTGTTAGTGGCAGTGGCCTCCAATCCCACCAAAAAGACCTTGTTTTCTTTAGAAGAACGCGTGGAATTAGTGAAAAAATCTACCGCACTTTTAAATAACGTGGAAATTATCGGTTTCTCCGATCTTATTTCTAATGTGGTTGAGCAATACAATGTACAAGCAATTGTTCGTGGGGTTCGCACGGTAGCGGATTTTGAATACGAACTACAGCTTTCTCATTTATATCGTCATTTAAGTAAAAATGTTGAATGTCTTTTTCTGCCACCTTCCGAACATCATTCCTATATTTCTTCTACTATGATTCGAGAAATTACATTACACGGTGGGGATGTGTCGGGTCTGGTACCACAAGCGGTATTGGATAAGTTAAGCAATAGATAATAATTGATGTAATGGATAAAAATGTGGGATTTTTGTCCATTACACCTTCTATTTCGCGTTATTCTTAATTCTCCGCAGAATCACTGCGCCCAAAATCCGTATTAACACAAACATTAACGACATCACATATAACGGCATATTACCTAATATTGCATAAGGTGTTTTGCCTTCTGTCGGTGCGATTTTTCGGGTTAAATTCAATGATTCAAACTGACGGGCTTGTTCAACGATCTTGCCTTGTGCATCAATAAATGCGGTAATCCCCGTATTCGTCGCACGAATTACCGGTTTGCCTAATTCCAAGGCACGCATTCTTGCCATTTGCAGATGTTGCCACGGACCGATGGAATCGCCGAACCAGGCATCGTTGGAAATAGTCAGAATAAAATCCGTTTGCTTGCCGATATTGCGTTGCAACTGTGAACCAAAAATAATTTCATAGCAAATAGCAGATGTAAAATTTCGTCCTTGAACCATTAATGGTTCCTGCACTTCTGCTCCGCTTTGGAATGCAGACATCGGCAGATTAAACACCGAACCCAGCGGACGTAACAAAGATTCCAGCGGCACATATTCGCCAAATGGTACAAGATGATGTTTATTGTAACGGTTTGTAGTCGCCAGATTATAAGGTTGTTGACTGTTGCCCAACACAATAATGGAATTAAATAATTTCCCCATAGCGTTGTCTTCAAATACCGTGCCAAGAATAATTTCCGTGCCTGCTTTTTCTGCGGATTTTTGCCACGAGTCCAGCATTGGTGTTAGTTGGTTTTCCAACATGGGAATGGCGGATTCAGGCAGAATAATCACGTCGGACTTGCCTAAATTTTCCCGAATCAGTTCTTCATAAATACCGATCGTTCGGTATAAATAATCCGGATCCCATTTTAGATTTTGCTCAATATTGCCCTGTGCCAATGTGACGGTTAAGGCTTTTTCCGGTACTTCTTTCACAAACTGTTTTGATCCTGCGAAAGCACTTAATCCACCAACCACGGCTAACATCAATACACTGGCAACGGCAACATTGATTTTGCGATATTGACCGAACAAGGCAGAAATTAAGTTGAAAATGACCGCACTTACCCACATCACAAAGAAGGTTATGCCCGTTACACCGAAAATCGGTGCCAAACCGAAAAACGGGCTGTCAATTTGCGTATAACCGAATTGCAACCAAGGGAAACCGGTAAATAACCAACTCCGTAAAAATTCCGTTGCCGTCCAAATTACCGCAAAAAGCACCGCACTTTTAACTTGAAAGCGCTGCACGATGTACACAAAAAGCGTTGGAAATAAAGCTAAATACGCCGATAACAACACCACTAACAGATAGCTTACCACCAATGGCGAACCGCCAAATTGGTGAATACTTACGTGTAGCCAGCTTACACCAATGCTGAAAAAGCTCAGCCCCCATAAAAAACCGCTCCAAAGTGCGGTCTTTTTTGACGGATTTTTTGCGACGACAATTAAACCTAATAACGACACATAAGCTACACCCCAGTAATCAAAGGGGGAGAAGGCTAAAAAACCAATGGCACCAGAAACCAGTGCCATAATATAATAAACTATATTTTTCATAAATTATTCTTCAGCATTTCCGTCTTTTTCAATTTCTTCTAATTGCTCGTCCGATACGGTTACACGCAACTGAATAATCCGCCGACTATCCGCAGAAGTGATCTTGAAGTTGATATTTTCCAAGGTGATGTCTTCTCCGCGATTCGGCAAATAACCGAACGCCTGCATGATCACGCCGCCAATAGTATCCACTTCTTCATCGGCAAAATGCGTACCGAATTTTTCATTAAAATCATCAATATCCGTTAACGCACGCACCGCATAAGTATGGCGGGAAAGCTGGCGGATATCGGCAATATCTTCTTCATCAAATTCATCTTCAATATCGCCTACGATTTGCTCTAAAATATCTTCAATAGTCACCAAACCGGACACTGCACCAAATTCATCCACCACAATTGCCATATGAAAACGCTCGGAACGAAATTCTTTAAGCATTCTGTCAACACGTTTGCTTTCCGGCACTATCACCGCCGGGCGTAACAAATCCAATAAATTAAATTCTTCTGAATCAGAACGCAGGAATTTCAATAAATCTTTTGCTAATAATAAGCCGGCGATATTATCTCGATCATCACTCACCACCGGAAAACGCGAGTGTGCCGATTCAATAATGATCTCTAAACAGGAATCCAGATCTTGTTCTGTCTGAATAAAGACGATTTGGGAACGGGGAATCATAATATCCCGTACTCGTAACTCGGCGATTTCCATGACCCCTTCGATCATTTCACGGGTATTCTGATCGATCAGTTCGTTTTGCTCGGAATCACGGATCATTTCAACCAGTTCTTCGCGATTTTTAACATCGCTCTGGAAAAAACGACCAAATAAAGATTGGAAAAAAGATTTTTTTTGAGTAGATTCGGTTTGATTTAAGTTACTCGACTGTTCTTCGTTCATAAAATTTTCGTTAGTTTCTGTCGGATTGACGGAATAAAATTATCATATTTACCGTTCATATACAACGAAAAAGGCATAACCCAACAGATTATGCCTTAAAAAGTGCGGTATGTTTTTGATTATTTTTTCAATTCATCAATCAAATGCGGTTGTACCGTATTTAAGATATCTTTCACAATCTTAGCAGAACCGGCAATCACATGACCGGATTTTAAATAGCTGTGTCCGGCAACAAAATCGCACACCAAACCGCCTGCTTCGCGTACAATCAAATCACCTGCGGCAATATCCCACGCTTGCACGCCCATCTCAAAGAAACCATCCACACGATTTGCCGCGACATAACACAAATCCAATGCCGCCGATCCGCTACGACGGAAATCCGCCACTTCGTTTTCCACTAAACTTTGCATAATCACAAATTGTGTCGGCATTAAACGACGTTGTTTGAACGGAAAGCCGGTAGCAAGCACAGTACCTTTTAATTCACGTTTATTTTCAATACGTAAACGAACATCATTTAATTTCACGCCTTTACCACGCACTGCGGTAAATAGTTCATTACGAATTGGATCATAAACCACGCCTACTTCCGTGCGACCTTTTACACGAATGGCGATAGAAACAGAAAAATGCGGGAAACCGTTGATGAAATTAGTGGTGCCATCCAGTGGATCAATCACCCATTGTACATCATTATTAGCCCCTTCAAGTGTGCCCATTTCTTCGCCGATAATCGTGTGATCAGGATAAGATTTTTGCACCACTTCTACAATCGCCGCTTCCGACGCTTTGTCGATATTGGTCACAAAATCGTTTTGATTTTTAGATACGGATTGAACATCATCAAGACGCTCATAGCCTTTCATAATAACATTACCCGCTTTTCGTGCTGCTCGAATAGCGATATTTAACATTGGATTCATATTTCCACCGGATTTTCAAAAGAACAATTACTGGTTGCGGATTATAGCGAAAAATATTGGGAATTGCGAGTGGTTTTCATGCCCCCAATTCTAACATTGTTAACCGTATCCTTAAATTCATGATTTAGCACATAGTAGACAACATTGACTGCTTTTTAGTTGTTTTTCTCTCGCCCGCAAGCAGGCGAGAAGAAGATAAATGCGTAATAGGTAGATCTTCTTACAACGCCTCAATCGCCTGATACTGCACTTTGAGTTTCTCAAGGCCTTCTTGGTAGCCTTGCATTTTTTCACGTTCTTTGGCAATTACCGCTTCCGGTGCTTTGGCTACGAAGGCTTCATTGCCCAGTTTGCTTTCAATGCGTTTGACTTCGCCGTTTAATTTTTCAATTTCTTTATTTAAACGGGCAAGTTCGGCAGCTTTGTCGATAAACCCTGCCATTGGGATAAATAATTCGGCTTTATCTACCAACTTGGTAACGGAAAGCGGTGCTTCTTCACCTTGCACAAGCATGGCAACAGAATCCAGTTTTGCCATTGCTTTGAGCAACGATTCATTGGAATTTAGCACCGCACTTTCTTTCTCGTTTAGATTACGCAGCAATAAATCCAAGCCTTTGCTCGGTGGAATATTGCTTTCTGCACGAATATTACGCACCGCCGTAATCACGTCTTTCAGCCAGTTTACTTCTGCTTCCGCCTGTTCGTCCAGCCAAGTGCGGTCAAATTTCGGAAAGTTTTGTAGCATGATGGTATCCGCTTCAATATTGGCAAAGCCTTTCACTTTTTGCCAAATTTCTTCGGTGATAAACGGCATAATTGGGTGAATTAAACGCAATAATTGCTCTAACACGCTGATAAGCGTGCGGCTTGCACCACGTTTTTGGGCTTGCGTGCCGTTAGCAAATACAGGCTTGGTTAATTCTAAGTACCAGTCGCAGAATTGGTTCCACGTAAATTCGTACACCGTGTTTGCCACTAAGTCAAAACGGTATTGGCTTAAAGCATTGCGATATTCTTGCACCGTGCGAGTAAAGGCACTTTTGATCCAACGATCTGCCAGTGAATATTCCACTTCACCTTCACTTAAATCCAATTTATCGTTGGTCAGCACAAATCGGCTTGCATTCCATAATTTATTGCAGAAATTGCGATAGCCCTCTAAACGTTTCATATCCCAGTTGATGTCACGGCCATTGCTTGCAAGAGCCGCCAAAGTGAAACGTAACGCATCCGTGCCGTGTGCGGCAATGCCATTTTCAAACTCTTTGCGGGTCGCTTTTGCGATTTTTTCCGCTAATTGCGGTTGCATCATATTGCCCGTGCGTTTTTCAAGCAGATCTTCTAACGAAATACCGTCGATCATATCAATCGGATCTAACACGTTCCCTTTGGATTTCGACATTTTTTGACCTTGTTCATCACGGATCAAACCTGTCACATACACGGTTTTAAATGGCACTTGCGGTTTATCGTTTTCATCTTTGATGAAGTGCATGGTAAACATAATCATCCGTGCAACCCAGAAGAAAATGATGTCGAAACCTGTAATCAACACATCAGTCGGGTGGAACATTCGGAGCATTTTGTTTTCAGCATCTTTTGCTTTATCCCCAGTCCAGCCTAAGGTTGAGAATGTCCATAAACCTGATGAAAACCAGGTATCCAATACGTCTTCATCTTGTTTAAGTTCAATATCAGAATTTAAGCTGTATTTTGATCGCACTTCTGCTTCATTACGCGCAACATACACATTTCCTTCTGCGTCATACCAAGCCGGAATGCGGTGTCCCCACCATAATTGGCGGGAAATACACCAATCTTGAATATCCCGCATCCAAGAGAAATACAGATTTTCGTACTGTTTCGGTACGAATTGGATTTCGCCGTCTTCCACCGCTTTGGTCGCTACTTCGGCAAGCGGTTTTACTGACACATACCATTGGTCTGTTAGCATTGGCTCAATCGGCACGCCGCCACGGTCGCCGTAAGGCACTTTTAAATCGTGCGGCTTAATCTCTTCTAATAAACCTAATGCATCGAAATCGGCAACGATTTTTTTACGCGCGGCAAAACGCTCTAAACCACGGAAATCGGCAGGAATTTCAGCCGTATAATCGCTTAAGGGTTTACCATCTGTGCCGATAATTTCTGCTTCATCGCGAATATCCGCATTTAAGGTTAGCACGTTTACCATTGGTAAACTATGGCGTTTGCCCACTTCATAGTCATTAAAGTCGTGTGCAGGGGTGATTTTTACCACGCCCGTTCCGAACTCACGATCCACATAGTCATCAGCAATAATCGGAATTTCACGATTCACCAACGGCAACACGACGGTTTTGCCAATCAGCGATTGGTAACGTTCATCTTCAGGGTGCACTGCTACGGCAGTATCGCCGAGCATTGTTTCCGGACGCGTGGTGGCAACCACTAAATAATCTTTACCGTCGGCAGTTTTTAAGTCGTTCGCCAATGGATAACGGAAATGCCACAACGAACCTTTGCTCTCTTTATTTTCCACTTCAAGGTCGGAAATCGCAGTATGTAATTTCGGATCCCAGTTCACCAAGCGTTTACCGCGATAGATCAAGCCTTCTTCGTGCAAACGCACAAACACTTCTTTTACCGCATTGGACAAGCCGTCATCCATGGTAAAACGTTCGCGATCCCAGTCGATTGAGTTACCTAAACGACGCATTTGTTGGCTGATAGTGCCACCTGAATAGTTTTTCCAATCCCAAATTTTGTCAATAAAGGCTTCACGACCATAATCGTGACGGGTTTTGCCTTCTTCCGCGGCAATTTTACGCTCCACCACCATTTGAGTGGCAATTCCCGCATGGTCAGTACCCGCCTGCCATAAAGTGTTATTGCCTTCCATGCGGTTAAAACGGATTAAAGTATCCATCAAGGTTTGTTGGAATGCGTGTCCCATATGCAGTGAACCGGTCACATTTGGTGGTGGAATCGCAATGCAGTAACTCGGCACATTTTCATTTTCAGACGGTTTAAAATAACCGCTCTCTTCCCAATGTTTATATAGGGCTTGTTCTACTGCTGAAGCGTCAAAGCGGTCAGCCATTTCAAATTTTTGTGTCATTGTTTTTCTCGTTAAATGTTCTTTATATTGTTTTCTTATTTATAAATAAAAATCCTGCAGATTCTACCGAAAATACCCTTTAAATGCAAAAAGGATTCGGTTTGAAAAGATGTCAAACCGAATCCTTTGAATTTTTAGTATCGTTTCACTGAAAATGCGGTCGATTTTCAAAAAGCTTTATTGATTCGCCACAATTCGGCCGTCGATACAATCCACCGTAATCAATTTTTCCGGTAATAATCTGCCGGATAAAATTTGTTGGGCAAGTGGGTTTTCCACTTCGTTTTGGATTGCCCGTTTAAGCGGTCTTGCTCCGTAGATTGGGTCATAACCGATTTCTGCGATAAAATCTAACGCACTATCACTGAACTTAATGTGATAGCCGTGAGTTTCCATACGTTTTACCAAACGTTGTAATTGAATATTTGCAATAGCTTTAATGTTTTCGCGACCTAACGGGTGGAACACCACAGTTTCGTCAATACGGTTGATAAATTCCGGACGGAAATGTTGGCTAACCACGCTCATAACCAAGGTTTTCATTTCATCGTAGGTTTCGTTGGTGCCGCCTTGAATGAGATCCGAACCTAGGTTGGATGTCATAATCACCACCGTATTGCGAAAATCTACGGTGCGTCCCTGACCGTCGGTTAAACGGCCGTCATCTAACACTTGCAATAAGATATTGAACACATCACTGTGTGCTTTTTCCACTTCGTCCAATAAAATCACAGAATACGGGCGGCGGCGTACCGCTTCGGTTAAATAACCGCCCTCTTCATAACCCACATATCCCGGTGGTGCACCCACTAAACGGGACACGCTGTGTTTTTCCATAAACTCAGACATATCGATCCGCACCATTGCGTTTTCATCGTCAAACATAAAATTTGCCAA
The DNA here is from genome assembly GCF_004340985.1 of Cricetibacter osteomyelitidis. GTDB lineage: Bacteria > Pseudomonadota > Gammaproteobacteria > Enterobacterales > Pasteurellaceae > Cricetibacter > Cricetibacter osteomyelitidis. The sequence goes on from NZ_SLYB01000006.1 coordinate 96,020, forward strand.
AGTTTTACACAACTCGGTTTTACCCACACCGGTCGGACCTAAGAACAGGAACGAACCAATCGGACGATTTGGATCAGATAATCCTGCACGGCTACGACGAATGGCGTTCGCCACGGCTTCCACCGCCTCGCTTTGACCGATGACACGTTTATGCAATTCCTCTTCCATCCGCAGCAATTTTTCTTTCTCGCCTTCCATCATTTTGGCAACCGGAATACCGGTAGCACGAGAAAGCACTTCGGCAATTTCTTCGTCTGTTACGCGATAACGCAATAAAGTCATTTCTTTACCTTCGGCCGCATCAGCTTGTGCCAGCTGTTTTTCTAATGACGGAATTACGCCGTATTGCAATTCGGACATTCGATTTAAATCACCGGCACGACGGGCTTGTTCCATTTGGGTGCGAGCGTTTTCCAATTCAGCTTTAATATGTTGAGTACCGGAAAGTGCGGCTTTTTCGCTTTTCCACACCTCTTCCAGCTCGGCATATTCCCGTTCTTTTTCCGCTAATTCGCTTTCTAACATTTCCAAACGTTTACGGCTGGCATCATCTTCTTCTTTTTTCAATGCCTGTTGTTCCAATTTCAATTGGATAATACGGCGATCAAGACGATCCAATGGTTGCGGTTTGGAATCGATTTCCATACGGATCGAGCTTGCCGCTTCGTCGATCAAGTCAATGGCTTTATCCGGCAACTGACGGTCGCTGATATAGCGGTGCGATAACGTCGCTGCCGCCACAATCGCCGGGTCAGTGATTTGCACGTGATGGTGCAGTTCGTAACGTTCTTTCAAACCACGCAAAATGGCAATGGTATCTTCCACACTCGGCTCGCCCACAAACACTTTTTGGAAACGGCGTTCCAATGCCGCGTCTTTTTCAATGTATTGGCGATATTCGTCCAACGTAGTCGCCCCCACACAGTGCAATTCGCCGCGTGCCAGACTTGGTTTTAACAAGTTGCCCGCATCCATTGCTCCATCGGTTTTGCCCGCTCCCACCATGGTGTGAATTTCATCAATAAACAAAATCACACGGCCTTCTTCTTTGGCAAGCTCGTTAAGTACCGCTTTTAAACGTTCTTCAAATTCACCGCGATATTTCGCCCCGGCAATTAACGCCCCCATATCCAAGGAAAGCACCCGTTTGTTTTTCAAACCTTCCGGCACTTCACCGTTGACGATCCGTTGTGCCAAACCTTCCACAATGGCGGTTTTACCCACACCCGGTTCACCGATTAACACCGGATTGTTTTTGGTACGACGTTGCAATACCTGAATAGCACGACGGATTTCTTCATCGCGACCAATTACCGGATCCAATTTTCCGCTTTCAGCCCGAGCGGTTAAATCAATAGTATATTTTTCTAATGCCTGACGGTTTTCTTCCGCATTTTGCTCGTTCACTTGTTGTCCTCCGCGTACTTGTTCGATGGCATTAATTAAATTTTGTTTCTTTACACCGCACTTTTCGAGCAATTTGCCCAATACACCCTGCTCTTCTAAAACGGCAAGCAAAAATAATTCTGATGAAATAAATTTATCTTGTCGTTGTTGAGCGATTTTGTCGCATAAATTCAATAAATTCACAGTCTGACGGGATAATTGTACATCGCCGCCGGTGCCGGAAATTTGCGGTAATTTATTGAGTTCGTTATTTAATTCTTGACGTAACACCGCCAAATTTGCACCGGTTGCAGTCAGGATCGGTGCAATAGAACCGCCTTCTTGTTTTAACAATGCGTTCAAAACGTGGACAGGTTCGATAAATTGATTGTCTTTTCCTAAAGCAAAGGATTGAGCTTCCGCCAAGGCCTGCTGGAATTTTGTAGTAAATTTTTCAATGTTCATAATCGTATCCTTTTTAACATAATATGTTCACGATAATTAAATAGCATCCGTTTTGGGAATTTCAAGGGGGACATTGTTTTTTTATAGCTAATATGTGTGCCGTAGGTTTCACCATAGGCATTTTTGCAATCTTAATGTAAAATATCCACTCAAATTTCTAACAAAGGACTTCCCGTGGGTACGCATTATTACGTTATATTTGGGGCGGCATTTGTCGCCTTACAACTATTTATTTATATTTTTACTCGCACAATGTACTGGATTTTCAGCGGAAAACTAAGCCACCGTGGTCGTCGTGTGTTAGCGTTGCTGATTTTCATTATTCCCAATGCTTTAATGGTACTGCATTTCACTCAAGTGATCACGATTTATCGCGAAATGGCGTGGATGCTGGTGTTTCTACTCTATTCGTCTTTTGTCACCATTGCGATGGCGGCGTGTTTCCGCTTATTACGCAGTGTGATTTCTCACAACGCATTAAATCTTGGTTTGAAAGTATTTTATCCGATTGGCCTGATTTTTTTATTCGCTCTCAGCCTGTATAACGCTTACACGCCAAGAGTGATTCATTATTCCATTACCATTGATAAACCATTGAAACCACTACGTATTGCTATGGCAAGCGATTTTCATTTAGGCGTGTTATTCGGTTCAAAACAGTTAGATAAACTGGCAAATATCATCCAACAGGAAAAGCCGGATTTAGTGCTGTTGCCCGGTGATATTATGGATGATAACACCAACGCTTATGTGGCGGAAAATATGCAACCGCATTTAGCCAAACTGAAAGCACCCCTCGGTGTGTATGCCACCTTGGGCAATCACGACTTTTTCGGTCATCAAAATGCTATTCGCAGAGAAATCGAAAAAGCAGGTATTAAAGTGTTGTGGGATGAAAGTGCGGTCATAAATAATGAATTTGTGCTAGTGGGTCGCAACGACGATTTAGTTCGCAACCGCCCAAGCACTGCGGAATTGCTTAAACCACTGAATACCAAACTGCCGATTTTTGTGTTGGATCACCGCCCGAGCGAAATCGTTGAAAATTCGCAACAGCCTATTGATATTCAAGTATCCGGCCACGCTCACAAAGGGCAGATTTTCCCGGCAAATTTAATCACAAAAATGCTTTATCGTTTAGATTACGGCTATGAAAAAATCAATGGAAGCCACTTTTTTGTCACTTCCGGCTTCGGATTTTGGGGCATTCCATTGCGTTTAGGTTCGCAATCCGAAGTATTTATTATTGATGTAAAAGGGAACTAGCCAATTTTCATTATAATGAAAATTGAACTATAAAAACCGTTCTCCGTTTTCACTCACTTCTAACACTGAGGCCGTATCACCCCAATCCCCTAGCACAATACGGGTAAAGTGCGGTGGAATTTGGTGGATATCTTGTCGATGAGTGTGACCGTGAATGATTTTTTGCACGTTGAATTTATCGAAAGTTTGTAGCACAAAATTCGGATTTACATCCATAATTTCAGCGGATTTGTATTGTTTGTCCCACTTACTTTTACTGCGGATTTTCTCGGCGATTTTTAACCGCACTTTAAGCGGCAGACATAAAAATAATTTTTGTCGCCATTTTTGATGGACTTTGCGGCGAAATTGCTGATATTTCACATCATCCGTACACAATGTATCACCGTGACAAATTAAAATATTTTCGCCATATAAATTTACCACTTGATATTCCGGTAACAAAATTAAACCGCATTGTTCGGCAAATGTTTTTCCGATCAGAAAATCCCGATTGCCGTGAATAAAATAACAGGGAATCCGTTTGTCCGTAAGTTGTTTAATCTGCTGTTGCACGATGTCGATTAATTCTGAGGATTCATCATCGCCAATCCAAAAATCAAATAAATCGCCCAGAATATACACCGCCTCCGCCTTCACCGCTAAATTCTGCATAAAATCCGTAAATAATGCGGTTAAGTGCGGTCGATTTTCACTTAAATGTAAATCTGCAATAAAATAAGTTTTATTCATATCATCTCGAAATAGAAAATTTATTCTTATTATTATACTTTTTTTCTCGGATTTATACCCTTATTCCCTTATTTTCGTTATACTTGCACAAAAAATAAGAAGGAGTAAAAGATGTTAAAATTATTAAGAATTATTATTGTGGTTTTTTGTTGTATTTTAATTTGTATATTTGGCACGATTTACTCTCTGATCCGCTTCCGTCACCCAAGTAATGTCGGCGTATTTGCCCGTTGGTTCGGACGGCTGCATCCCCTATTCGGTTTGGAAGTGGAACATCGTTTTCCAAAAGATGCGGATAAATTCAGTCGCAGCGTTTATATCGGCAATCACCAAAATAACTATGATATGATCACCATTTCTTACATGGTCTTACCCCGTACCGTAACCGTAGGCAAAAAAAGTCTGATCTGGATACCGTTTTTCGGCATTTTGTATTGGGTGACGGGCAATATTCTGATTGACCGTGAAAACCGCTCTAAAGCACACGGCACCATGGGAGAATTAGCACAACGGATTAATGATGAAAACCTGTCCATTTGGATGTTCCCGGAAGGCACTCGCAGCCGCGGCCGCGGTTTATTGCCGTTTAAAACCGGTGCATTTCATGCGGCTATTTTAGCAGGCGTACCGATCATTCCGGTAGTTTGTTCCACCACCCATAACAAAATCGATTTGAATCGTTGGAATAACGGCAAAGTAATTTGTGAAATTTTACAACCGATTGATACTTCCGCTTATAATCGCGAAAACGTGCGTGAATTAGCAGAATATTGCCATCAAGTGATGGAAAAGCGTATTGCCGAATTAGATGCGGAAATCGCACAGGCTTCACATTAGGGCGAAATATGAAAAGTTGCACCAGACGAGATTTGTTAAAAACTTCTTTAATTGCAACCGCACTTGCATCTTTACCTCAGGCGGCGTTGGCAGCAAGTCGCCCGCCATTAGTTATTCCGCCGTTAATGGAAAGCCGCCGCGGCCGCCCGATTCTGCTGACAATGCAAGAAACGCAGACCGCATTATTAGAAAAAAAAACAGTTGAAGTTTGGGGATTCAACGGTCATTACTTGGGCCCGACCGTTAAAGTAAAGCAAGGTGATTATGTCAAATTGATGTATCACAATAACCTGCCCCATGCAGTATCCGTGACTATTCAGGGTTTGCAAACTTCCGGTGAGTCGCTCGGCGGCGTAATGCAGGCACTCAACCCCAAACAATCCTGGGCTCCGGTCGTTCAAGTCACTCAAACCACCTCGACTTGTTGGTATCGCAGCGATACCTTAATGCACTCCGCTTATCAAACTTACCGCGGATTAGTGGGAATGTGGATCGTTGAAGATAATGAAACCCGCAAATCAAATTTACCTAGCAAATACGGTGTGGATGATATTCCGTTGATTTTGCAGGATATGACTTTAAACAGTAGCGGTACGCAATTATTTCAGGCAAATCAACCGCAATTTCTCGGCGAACGCTTATTTGTCAACGGACAAGAATCCCCTTATCTTACCGTGCCACGCGGCTGGGTGCGATTACGTATTTTGAATGCCTCCTTAAGCCGAACTTATCCGTTACATTTCGATGATGATCGCGAATTTTTATTAATCGGTCGCGGTACGGGATTTTTGCCGCAAAGCAAATCGGTCAAATCAATTTTCTTATCGCCCGGCGAACGTGCGGAAATCGTCGTTAATCTCAATGAAGGTGATAATATTTCACTGATTAGCGGGGCAAAACGCAGTTTCTTCGATAAAGTCGGTGCTTTTTTCAGTGCCGATAATGAATTGCATGATAATACCGTATTGGAATTACGCCCCGAAGGTTTACCATCCGCTTTTGACAGTCAAAAAAATTACCGGTTTGTCGCTGCGGAAAGACCGACACAACCAATTGTACAGGAACGCAAATTTCATCTTGATACAAAAAGTTTTATGATCAACCAACGCCGTTTTGATCCTCGCCGTATTGATGTCAGCGCCAAGCTCGACAGCTTGGAACGTTGGACGTTAACGGCAAATGAAGCCACCGGATTTTATATGCAGGGGGCAAAATTTATCGTCGAAAGCGTCGATGGTCAACCGGTGGATGATTCAGATATCAGCTGGCAAGACACGGTTTGGATCAGTGGTGAAACCAAAATTCTGGTGAAATTTGAACATACCTCATCCAATAATTACCCTTTTAGCTTCGGTGCTGCCAATCTCTTATTGGCCGATAAAGGTTGTCAGGGATTAATTATCGTACAGTAATCCGTTATTGCTCATTTTATTGTTGAAGTGGGCTGTCCCCTAAATATTGGATACCAAACCAACTAATTAAGGTGCAGCCCACTTTTAGTTTTCACTCAAAAGTGCGGTCATTTTTCATGGAATTTTGATTCACGACTATTTTTCCTTCAAGTCAACATCTTCTGCCTTTATCCATATATTAATGTCTTTCGATCATTACACCGTTGACGGAAAGTGCGGTATCATTTTAGACACGTTTGCGACCGCGGGAAACCTCAACGACAACCAGCCTTACATTGCCCGTTTAGAGGCAACCATCAACCACCTGTTTTTCGCCTCATAATTCCAATTTACAGCCAATCAGTGTTTGTTATAATGTTGTTAATTTATCCAACAAAAAGGTAACAACTTATGGCTATAACAACACAACAACTGATTGATCAATTAACTGATATTATTGGTAATAAATTCATTATTACCGATCCTGCAAAAACAGAACATTACCGTAGTGGTTACCGTTTCGGTACGGGAAGTGCTATCGCTGTTGTCAGACCTGCTAATTTAGTTGAATATTGGCAGGTATTAAAAGTTTGCGTAGCGGCAGATACAATTATTATCAGCCAGGCAGCAAATACCGGTTTAACGGGAGGCTCAACGCCAAGCGGAGACGATTATGATCGTGATATTGTTATCATCAATACTATGCGCATGAACGGTATCCAATTGATCAATAATGCGGAACAAGCCGTCTGTCTACCAGGTTCAACGTTAAATGAATTGGAAATAACCCTAAAAGCCCATAGTCGTGAACCTCATTCCGTTATTGGTTCATCCTGTATCGGCGCATCAGTGATTGGCGGCGTATGTAATAACTCCGGTGGTGCTCTAGTACAACGTGGTCCGGCATATACCGAAATGGCAATTTATGCCCAACTTAATGAACAAGGTGAACTTGAATTAAAAAATCATTTGGGTATTGAATTAGGTGATGAGCCGGAAGAAATTTTAGAAAATCTCCAGAACCAGCGTTATCAACGTAAAGATATTCAACATGACTGCGGTAAAGGTCATGATCATTCTTATTGTCATCATGTGCGTCAAGTAGATGAAAACTCTCCAGCCCGCTTCAATGCGGATCCCGCCCGTCATTATGAAACATCAGGTAGTGCGGGTAGACTTGCCGTTTTCGCTGTACGTTTAGATACCTTTCCAATGGAAAAAGAAACTGCTGTTTTTTATATTGGAACCAATGATACGAATGTATTAAACGATATCCGCCGGCATATACTTGCCAATTTTCAACAATTGCCTATTTCAGGTGAGTATATTCACCGTGATGCGTTTGATATTGCAGCCAAATACGGTAAAGACACTTTCTGGGTGATCAAAAAATTCGGTACACACTGGCTACCAAAACTGTTTGCCTTAAAAGCAAAAGTAGATCGTATTGCTAAAAAAGTCAGCTTTTTACCTAATGATCCAAGCGACAAAATTATGCAACTGATTGCTAAAATTTTACCGCAGCACTTGCCAAAAATCCTATGGCAATACCGTGATCAATATGAACACCATTTAATTGTAAAATTTGGTGGAACCGGTGTTAAAGAAGCACAAGATTATTTAAAATCCTACTTTGCGGATAAATCCAAAGGGAATTATTTCCAATGTAATGCGGAAGAAACCCAAGCCGCAATGTTACACCGTTTTGCGGTAGCTTCAGCGGCAATCCGCTATCGCGCAATTCACGAAAAAGAAGTTGAAGATATTGTTGCATTGGATGTTGCATTACGTCGTAACGATAAAGCGTGGTTTGAAAAATTACCAACAGAAATCGAAAATAAAATTATCCATAAACTATATTACGGACATTTTATGTGTCACGTATTCCATCAAGACTACATTATTAAAAAAGGTAATGATTGCATGGAATTAGAGCATCAAATGTTAGCCTTATTAAATCAACGTGGTGCAGAATATCCTGCCGAACATAATGTCGGGCATCTATATCAGGCTAAACCTGAATTACGTCAATTCTATAAAGCCTTGGATCCGACCAATAGCTTTAACCCTGGTATTGGGCAAACCTCCAAGAAAAAATATTGGCAATAATATGACCGCACTTTTACATTGATTTTAACGCCAAGGGGAAGTTTATCTGATTTCCCCGTTTTCTTGTTAATTGTGCTACGCCACACAGACATCAAATAAGAATAATTCTTATTGACATTTTATCAATTAACTTATCTAATATTTAGCGCAATTTTGCCTAATCATACTTAAGGAGAGTTTTATGAAAAAATCATTTACAGCTTTAGCCTTAGCAAGCTTAATTTCAAGTGGTGCCTTGGCTAGCGGTGAAGTGAATGTTTATTCTTATCGCCAGGTTTATCTTATCGAACCGATTTTAAAAGAATTTGAAAAAGATACCGGAATCAAAGTTAATACACTTTTTGACAATAAAGGATTAGTTGAACGGGTAAAACGTGAAGGCGAACTGAGTAAAGCGGATGTATTACTCACTGTTGACATCAAACGTGTTATGGAGATCGTAAATGCAGGACTGGCACAACCGATACACAGCCCAGTATTAGAAAAAAATATTCCTACACAGTATCGTGACGATAAAGGTCAATGGTTTGCATTAACCACTCGTGCACGTGCCATTTATACCTCAAAAGATCGTGTCGGCAGATTACCGCAGGATTTCACTTATTACGATTTAGCAAAACCTGAGTTAAAAGGCAAAGTTTGTGTGCGTTCCGGTAAACACGCTTACAATGTTTCATTAATTGCATCAATGATCGCCCACGACGGTGAAGCGAAAGCCAAAGCCTTTTTAGAGGGTTTAAAAGCCAATTTAGCACAAAAACCGCAAGGTGGTGACCGTGATCAAGTGAAAGCAATAAAAGAAGGTATTTGCGATTATGCGTTAGGTAACAGCTATTACTACGGCAAAATGTTAGAAGATGATAATCAACGAGCCTGGGCGGAATCGGTTTACATCAACTTCCCGAACCAGAATGCACAAGGCACGCATATCAATATCAGTGGCATCGCAATCGCCAAATATGCTCCGAACAAAGAAAATGCCGTTAAACTGGCTGAATATTTAAGTGGCGATAAAGCACAACAATTATATGCAGAATTAAACCACGAATATCCGGTTAAAACAGGTGTAGAACCTTCTGCTCTCGTTAAATCCTGGGGAACGTTTGATAAAGATGCCTTACCAATCAGCAAAATCGCTGAAAATTATGATAAAGCACTCAAATTAATTGATGAAGTAAAGTTTGATTTGTAATTTCAATATGTTATCCGGCAAATCGGCTTGTTTAAGCTAATTCGAGGACGAAATACAGTATTGATGCTGTATTCCGTCCTTTTAGTTTTTAATGAATATACTCATGATTGTAATAAAATATGTATTTGCAAATAGCCTGCTCAAGTTTCTTCTCAGCTTTAATATATCGCCATATTCCCTACTCAAAAAAACGCATCGCCTCATTATCCACACAGTTATCTTTCTCGACATATTTTTGATTATCTTATTATTTTCTAAAAATTTTAATCATCCTATTTCATTTTTAACCATCGTATACTACCTGACAATAAGCTATCATCCTCCTCATATCAGCTATTTTTAACTAAAACCGGTGTAAATTTATGTTATAATCATTCTCATTTAATCACTCGCAAATTTGAATCACTAATGCCTTTCTTTTCCGCTAAATTAAGCAAAATAATGTGGTTTCTGACCGCACTTTTTATTACGCTGTTCTTTATCCAGCCGATTATTTCGATTTTTTATCAATCCTGGACAGTTAATTGGCAAAATATTCAGCATCTTTGGCAAACGGTTTTCACCGATTATGTAGCCAATTCAGTACTTTTGGTAATCGGCACGGTTTTTTTTAGCTTAATTTTTGCTTTACCTTGCGCATGGTTTGTTTCTCAATATCAATTTCGCGGACAACGAATTCTGCAATGGCTGCTCTGCCTTCCTTTGGCTATGCCGGCTTATCTGGTCGGTTATCTTTATACGGATCTGTTAGACTATGCCGGTCCGGTACAAGTTTTTTTACGCCAGACCTTTACCTGGCAAAGCGGTCAGGATTACTGGTTTCCGCCAATCCGCACGTTGGGCGGAGCCTGTATTGTGTTGGCGTTGGTATTGTATCCTTACATTTTTTTACTGGTTCGCTTAGCACTATTGGAACAAAGCGAAAACTTAATTCAGAGTGCCAGATTATTGGGCGCAACACCACGAAAATTATTACAAAAAGTCATTTTTCCCCTCGTCCGACCGGCAATCGCTGTTGGTTGCGCCTTGGTTGCAATGGAAACATTAGGCGATTTCGGTACCGTTTCCTACTTTGCCGTTCCTACTTTGACTACCGCGGTTTATGATACCTGGCTAGGCTTGGGCGATTTAGCAACAGCATCGCAGCTATCTGTTTTTATTCTATTATTGATTTTCAGCTTATTAATTTTGGAAAATTACAGTCGGCGCAAACAAAAAACCTATCAGCGAGGTTATGAAAAGAAAACGGAACTCAAACGATTAAGTGGTATAAAATGCATTTTCGTACAAGGTTATTGCTGGAGTTTAGTGGCATTTGCCTTTTTCATTCCCACCCTGCAATTGAGCTATTGGGCAATCCATTATTTTGAACAGGCACAATTACGTTATTTCACTGAATACGCTTATAACAGTTTATTAATTTCTGTTATTGCCTCAATAATCTGCATTATTTTTGCGCTATTATTGCATTTTTATCAACGTTTAAATCTTCGCTCAAAAGCAATTCAGAAAACGACCCAATATGCCTTACATCTTTCCGGTTTAAGTTATGCTATTCCCGGTACGGTATTAGCCATAGGTATCTTAATTCCCTATACCTTTGCCGATCATCAGCTGAACGCATTACTCAAATGGTTGGATTTATCCCCGGTAGGTTTAATTTTTTCCGGCTCAATTTTTGCCTTAGTATCAGCCTATGTGATCCGCTTTTCTGCGATGGCATTGGGTGGCATTCAAACCTCCCTACAAAAAATTGCGCCAACCTTAGATATGGCAAGCCAAAGTTTAGGTACAAACGGCATAAAAATGTTAAAAAAAGTACATTTTCCGTTACTTTCTAAAGGAATTTTAACCGCACTTTTAATGGTTTTTATTGAATGTATGAAAGAACTTAATGCATCCTTATTACTACGACCTTTCAATTTTGATACCTTAGCTACTTATGTTTTTGCTTTTACATCAGACGAGCAACTGGAAAACGCTGCTTTACCCGCCTTAACCCTGATTCTAGTTGGATTAATGCCGGTTATTTGGCTTACCCGCTCACTTATTTTAACCACGCAAAGGGATCGATAATGTCTCATCTCAAAATTCAATCCATTAATTGTCAATACAACCAACAAATCGTTTTACACAATCTCGATCTTCAGCTGGCACACAATGAAATTTTATGTTTATTGGGTGCAAGTGGCTGTGGTAAAACGACCTTATTAAAAGCCATTGCCGGTTTACAACCAATTAGTCAAGGAAAGATTTTGTTACAGGGACAAGATCTTACCTCGGTTCCGGTAGAACAACGCAACATTGGCTTTATTTTTCAGGATTACGCACTCTTTCCCCATTTAACTGTGGCACAAAATATTCAATTTGGTCTGGACAAAAAAAGTGCGGATGAAAAACAACGAATTTTGTACGATATGCTTAATCTAGTACATTTAAGCGGTCTGGAAAATCGCTATCCCCACCAACTCTCCGGCGGCCAGCAACAACGTGTGGCAATCGCCCGTGCCTTAGCTTGTCAACCGCAACTTTTACTGTTGGACGAGCCGTTTTCCAATATTGATAGCCAGATACGCTATCAAATGATTGACGAAATTAAGCAAATTTTAAAACAACAAGGCATTTCAGCGATTTTTGTCACACACAGCAAAGAAGAAGCCTTTGCTTTTGCGGATAAAATTGCCTTAATGAAAGACGGTAAAATTATTCAAAGCGGAGAAACGGATAAACTCTATTATCAACCCAACTGTAAATTTGTAGCAGAATTTCTTGGCAGTTGTAACTATATTGATTGTTATATTGATGAGAAAAATCGGCTCCATTCGCTTTTTGGTGTACAGCAGCTTAATGATGAAATCAATTTGGCAAATGGTAAAACAGCGAAAAAAAATACCGCACTTCAATGGCTTATCCGCCCCCATCACATTCATATTGTTCCGAATTTACAAGGTAATGGTCTGATTTTACATAAACAATTTTTAGGACAATATTATCAGTATCAGATTCAAATTGTTGGCAGCGCAACCTTAACGGAGATAAAAGTACAATCCAATCAATTCTTATCGATCGGACAAAAAGTGCAGCTATCCTATCAAGATACTCATCCGATCTTATGGCAAACAGATTTGTAAACATATTAATACATTTATAAAAATAATATGTAATTTCCCCTAAAATAACACAACTCCATAGTAGAATATCTCAACAAAACTTGGAGAAAATGATGACAAAACGAATGAGTGAATCTCAAATTATTGCGGTATTGAAAAGAAGCCGAAGCAGGTATGATGGTTAAAGATGTGTACCGTAAACATGGGATATCCAAGTGCGACATATTATAAATGGCGCGCCAGATACGCGGTGGCATGGAGATTTCCGAAATCAGTAGATTGCGCGAGTTGGAAGAAGAAAACCGTCGTCTTAAGCAGATGTATGCAGATTTAAGCCTTAAATCAATGTTACAGGAAGAAATCTGTGGCACAACGCAAAACATGGATGAAATCGCTGCAGGTAAGTTTTTCGGTAAGTATAGCGTTAAGTTGTCTCTTTGTCGGTTAATCCTTGTGAGGTACGGCGGGAGTTCGGCCCGCCCCCCATATCCAGTTGACCGATGATATGATAAAAACCGATAACCGCCGCGATAGCAAGAAATAACAGGGTGACAAACAGGTATTTTAAAAATCTCATAGCACAATGAAAAAATCAAAAATGTTGATACAAAATAACCACCTAACCACCGCGCTTTTAAAATTTAAAAAGTGCGGTGGGGTTAGCCTACTTTTTCTTTTTCACTTCTTTCGGCAAGCCCGTCGCTTCATCAAAGCCTGTGTCAGGATCTAAGCCTGCCTGGCGTGCCAGATGATACATTAACGCTTCGCTTGGTCTTGGCGGGGCTTCGCCCTCATACCAACGTTGAAATGCAATCTTGCCGCCCCATTCGGGCAGCGGGGCGGGCGGAAGTGGTATTATCTCGTCTAAATCGGGGACAGTGGGGTGGAGATAGTCGTTATAAGATAAATAACGCCAAATAATCTCGTAACGTTGAGAACGTTCAGAATCCAATTCTAGTTTTAAATTAGTTAAATAATCTTCTTTACTTTCTTTTTTAAAGATTTCAACTAAAATAGTTGCAGAAATACTACTGCCATTTTTTACCCCTTGGTGAAATGCTCTTAACGCATTTGTATATTCTTTTCTTCCTTCATACCGCAATCCCAAATAATCAGAAGCACTCCCTAGACCTTGTTCAGATGCACAAGCATATAGCTGTTCTGTAATTTTTAGCCTCATTTCTAGAGTCTCTTTATCATCAATATCTCCTAATATTTCTGCGATAGCATATTGTGCCTCTCTACTTCCTAAATCCGCCGCCTTGCGTAAATAGGCATATTTGCCGTCTTTTTCCGTGCGTACACCGTAACCAATATCTAAATAGCTATAGAGTTTATAATAAGCAGTTGCAGGCAGCTGTTGTGCAAAATGTTCATTTAAGCTGTGTACCTCACTTTGCGGAAACTGACTACTGATACGCCCGCTTTTTAAGAGATATTGCAAACGTAAATTGGCTTTATAATCGCCGTTTAATGCCGCAATACGGTAAAAACGGGCTAAGCCGTTCCACACCTCATCGCCTTTTTTGCCCGTCCACATATTGTGCAGGTCGTAATAGAGTGCGTAATCATACAGTTGTTGGACTTCTTGTGAGCGTTCGGGACGTTCTTCGTGTTGACACTGAAAATCTAAATGAGCTTGGAGTTGCGTTAATTTTGTGTTGTTCATCTTTCGTTTCTCTTTGTCGGTTAATCCTTGTGATGTCTGGCGATATTTCGGCCCACCGCCCATATCCAGTTGACCGATAACATGATAAAAACCAATAACCGCTGCAACGGTTAAAATCAGTACTGTGATAAATAAATATTTTAAAACTTTCATCATTAATCCATACGGCTGATATCCGGATCGGTACGTAAAAATTCACGTAAAGCACAATTATAAGAATTTGCTATTTTTTTATTTATATTAATGATTTCTTGCCATGAACTAAATGCTTTTGCTGCCACCTGATAATCGTGCATCTTATCCGGATTCGCCGCCGGATTATTACCGGTATGCAATCCCCATAAACGCTTACGCAATGCCTGCGTGCTTTCATGACATTCGGTTAAAATCCCCAACTCAGTATCCAACTGCATACTGCGCGTATTCAAATTCGCCGAACCGATAAACGTAAACACATCGTCCATTATCGTGACCTTAGAATGCACATAAACTTCAGCCGGTTCGTCTTTCCCCTGTTTCTTATAAGTATGCACATACTTGCCCGTTTTATCTTTCGGCATCAGCGTGCAAATATGCGCCTTAATCCCCGGATTGTCGCTAAGCTCATAGCCGAGTTCTCGGGTGAGATTCGTCTCTTTGGTCTCGTCGTTATCATCTGCGGTATCCGCTGTGTCGGCATTTTCCGTTTTCAACGCCTCTATCCGTGTCATTTCCTGCCTAACCCATTGTCGCTGTTCCTCCACCGTTTTCAGATTTTGATTTAATAACGGTTTGGCAGCGGGAATATAATTCAGCGCATCGTTTCTTACCTTTGTCTCTTGAATATCCAATATCTTGAGCTGCCATTTCAATTCCTCCTCCCGAACCGCTTTCGCCACATTCGGCATAACGTCCTGCCGCCCTAATAACCTTAACATATCATTGGTGGTCTTTGTTCCTTTACCAATCCCCGCATCCGACGAATTAGTTATCGCAAACCAGTGAATCGGGCCTTCCCGTCCTGCACCGCGCATTCTCTCCCAATGTTCGATAAATGCCGAAACCAGCGGCGGAAAACGGAAATATTGGTTTTCCGTATAAATATAGCTGGTCGTTTGTTTGATGTTTTTTAAATAGACTTGCATGATGTCTTCTACATCGGGGTCGTCATATGTGCGGACGATTTGCGCCATTAACAACTTGCCCTCCGCACCCAATTTCGTGTTCGGTTGATAATCCGTTCGCACAAACCGTTTTCTCTGCTCCATCAAGTCGGTTTCAATATTATCTGTCCCCCATTGGGTATTATTTTGCCTGTCCCAAGATTGACAAAAATTATAATTGATATCCCACAGCACCTGTCCGGTTACAATAGAGGAAACATCTTGCATCGGTGTGACACAATTTTTGCCCAAATGCGGTGCACGGGTATTAAGCGAATGCTCGCTGTCATCCCAGTAGTTATCCAACATATTATGCTCCATCACAAAACCGACCGCCCGTTTGGGCTCTTCATAATCAATCAACACCGTTTTTTGATGATGGGAAGGCGCTCTAAACACAATGAAAAAAATCAAAAATGTTGATACAAAATAAATAACCACCGCGCTTTTAAAAAGTGCGGTGGGATTAGCCTACTTTTTCTTTTTCACTTCTTTCGGCAAGCCCGTCGTTTCATCAAAGCCTGTGTCAGGGTCTAAGCCTGCCTGACGTGCCAGATGATACATTAATGCTTCGCTCGGTCTTGGCGGGGCTTCGCCCTCATACCAACGTTGGAAAGCAATCTTGCCGTCCCATTCGGGCAGCGGGGCGGGCGGCAACGGTACAATATCATCTAAATCGGGAACAGTGGGTTGGAGGTAATCATTATAAGATAAGTATGTTTTAATAATCTGATATCGTTTAGAACGCTCTTGATCTTCAGATAAATTCAGAAAGTCCATTTCCCCCTCTTTTGCTTTACCGCTAAATCCGTCAGCTAGCCATAATGCAGATTGAGTGTTACCATTTTTTACACCTTGGTGGAAAGATTCTAAGGCTTTTTCATACCTCTCTGTACTTTTTAAAAGAATCCCCAATCTATCAGAGGCAATTCCAAGCCCTTGTTCTGATGCGCAAAAATACAACTGTTCAACTATTTTTAGTCGCATTTCCAGCGTTTCTGTATCGTCAATGTCTCCTAATATTTCTGCAATAGCATATTGTGCCTCTCTACTTCCTAAGTCCGCCGCCTTGCGTAAATAGGCATATTTGCCGTCTTTTTCCGTGCGTACACCGTAACCAATATCTAAATAGCCATAGAGTTTATAATAAGCAGT
>NZ_SLYB01000007.1 GCF_004340985.1 Cricetibacter osteomyelitidis
ATTAAAGAAACCGCAATTTGAAAGAGTTGCGGTTTTTTTGTTTTTTAAGGTGTGTTGGTCGAGTAAAATTTTTGAAAATACACACCGCACTTTAAGGTTATTTTAAGTTTGTAGTGAAACAGCACTATATTGTTAGATTAGTTTTATCAAAAAATGGATCTGATTTTTTGTTAAATCAGTTTATGCTTAAAAGGTTGGTTATATAGTTTTGAGTACTAGTTCTTTTGTCATTTCCGGCTGTAAGCTATCTAACCACTGAATCGGGCTTTTCCAGCCGCGTAGCCAAGTAATTTGTCGTTTGGCGAGTTGGCGGGTGGCGGCGATTCCTTTGAAAATCATTTCATTAAAATCTACTTCGCCATTTAAATATTCCCACATTTGGCGATAACCCACACAACGAATGGATGGCAGATTAGGATTAAGATCACCGCGTTGATAAAGTTTTTCCACTTCTTGTTGAAAGCCCTGTTCGATCATTTTATGAAAACGTAAGGCAATGCGTTCATGTAAAACGGCACGATCTTGTGGAGCGATGGCAAATTGCAGAATATTGTAAGGTAGTGGTTCGCCTTTTTGTTCTGTGAGTTTTGTCAATGTCTTGCCGGAAATATAAAACACTTCCAAAGCACGGTTAATGCGTTGGGAATCGTTAGGATTGATGCGTTGAGCAGAAACGGGATCGATTTTTATAAGTATTTCGTGCATTGCAGGCCAACCGATTAAGGCGGCTTTTTTCTCGATTTCTGACCGCACTTCCGCTTTTGCTTGCGGTAGAGGTGATAAGCCCTCCAGTAAGGCTTTGTAATAGAGCATTGTGCCGCCCACTAAAAGCGGGATTTTACCTTGAGCGGTGATATCTGCCATTTCCCTCAGAGCATCATTGCGAAATTCCATGGCCGAATAACTTTCGGCGGGATCTTTAATATCAATCAATCGATGTGGGACAAGCGCTAGTTCTGCTTTGCTCGGTTTTGCTGTGCCGATATCCATTCCTTTGTAAATTAGGGCAGAATCAACGCTGATGATTTCCACGGGCAAGTGTTGTCGTAACCAGATTGCTAAATCCGTTTTGCCGGAGGCTGTCGGCCCCATTAAGAAAATTGCCGTTGGTTTGCTATTAGATTGAAATTGCATATTACGTTCTATAAATAATCGGAAAGATCCACATTAATCAATAAATCTTGCAGCAATTGTTTATCTGCAAGAGTTTCCACTTCCGTCAATATATTTACCGCATCGGCTAAAATGGTGATTTCTGAAAATTCGATTTGTTCTAAAAGTGCGGTTAAAAATAGCGAGAATTCTGTGATTTGCTGAGATAATACACTAATCACACATTTTTGCAGATTTTGTTGACGTAAGCACTGCGGTACGGCAGTGAGTGTAATGCGGTGCTGATTTAAATGTTCATCAAAACTAAAACCCAGTTGAGCAAACCAATCTTTTTGCTGTTGCCATTGGGCTTGTTGATGATCGTCTAACTTAAAGGTAACCGGAATTAGCAGGGCTTGCCGTTGAGCTTGCGGATTTTGCAGATTTAAACGGAATTTCAGGTGCTGCAACGCAGTCAATGGCAATAAATAAAGCTGTTGATTTTGCTGTAATAATAATGCTTTATTTTGTACAAGTGTAAGTACTTGTAACACATTATTGGCTGTTTGCAGATGCGTAGCAATCGTGGTTGAGACAGAAATCGGTTTTTCTTGCAGTGGTGTTTGCCGAGGTTGTGAACCAATCAATTCAGCGTAGGCTTTCTGTTCCGTTTTATTCACCCCTTCTGTGCTGAAATGCGGTGAATAAAAGTGCGGTGAATAAAAGTGCGGTGTATATTTGCCGAATTTTGGCGGATTATAACTTGATTTGCTTCTCTCTTGGAAAATATTTTTGCCCGCCGCACTGCGATTTGGTTCGATTTTGCTTGTTCCTTGAGTTTGGCCTTGCACTTGCCAAAGAGGAAGCGGTTCGCTGATTTGATTGTGCGGAATTCGCTCTGTGCCGGATTGTTCCGTTAAAGGCAGGTCCAAAGCCGGTTCGCTATGCAACGCATTAGCAATACCTTGATAGATAAAATCGTGTACTAAGCGGGATTGTTGGAAGCGTACTTCGTGTTTGGTGGGGTGCACATTCACATCCACATCATTGGGATTGAGATCCAAAAATAACACAAAAGCCGGAAACAGCTCGCTATTTAAATGTTCCGCATAAGCCTGACGAATAGCATGATTAATCACTTTATCCCGTACCATTCGACCGTTAATGTAGCTGTATGCCAAATCGTTTTGATTGCGGTTAAAGCTTGGCAGAGCCACCCAGCCGGATAAATGCAGATCATTGTGTTTCCAATCAATATGTAGGGCATTAGAAACAAAATCATCGCCGCAAATGGCCGCAATGCGTTTGAGTTTTTGTTGATCATTGACGGCTTGTTTATATTGACGAATAATTTTGCCGTTATGTGTCAAGGTAAAGGCAATGGTGAGTTTTGCCAAGGCAATACGGCGGATCACTTCATCAATATGACCAAATTCCGTTTTATCTGTGCGTAAAAATTTACGGCGAGCGGGAGTGTTAAAAAATAAATTGGCTACTTCGACGGTTGTTCCCACAGGGTGTGAGGCAGGTTTAACGGTAGTTTCCATATCCCGTCCTTCCGCATAAACCTGCCAGGCTTCATTTTGTTCCGCCGTGCGGGATGTGAGCGTTAAACGGGAAACGGAGCTGATACTGGCCAAGGCTTCACCGCGGAAACCTAAACTTAAAATTGCTTCTAAATCATCTAAACAGGTAATTTTGCTTGTGGCGTGGCGAGCTAAAGCCAGACTCAATTCTGCTTTAGGAATACCGATGCCGTTATCGCGGATACGGATCAGGCTTGTTCCGCCGTTTTCAATATCCACGTGGATCTGTGTTGCTCCCGCATCAAGGCTGTTTTCCACTAATTCTTTGACCACGGACGACGGGCGTTCTACTACTTCGCCGGCGGCGATTTGGTTGGCCAGTTGGGGTGGTAAAATTTGAATCGGCATGATTTGTTCCTATTCCTGTAATTTGATTTTTTGTCCTGCTTGAACTTTTCCGTCTTTTAATTTATTGATTTTAATTAATTTATCCACCGGAATGCCATATTCACGAGATACCGCATATAAAGTCTGATCTTTTTTTATGGTGTGGTATTTGGGTACGGATTTGGATTTTTCCGTATTTTTTACCGCACTTTTGCTGTCTTTTGTTACTTTACTGTTTTTGGTTTCGACAACTTTGGTTTTACCCGGGATTTTTATGGTTTGACCGATAAACAGATTGCGGCTTTTGAGTTTGTTTAATGCCACAATATCATCGGATTTCACATGATATTTATTGGCTAAGCCCAACAGAGTTTCACCGCTTTTCACTTTATGGCGGACACCGGAATATTGCACTTTATTTTTAGTAGACGATGATTGAGTGTCATCAGAAATTGCTTTGATAGCCGCATCCGCTCCGCCTTGACGCTTGCGAAATTCCACTAAACCGTCATAAATAGTGCGAGCGAGTTTGCGACGATAGGCGGCATTATTTAAACGTAACTCTTCATCTTTATTGGATAAAAAGCCGGTTTCCACCAAAATGGACGGAATATCCGGCGAACGTAGCACACCAAGACTGGCGTGTTGCGGTTTACTGCGGCTTAATTGAGTTAAGCGACCAAAATGGCGTAAGACGGTATTTCCTAATTCATAACCGGTACGTTGTGAATGAGCGAACTGCAAATCAAGCACCGTTTGATTAAGATATCTTTCATTATGACCGGCTAATACTTTACCGGCACCGCCTAATAATTCTGATTGTTTCTCGTGATCTTCCAGCCATTGCCCCATTTCATCACTGGCACGACGATTAGATAACACCCACACGGATGCTCCGCGTAAATTCGGATTGAGAGATGAGTCCGCATGAATAGAAATTAAATAATTGGCCTTATTTTTACGGGCAATTTCGGAACGTTCCGGGACGGAAATATAATAGTCGCCGCGACGGGTTAAAACTCCCTTAAAATTCGGATCTTTATCTAATAAGACTTTTAATTCACGAGCGATGGAAAGTGTCACATTTTTTTCGTAAATTCTTAAGTTTTTGCTGATTGCACCGGGATCTTTTCCGCCGTGACCGGGATCAATGGCAATCGTCCACACAGCCGCAGAAGCCGCAGTGGAAGATAATGAGAGCGAAATAAATAAAGAAAATAATTTAATAAAACCTTTCATATTGATCAATTGAAACTTTCCAAAATATGTTGGCCAACAGGGGAGTTGGCAATTAATTCAATATTGCGAGCAGTATCCGCATAGCTGATATTCACTAATAAATCAGCGGGTGGCAAAATGCCTTGCCCTTTTTCCGCCCATTCTAATAAGCAAATACTGTCCGTAGAAAAATAATCCCGAATACCCATAAATTCTAGTTCTTCCGGATCACTTAAACGATATAAATCAAAATGATAAATATGCTTGCCCTGTAAATGATATTCTTCCACTAAAGTATAAGTCGGGCTTTTCACATTGCCTTGGTGACCTAAACTTTGGATCATTCCGCGACTTAATGTGGTTTTCCCCGCACCTAAATCACCGTTTAAAAATAAGGTGATACCGTGATTGCTTTTTGTGCCTGCTAATATGTGCATTAATTTGGCACCAAATTCAATCATGGCATTTTCATTGGGAATATATTGGAAATAGCTCATCGTTTATCATATTTCATTTAATCAAAAATGGCTGAAATTGTACCGCACTTTTAGAGAGATTTGTAGGAGAAAATAGAAGTGTAAGAATTTTAAAAGTTTTTTTCATTTTTGCTAAGTCGGTCACAAAAAAATTTATGAATTTTTGTTAAAGTATCGCTCGTTATTTTTTTAGGAGAAACGTAATGAAAAAATTAATTAATTCAATAGAAAATGTATTAACGGAACAATTACAAGGGTTTGCTAAAGCTCATGTTGATTTATTGGAACTAAATAACGAACCGGTTTATGTTCGTCGTATTGATGCTCCTGTATCGGGCAAAGTTGCCGTAATTTCCGGTGGTGGCAGCGGGCATGAACCGATGCATGCGGGTTTTATTGGAAAAGGTATGTTAGACGGTGCTTGTCCCGGAGCTATTTTTACTTCACCGACACCGGATCAAATGTTTGAATGTGCCATGTCCGTTGATTCCGGAGAAGGCGTTTTATTGTTGATTAAAAATTATACCGGAGATGTATTGAATTTTGAAACTGCCGTTGAATTGTTAAATGATTCGGGCATAAAAGTTGCGACGGTTTTAGTTGATGATGATGTGGCGGTTAAAGACAGTTTATATACGGCCGGTCGTCGTGGTGTTGCGAATACGGTTTTGATTGAAAAAATATTAGGTGCGGCGGCAGAAAAAGGTTATCCCTTACAAAAACTTGCTGAGTTAGGACGTCAATTAAATAATAATGGACATTCTATCGGTATTGCATTAGGTGCTTGCACGGTTCCGGCAGCGGGTAAACCTTCTTTCATTTTAGCTGAAAATGAAATGGAATTTGGTGTGGGAATTCATGGTGAACCGGGAATTGAACGGAGAAAATTCGTATCGCTGGATGAAACCGTTTCTCAGATGTTTGAAACTATTATTGAAAATGGACAATATCAACGCGTTGTCCGACAATGGAACGCAGATGGTACGGAATGGCAAGAAATCAATGAAAATAAACGTTCATTGCAAAGCGGTGATCGAGTGATTGCCTTGGTAAACAATTTAGGCAGTGTGCCATTATCAGAACTCTATGGTGTTTATAATATATTAGAACGTTGTTGTGATAATTATGGCTTAAAAATCGAGCGTAGCTTGGTCGGTTCATATTGCACCTCTTTAGATATGCAAGGTATTTCCATTACATTATTGAAAGTGGACGATGAAATGTTATCTTTGTGGGATGCCCCAGTACATACCGCAGGGCTACGTTGGGGATGCTAATATGAATTTAACAAAACAACAGATCATTCAATGGTTAACTCGATGTGATCAATTATTTGATGAACATAAAGATTATTTAACTCAATTAGATACGGAAATTGGTGATGGTGATCATGGCGCTAATATGCATCGCGGTTTTACTAAAGTAATGGAAAAATTGCTTACGGTGACGGATAAAGATATCGGGACAATTTTTAAAACTGTAGGAATGACTTTGCTTTCTAGCGTCGGTGGTGCCAGCGGTCCTTTATTTGGTACTTTTTTTATTAAAGGTGCACAGATTGCGGTAAATAAACAAGAATTAACGCTTGATGAGCTGACTCAAATATTAGCCGTAGGTGTCGAAGGTATTGTGGCACGCGGTCGAGCAGAAATCGGTGATAAAACAATGTGTGATGTGTGGCTTCCGGTTGTAGAAGTTATGCGATCATCACAGGATGATTTACTCAATACATTGCAAAGTGCGGTCAAAAAATCAGAAGAATGTTTGGTTGCCACGATTTCAATGAAAGCCAAAAAAGGGCGTGCCAGCTATTTAAATGAACGCAGTATAGGTCATCAAGATCCGGGAGCAACATCAGTAGTTTATATGTTACAGGCACTGACAGAGACAGTGGTGAATAAGGAATGATTTATGATTAATTTTGTTATTGTTTCTCACAGTGCCAAATTGGCAGAAGGCGTTGTAGAATTAGCTTTTCAAATGAAAGGCGATTGTAAAATTGTGGCGGCCGGCGGTATCGACGATGAAATTAACCCTATTGGCACCGATGCGACAAAAATTATGCAAGCAATCGAAGACGTTTTTGATGATGATGGAGTTATTGTAATGGTTGATTTAGGGAGTGCGATTTTAAGTGCTGAAACAGCCATTGAATTACTTGATCCTTCAATAGCATCTAAAGTAAGACTTTGTTTAGCCCCATTGGTTGAGGGAACGATTGGTGCTGTCGTTGCCGCAGCATCCGGAGATAATATCGATGAGGTCTTACAGGAAGCCTCATTAGCTTATGAAGCCAAATTACAAATGCACTAATCTATAAACAAAGAACGGTTATTATGGCAAATAACCGTTCTTTTCAATCTTTCTAACAAGAAAATTTAGAAGCTATATGCTAAACCGGCAAAGAAAATCACAGGATCCAGCTTAATTTTCACTTCATGATTTCCCTTTAAAGCATCAAAGCTGGCATTAGTACGAATATGTGTGTACCACATTGCGGTATTAAGATAAAGATTATCTGTTAATTTAATATCAATACCGGCATTTACTACAGGACCAAATGAATGTTTTTTCACTTTCAAATTAGTGATAGCCGGATTGGTTGATTCTGGATCAAAGAAACGAGTGTAATTTAAACCGGCACCAATATAAGGACGAGAGCCCGCATCTTTATCTAAGAAATAATATTGTAGGTAAAGACTTGGTGGTAAATGTTTTACTTTTGCCACATCGCCTAAATTAGAATTTGCTTGTAATGCGGGAACATTTGCACTGATTTTGTGAGAAAATGGTGTAGCCGCTAATAATTCTAAACCGATATTATCGGTAAACATATAAGTACCGGTTAAACCAAATTGAGCATTATTGTTCACATCTAACTTAACTTCGGTCGCTGTTTTTGTGGATGAAGTTGAGTTTGCCATTACTAAAATGCCACCGCCACGCACAATCACATCACCCGCTTGATGAGCACTTGCCATACCTGCAGTTAATGCGGCTGCCATACCTAATACTAATGCTGTTTTTTTCATAATAAATCCTCAGGGTTATTATCCAAATTTTTGCTTTTATTAACCATATTTTGTTTATGGTTATTCGTTGCGTAATATACCCATTTTTTAGTAGAAAAAATGTGACGAATGTCAAATTTTTGAAAAAATGTTGAAAAATAATTTTTGATTGATGTTAATTTGCTCTTTTATCTTATTATTTTTAATTTTGATCTATATCAAATATCACCTTTTTTATGATTTGGTGAAAAATATTGTTATAATGACCGCACTTTTTTATCTGATGAATGGATTTTTGAATGAACATTAATTTCACCCAAATTTTTCAAGACAGCTGGAACTTCATTAGAAATCAACGCCGATTTACCTTATCTTTTATGTTGATTTTTGTTGCCGTGTTGATCATATTCCAGCTCATCTTAGGCTATATGCAACCGATCATATTTAAAGAAGTTAGCGAACAATTCGCGGTTATGACACAAAATATTCCTGCCGAAGCTAAAGCTCAGTTGGAAGCAATAAATGGTAATGACTCGACACAATCAGTCTTGCTGTCTTTAGCCATGATAACTCATCCTAGAATGTTGGCGATTTTGATTTCCAGCCAAGTGATAAATAGTTTTGTTATCACTTGCGGAATTATTGCGGTTCATCAAATTAGCCGGCTGCAACCGTTTTCGTTGTCAATGGCTTTTGCCAGAGGATTACAATGTTTTTTGGGCGTATTGGCTATTAATATTATTGTTTTAATGCCTATTGGCTTGGGGGCGGCTTTCGCGGTTGGCGGAAATGCATTAGGTTCCTTATTAATGCTTGTCGGAATCTATATTTTTATT
Source organism: Cricetibacter osteomyelitidis (assembly GCF_004340985.1). Taxonomy (GTDB): domain Bacteria; phylum Pseudomonadota; class Gammaproteobacteria; order Enterobacterales; family Pasteurellaceae; genus Cricetibacter; species Cricetibacter osteomyelitidis. The sequence continues at coordinate 8,547 of NZ_SLYB01000007.1, forward strand.
CGTTTATGCTTGGCTTATTTCGTATATTTAATTGAAAATAAAAGCATATTTGAAGCTATTCGTTTTACATGGCAAAAAACGCAAAAAGGATTCGGTTCGTTATTTATTTTCTTTTTATTAGCTTATGTGGTGCTGACAATGCTACACAGCCAACTCAGTGTGTTGGACGACAATATTGTATTATTGTTTATCGGAATGGTTTTGAGCGCGTTTTTACATTTATTCTCTATTATTTTTAGTTATCGTTTTTATACATTGTTTATGAAATAAGGCCATAATATGAAACAATTACTTGAATTTATTCCATTAATTCTGTTTTTTGTCGTTTATAAAATGTTTGACATACAAGAAGCCGCATTGACACTTGTTATTGCAACCGTTTTGCAAATGGCAGTGCTTAAAGTGTTATACAAAAAAATCGAAAAACATCAATTGATCATGGGTATTGCTGTGGTGTTTTTCGGTTTGTTGACCGCATATTTTGATGATATCAAATATTTGCAATGGAAAGTTACAATCGTTTATACCATTTTTATACTGGCGTTATTGATCAGTCAATACGGCTTTAAGAAACCTTTAATCAAGCAATTATTAGGTAAAGACATTAGTTTGCCGGAAAACGTATGGAATAACTTGAATTTAGGTTGGACAGGATTTTTTGTTTTATGCTTACTCTTAAACCTTTACATCAGCCAATATTTTTCTAAAGATATTTGGGTGAATTTCAAAAGTTTTGGTATTATAGGCATGACTTTGGTGGCAACCGTGATAACCGGTTTTTATATCTATCGCTACTTGCCACAAGACGAACAAAATCAACAAGGTAAGTAATTATGACTATAGATTTCATTGAAACGAAAGAGGGGGCAAACCCGGGAAGACAGTCACAAGGCACCTTATTGTTACGAACTTTGGCTATGCCGTCAGATACCAATGCTAACGGTGATATTTTCGGCGGTTGGATTATGTCGCAAATGGATATGGGGGGAGCTATTCTTGCTAAAGAAATTGCTCATGGCAGAGTCGTAACGGTATCCGTAGATAAAATGACGTTTATCCGCCCGGTTGCGGTGGGAGATGTGGTCTGTTGTTATGGTCGCTGTACTTATGTGGGTAAAAGTTCTCTAAAAGTTAAAGTGGAAGTTTGGGTCAAACGAGTTTCCCGCGAACCAATTAACGAACGCTATTGCGTTACCGAAGCCGTATTTACATTTGTTGCCGTGGATGACGCCGGTCGTTCCCGCCCGATTCCAAGAGAAAATAATAATGAATTACAAAAAGTGTTAGATGCGTTAGAAAAACAATCAAATAAGGAACTCGAATTATGATGTATTATGTTATTTTTGCTCAAGACAAACCCGACACTTTAGCACAACGCCTAGCCGTGCGTGAGCAGCATCTTGAGCGTTTGCGTACACTACAAGCCGAAAACCGATTATTAACCGCGGGCCCGAATCCGGCGGTTGACGATGAAAACCCGGGAGAGGCAGGATTCACCGGCTCGACGGTGATTGCACAATTTGAAAGCTTAGAAACAGCGAAAAATTGGGCAAGCCAAGATCCTTATGTCGCTGCCGGAGTATATGGTGATGTGACTGTAAAACCTTTTAAGAAAGTGTTTTAATTTCCACTGTTAAAACGAAAAGAGCGGTAAAATCTACCGCTCTTTTGGATTGATAAAGGCATTATCGTCCAAACATTCCGCCAAGGTTCGCTAAACCGCCCCCCATCATGCCTTTCATACCACGCATCATTTTTGCCATACCGCCTTTACGCATTTTTTTCATCATACGCTGCATTTCATCGAATTGTTTCAGCATACGGTTAAGTTCTTGCACCTGTGTGCCGGAACCTAAAGCAATACGGCGTTTACGGGAGCCTTTGATAATATCCGGATTACGGCGTTCTTTCGGGGTCATAGAATTGATCATGGCTTCCATACGACTAAACATTTTATCATCCACTTGGTTTTTTACATGATCCGGCAGGTTTTTTGCACCGGGCAGTTTTTCCAACATTGTCATCATACCGCCCATTTTTTTCATTTCGATCAACTGATCACGGAAATCATCTAAGGTAAATTCCTCACCCTTTTTAAATTTCTGTGCCATTTTTTCCGCTTTTTCTTTATCAACAGAACGTTCTAGATCTTCAATTAAGGATAAGACATCGCCCATACCTAAAATACGGGAAGCGACACGATCCGGATGGAATGGTTCAAGGGCATCGGTTTTTTCACCAACCCCTAAGAATTTAATCGGTTTGCCGGTAATTTGACGAATGGACAATGCGGCACCGCCACGGGCATCACCGTCCACTTTGGTTAAGATTACACCGGTCAACGGCAACGCTTCATTAAAGGCTTTAGCGGTATTTGCCGCATCCTGACCGGTCATTGCATCTACGGTAAACAGGGTTTCAATCGGATTAAGTGCGGTGTGAATTTGTTTAATTTCATCCATCATCTCACCGTCAACGTGCAAACGACCGGCAGTATCCACAATCAACACATCATAGAATTTCAGTTTTGCATCCGCTAACGCTGATGTGACAATTTCTACCGGTTTTTGTTTGGTATTCGACGGATAAAAATCCACTTTCACCGCTTGTGCCAAGGTTTCCAGCTGTTTGATCGCCGCCGGGCGATAAACGTCGGCAGAAACCACAAGCACTTTTTTCTTATGGCGTTCACGTAAGAATTTGGCTAATTTACCCACAGAAGTAGTTTTACCCGCACCTTGCAAGCCTGCCATTAAAATGACGGCCGGCGGTTGGCTTGCTAAATTCAAGCTCTCGTTCGCTTCCCCCATTGCGGTTTCTAATTCGGTACGAACGATTTTTAAGAATTCTTGGCCCGGTGTTAGGCTTTTATTCACTTCTTCGCCGATTGCACGCTCTTTGACTTTATTAATAAACTCTCGCACCACCGGCAATGCCACATCCGCTTCCAATAACGCCATACGCACTTCACGCAGAGTGTCTTTAATATTATCTTCCGTTAAACGTCCTTTACCCGTGATATTTTTTAAGGTTCTCGACAAACGATCCGATAAGTTCTCAAACATAAATATTCCTTATAAAATTTGGCGGAAACAGACCGCACTTTTACTCAAAATTGAGGGGATTATACCTAAAATCAAGAAAAAAATCTCAATAAAGTGCGGTCATTTTTTTAGAAAAATTATTTGGTTATTTTGCTCCAAATGACAATTAATTTATTTTTATATTTAAAATTCAATGTATTGATTTCTCTCAGAATATTTGTACAATATGTGCTTTTAAAAATAATAATAATTATCAATTAAAATTTAATTTAAGGATAGGAGGTTTTATGAACCCACAGAAAACATTAGTTGCTATTTGTATTGCCATAGCATTGTCTGCACAAGCGACAGAAAATAGCTCAGAATCACAAACAAACAATAAGTTAAGTGAGATTGTGGTGTATGCCGAGCAAAATATGGATATTTCATCTGCTCAAACCGTGCATCAAGCGGATATTGCCAGAGAACCCGCCGCTAACGGCAATATGTCGGATTATTTAAAATCCAATCCGCACATTCGCTTTGAAAATAGTGATGAAAGTTCATATCAGCGCGGCGAGATTAAGCCGGCTTCGGTTTCCATTAATGGGGCGGAACCGAATCAAACCAGCTATTTTGTCGATAATGTGAATATTAATAATGACTTAGGTTTAGGTGCCGATATTTTTGACGGTACAATGGCAACGGTTCCTCAAGCAAATCATGCACAAGCTTACTTCTTTGATGCGAATTTATTGTCTTCTGTTACCGTGCATGACAGCGATGTATCCGCCAGCCTTGGTGGTTTTAGTGGTGGTGCGGTGGTGGCTAAAACGAAACAATATGCAGGTGAAGATAGTGTGAAATTACGTTATCGTACCAGCCAATCCGGTTGGAATAAATTCCATATTGAAGAAGCAGATCGGGCTAAATTTCAACAAGCAGCTCCAAATGGTGCAAATGCTGATTATCAACCTAAATATAATAAACATTTTTTCAGTCTTTCGGTTGAACAGGGGCTTACAGAAAACCTCGGCGTAGTCTTTGGCTTAAGCCGCCGCGGTTCACATATTCAACAAAACCGTTTGATCTCCATTGATGGTAAAACGGATAAACGTGATCATACCCGTCGTTCCGATAATGCATTAGTCAACTTTAATTATACGCCAAACGATCAACATCGTTTTGAATGGGGTTTACGTTATTCCAATTATCGTGAAAGCAAGTTTTATGCGAATAATATTGACAGTGATGTGTTAGATTATCATCAAGCGTTTGGTACGACATTCTCTTGGGTGAATGCATTGGATCGCGGTATATTGACCACGACATTAGCTTATGACCGTTTTAATAATAAACGTAAATCTGCAGCGACTCATATGAAAACTACGATTGATAAAGATGGCAATGAATATAGTTTAGGCGGGATGGGAAACAGTACCTTAACCCAACAAAATGTGCATTCTTCCATTGAATATGCCATGAATCCGTTTAATTGGGGAAATGTGGAACATTCTATTTCTTTAGGCGGGATCTATCAATCCACCCAATATAAATTTCATCGTGAACAAGATGCTACGGCACAAGTTTGTACGGATTTAAGCATTTATGGTTCAGGGGTAATATGTGATGATAATGCTGTAAAGAAAGGTACGGTAAAAGCCAAATATCAAAACGTAGCGCTTTATGTTGAGGATTTGATTAAAGTCGCTAATTTTGAGTTTCGTCCCGGTATTCGTTTAGAGCGTGATGATTATCTGAAAAATACCAATATTGCTCCGCGTTTTGTTGCTCGTTGGAAACCTTGGGAAGACACCGGATTGACGGCAGGTTGGAATCGCTACTATGGTCGTAGTTTTGCGTCAATGAAATTAGCCGAAGGTGTTTTTAAATTAGATGGCAAAAATACTTTCCGCTATATCGATGTAAAAAACTTTAAAACACCGTATGCGGATGAAGTGAGTTTAGGTTTCGAGCAACGTTTCGGCGATATGATGTTTAATGCGAAATATTTACACCGTCAAAATAAAAACCGTATTGTGCTACATGAAGAAACCTCCGGCGAACGTTATTATACAAAGGGTAAAAATTATAGTGCGGATATTTATACCTTACAAATCAATAACGTAGAACCTTGGGTGTTAGGTAAAACACATTGGAATACCCATTTAGCTTTTGATTGGTTAGAAACGGATGGTATTGATTTCGGCCGTAGTCATGATGTTAATGCCAATGTTATTTTAGACGGAAAGCTGACAACTTACGGTGAAATGATGAAACGGATTAATAACTACCGTGAAGAATGGACCGTTCGCTTAGGTCTGGATATGGCGATTCCGGATTATAATTTAACTTGGACAAATAACATTTATGTTAAAGCACCGATTAAAGGCGTGAATTATCGTGACGATCTGAATAATATCCCGCTTTATTATAGTTATGACTACGGTACGCACACCCAATGGGATACCAGTATTCGCTGGCAGCCGCAATTATTTAAACAACATTCCGTATTTGTGAAATTTGATGTACTCAATGTGCTGAATAAAACCCGCAAAGGAATTACATCTAACGGCGAAGACTATGGTTTTTACGCCGCAGGTCGTGAATTTTGGCTTGAACTCGGTTACGAATTCTAATTTAAACTGATTAAAATACGATTACTATTTTTCAATAGTAATCGTATTCGCTTTTATTATGAAAAAACTATTAATTTTCTTACCGCTCTTTTTTTTACTCGGTTGCCAGAACTCTTCGCAACGAACAGAGCAAGCTTTGCCTTTTAACCCGGAAATTCAACAGGGAGTGTTGAATAACGGGTTAAAATATTATGTACAAGAAAATGGCGAACCCAATGATCGCGTATACATCAGATTAGTGGTGAATGCAGGATCGATGAATGAAGATGACGATCAAAAAGGTGTGGCACATATCGTAGAACACATGGCGTTTAACGGTTCGCTAAAATTTCCGCATAATGAAATTATCGCCGCATTAGAACAATTAGGCATGAAATTTGCACGGGATATAAACGCGTTCACGGATTTTGAAAATACCGTATATACCTTGAATATCGCCAAAAATGATAAGAAAAGTCTGGAACTTGCATTGGATGTGGTAAATGAATGGATGAATCATTTAACGATTTTGCAAGAGGATCTGGATGCCGAACGCGGAGTAGTATTGGAAGAATGGCGTGCCCGTTTAAGTCCGATGTTGCGTTTGGGCGATAAAAAAAGTTTAGTGGAAATGGCGAATTCCCGCTATATACTGCGTGATCCTATCGGTGATGTGGAGGTCATCAAGCATGTGCCGCGTAAGCGGGTGCAGGATTTTTACCGCACTTGGTATCGCCCGGACAATATGTCATTGATTGTGGTGGGTGATATTAAGAAAACGCAAATAGTCGATTTGATCGAACAAAAACTGGCAACTGTCAATCCGCAAAGTCGCCAGCCATTGCCTAAAATTGATTTTACTATTCCGTTGATTAAACAATGGCGAGTGGCAACAGTGTCGGAAGCCGACATTCATACGCCAAGTATTGAGCTTAGTTTTTTTGATGAAACGAACAATGCCGATACGGTTGCGGCTTATGCACAAGAATTGCGTCAACAGATTGTCTTGCGTCTGATTAATGTTCGTTTACAAGAATGGGAAAATCAGCAAAGTGCGGTCGTAAATTCGGCAAATTTTTATCATAGCCACTTGGGAAAAGAAACTTTACAAGGTGTTTTTTCAATTCAATTAATGGATCGACAGTATAAGCAAGGCATCAATAAACTCTTTGAATTTATTGCTCAAATTCAACAACAGGGGTTTACTGACGCAGAGTTGAAGGATGAAATAACACGTTTACAACGGCTGAATGAAAAAGAAGTGAAAATTAAAGTCGGCAGTTTGAAATTAGCCAATGATTTAATTCCTATTGCGGCAAATAACCAAGTGAGCTTATCGCCTCGCCATCGTTATCAATTAAATAAGCAGTTATTAGCACATATAAATTTATCGGAAATTAACCGCACTTTCCGACAAATGGTGAATTTACCGTCTAAATTATTAATGATTACGCAGCCGCCCGGTGAGAAAAAACTTTCTCTGAGTGCTGATCAAATTGCACGGCAATGGCAACTGGCATTAGGGAATTCACAACAAATTTGGCAATCGGATTCCGCTCAAATGACAATGCCTGAACTGGCGTTGGCAAACGGCGATCTTCAGCAAACACACTATTGGAAAAAAGCTAATGTTAATGAATATCGGCTAAGTAACGGTAGCAAATTGATTTATCATTACAGTGATAAAAGCCCCGGTCAAGTGTATTTCAAGGCAGTCACTTCAGGCGGATTGCGTTCCGTACCAAATAATCAATATCATTTATTACGTTCCGCAATTGCCGTTGTGGATGATACGGGTATCGGCAGTTTACCGCAAGCCGGGGTCAATCAATTATTTACGCAAAATCCGATTGCATTTACCACGGTTGTCGATGATACCCGACAAGGCTTTACCGCAGCGGGCAAGGTGGAAGACATGGAAAATTTACTTAAATTATTCCGTTTGAAACTACAATCGGCACCTGTTTCGGAACAAATGTTGAATAAATATAAAAATGAAAGCAAAGATCAGTTTAATCAGGCAGATAAAGAAACGGAATTTATGCGGGCTGTGTCTAAATTGCGTTTTCCTGAAGTAGAAACCGTGTATAGTCGCCGACAACAAGATATTTTATCGTTACGAGCAGAGGAACTGTCGAAAATTTATCAACAATATATTTTAGATAAAACGGATTTTACCTACTTTATTGTGGGCGATATTTCAGAAAGTGCGGTACAAAAATTAGCAAAACAATATTTGGCTTCCGTACCGGTAAAATCGCAAAATCGAATTGCGAAAACCGTCAATATTCATACGCCAAGTAAACCGTTCGTATTGAAGGGATTATCCGAACCTCGTGCGGATGTGGAAATTTATTTGAATGCAACGCAGCCATGGCGTGCGGAAAATGAATATTTTCTGGATATTTTGGGGGATGTGTTACAGGAAAAATTGCGTTTTAGTTTGCGCGAAGATGCTTCAGGCGTATATTTTGTAAATAGTTGGTTTAACCAGGATCCTCATACCTCACAAATTGAGGGTAAGATCGCATTCAGCTGTGCACCGGAACGGGTTGATGAGCTGTTCAGATTGACTGAACACACTTTGGATCAATTAATGCAACAAGGTATTGAACCTGCACTGTTGGAGAAAAAATTGCGGGAAAAACAGATGATCAGCAAACAACAGTTTGAATCCACTTTAGTTGTTTTAGGTATGCTGGAACAAAGTTTCCGATTAACCGACAGCCCGGATTTAATGTATTTATATGAACAGGCTGAACAAATTGTTACGAAAGAAAAATTTGATGCGTTAAGTCGCTCGATTTTACAGAAGTCCGGACGTTTTAAAGCCGTATTGACACAATAAGTAAAGAAAAAGCCCTGTATGTATAGGGCTTTTTTGTATGAAAATATATTATTGACCAAACTTTTGTTGTAATTCTACTTGAAGTTTTTGTAATTCTTCAGCTGATTTTACAGCATTTTGAGTTTTTTCCATTAACGCTTTTTGATCAATGGATTGTGGATTTTTCATTGCATTTAAGCCATCGATCATTAAATCTTTTGAGGCATTCCAAGTTGAAATCATTTTGTCTTTTAATGCTTTGATTTCAGGGCTTTTCACGTCAACGGCTTCTAGGCTTTTTTGCATTTCGGCAATTTTAGTATTGAATTGATCTAATGTCGGTTCGATTTGTGCTAAATCTTGAGTTGCAACTTTTTGTTGAAGTTCTAATTGAAGTTTTTGTAAGTCTAATTGAGCTTGTTGTTGTGCAACCGACCAATCCGTTAATTTTTTGAAATCTGCTTTAGGATCTGCTTTGTTACAGGCTGCAACAAAAAGAGAAAATAACGCTACAGCTGCGATTTTAATAAATTTATTCATTGAAAATTTCCTTGTGATAGATAATAAATTGCTGCTTCTTTTTATGCAGAAGCCTGTGCATTTTACATTTCTTACAGTCTTTTTTCAAATTAAATCATTGAAAAATAACGTTGCCAATCGAAATACCGACCAGGATCGATTTTACGTCCAGGCGAAATATGGCAATGTCCTACAATACGTTCCGAGGTGATTTTAGGATAATTTTGTTGAATAATTCGGGTTAATTTTGCCAAAGTTTGATATTGTTCATCAGTAAAAGCTTGCTCGTTACTTCCTTCCAATTCGATACCGATGGCAAAATCATTACATTTTTCACGTTTCTCAAAACAAGATAAACCCGCATGCCAAGCACGATCATTGAAATTAACATATTGTGTGATTTTTCCCTGTCGATTGATTAGGCAGTGAGCGGATACACGAAAATCTTTAATTTCTTCAAAATAGGGATGAATAGTGGGATCTAATTTTCCTTGAAAAAAGTCATCAATATAACCGCCGCCGAATTGTTCCGGTGGCAAACTGATATAGTGAATAACTAATAATGAAATATCCTGAATATTCGGTCGTTCATCAAAATGCGGAGATGAAATGATGTCAGTATCAGTTAACCATCCGTTTTGAATATTTAGAGGTTGTTTTTGCATTATTTTTGCCTGTTTTTGTGATCTTGCTTCCAAAAAGTGTGGTTGATTTTAGAAATTTTTTCTGTTTTCTCATGGTTTCTTGCATAGTAAAGAACGTTAATATTCCGAGATATTAACCCTGTCTTATTAATTCATGCAAGGACATAAAATGAAATTAAATCAATCTTATGCGTTAAAAAAAGGGTTCACATTAATTGAACTGATGATCGTGATTGCTATTGTAGCTATTTTAGCAACTATCGCAATTCCTTCGTATCAAAATTACACCAAAAAAGCGGCGATTTCCGAATTGTTGCAAGCCGCTGCACCTTATCGCAGTGAAGTCGAGTTATGTATATATAACACAAACAGTAAGGATAACTGCACAGCAGGAAAAAATGGTATTCAAGCGGATATCTCATTATCCAAGAAAAAATATCTAAAATCGGTATCGGTTGCCGCAGGTGTGATTACTGTGAATGGGCAAGGAACATTGGATAATGAAAGTTATACATTGACAGCCGAAGGCGATGCTAAATCCGGCGTAAGTTGGAAAGCAACCTGTAACGGAACTAAAGAACTGTATCCGGCCGGATTCTGTTCCAATTAGGGGGTATTATTGCAGTGTATTATCAGTCGAACAGCTTGATAATCACTGCTATAAGTGGAGAAATTTTTGAAATTGCACCGCACTTATGGCAGAAAAATCAGCAACAACAAACAATTTTGCTACGCTATTTAGCGTTACCGTTAAAAAGTAACGATTCAACTTTATGGTTAGCCGTAGATTCTTTAAGCAATTTGGCCGCTTGTGAAACTTTTGCCTTTCTGACAGGCAAAATAGTGGAACCGATATTGGTGGAAAGTCATCAATTAAAACAAGCATTGCAACAGCTTTCTCCGCAAATATCGCAAGTGCAAGAACCGAATCAGTTGTTATATCTGGCGGAAACAACAATAGATGAATCAACATATAACGAACAGTCCGACGAGCCTGTGATTTGTTTACTTAACAGCATTTTTGAAAATGCCCTAAAACATAAGGCATCGGACATTCACCTGGAACCGCAAACATCGGCGATGCAGATCCGGTTTCGTATTGATGGCGTATTACAGCCGCAAACACCTATTGCCTTGAGTTTGGCAAGCCGTATAATTTCCCGTTTGAAATTATTGGCTAAGCTGGATATCAGTGAAACCCGTTTGCCGCAAGATGGACGATTTCATTTTAAAACCGCGTTTTCTGATATGTTGGATTTCCGCCTTTCTACCCTGCCTACTCATTTAGGCGAAAAAGCCGTGTTGCGGTTGCAGCAAAATAAACCGATTTCACTGCAATTTTCAGAACTAGGAATGACGGAACAGCAACAAACACAATTCCGTCAAGCACTCAGTCAGCCGCAAGGGCTGATTTTGGTCACCGGTCCTACGGGAAGCGGAAAAAGTATTTCGCTTTATACCGCACTTCAATGGCTAAACGGTACGGATAAACACATTATGACTGCCGAAGATCCTATTGAAATTGAACTGGACGGTATTATTCAAACGCAAATTAATCCGCAAATCGGCTTGGATTTCAGCCGTTTGTTACGCACTTTTTTACGTCAAGATCCTGATGTGATTATGTTGGGGGAAATACGTGATGAAGAAAGTGCGGCAATGGCATTGCGGGCGGCACAGACGGGGCATTTAGTGCTTTCAACGCTACATACCAATGATGCCAAATCCGCAGTTTCCCGACTGCGTCAACTAGGCATTCGGCAACACGAAATTGACAGCTGCCTGCTATTAGTCATCGCTCAACGGCTAGTGAGAAAGAAATGCCAAAAGTGCGGTAAAAATATAGAAAATATTGATAGTTGCACTTGTCATCAAGGTTATGCCGGACGTATCGGGGTATATCAATTTTTAATGCCGGTAAATCGGGATAATCGCATTGAATATCAGACGGATTTTGCCGATTTGCGGGAAAGTGCCTTGCATAAAATCAATGAGGATATCACCGACTTAGCGGAAATTGATCGGGTATTAGGCATGAAATAAGGGAACATAATGGCTGAAAAATTAAAGTTATTCCGTTGGAAAGCCGTCAACCGTTTGCAACAAAAACAGCGGGGCAGTATTGTGGCAGAAAATGCTATGCAGGCTCAACAGCATTTGCTGAAAAAAGGGCTAAGCCAGGTGACATTACAGCAAAACTGGCAGTTGAACAGCAAACCCACCAATACGGAAATTTGTGATTTATTGGCTCAATTAGCCACATTGTTGAATGCCCGTATTACCTTAAAACAAAGTTTGCAGATTATGTTGGATAATTGCATTAATTTGCAGCTTAATCAATGGATCCGGTATTTACTTAAATCCATAGAAAACGGTTTATCTTTTTCGCAAGCCTTGGAACAATATCCCCAATGTTTGAACTATCAAGAACGCCAGCTAATCCGCGTGGGGGAATTAAGCGGAAAATTACCGCAAGTATGTACGGAAATTGCCGAGCATAAAAAACAGGCGTTAGCACTGCAACGAAAAATTCAGAAAATTCTGCTATATCCGATGATAGTGTTGTTTATCTCTCTTTCACTTACATTATTGTTGCTGATTTTTATTGTGCCGCAATTTGCTGAGATGTATGGTGATAATCAGGCTAATTTACCGGTATTTACCGCATTATTGTTAAATATTTCTGAATTTTTACAGCAGTATTGGTGGAGTCTGTGTATTTTGACCGCACTTTTTGTACTGTTACTGAAATATCAGCTCACACATTCCGTGCGTTGCTATCAATGGAAAAACCGCTTTATGATGCTGATGCCATTATTGGGCAAAATTTTACAGCTTTCCCGTTTAATCGGATTTTGCCGGGCAATGCAGTTAATGCTGCAATCGGGCGTGCCATTGAATCAGGCGCTTAATTCTTTCCTGCCGAGCAAAAAACAATGGCAGAGCAAAAAAACGGTGATTGACGGTGATTTGTGGCTACAGGATCAAATAAAAAAGATGACTTATTGGATCCAACAAGGCTATGGGTTTTCAGAAAGCGTCAGTAGCGATTTATTTCCGTTGCAAATCCAGCAAATGTTGCAAGTGGGAGAAAAAAGCGGTCAGTTAGCCATGATCTTGCAACAAATCGCCGATAACGAAAAACAACGCTTGGACCACCAAATCGATCTGCTTTCCCAACTATTGGAACCCCTGATGATGGTGATTATCGGCGGATTAATCGGTTTGATTATGCTGGGTATGTATATGCCGATTTTCAATATGGGAAGTTTGATTCAATGATAGCCCTATTATTTTTATTAGGCGGTGTAAGCGGTTTATGGATTCGGTATTATCTCACTGGTTTTGCTTCATCTCTAAACAAAGATGTTTATAACACTTATATCGAAATTTTTCCCGATAATCCACCGCACTTTGTACCGGATTCCGCTATATTAACCCCCTTAAAGTGCGGTGCAAATTGGCGGTATTTTTTAGCGGGCGGTATATTTTTTGCCGGATTATATGTATGTTATCCATCTTTTTTACTCGTATGCGTAATAGGTCTATTTTTTATATTATGTTTCACGATTTCCGTTATTGACTGGCATTATCAACTGATTTCCCCCGCATTATGTCAAGGATTATTGGTGTTAGGCATATTCAGTGCATGGCAAAATATCAACTCTATTTCTCTTGATGATGCCTTAATCAGTACTTTTACTGCGTGGTCGCTCTTTTTTCTACTTTTTTACCTTGCCCGTTTTATTTACCAAAAAGAAGCCTTTGGCCGCGGGGATTATTGGCTGATTACAGCTTTAGCAACATTTATTCACTGGCAGACACTGCCTTTATTTATCCTGCTATCTTGTTTATTTGCCTTGTGTTATGCGGTTTATCAAAAATTACGGAAACAAAGCATTAAAAAGCAAATTCCTTTTGCTCCGTTTTTGTGTTTGGCGATGATGGCTGTTTGGGTGATAAATTGGGTTGATCTTGACTTATTTTCAGTATATAACTTCAACCATTAGTCCTTAAAATGGGTAAAATATGAGTTTTATTGTAGGCTTAACCGGTGGTATAGGTAGTGGCAAATCAACGATAGCGGAGCTTTTTGCCGAATTAAATGTGCCGATTGTGGATGCGGATCTTGTGGCAAGACAAGTGGTGGAAAAGGGCAGTCCGTTGTTGCAGCAAATTGCGGATCATTTCGGTACGGATGTATTATTGGCTTCCGGTGAGTTGGATCGTGCAAAATTACGTTCTTTGGCTTTTAATCAAGAAGCTGAGAAGCAATGGTTGAATAATTTATTACATCCTGCTATTCGACAAGAAATGTTGCGACAATTACAGCAACAAACTGCCCCTTACGTATTGTTTGTTGTGCCTTTGTTAATTGAAAATAATCTCACGGAATTATGTGATCGTATTTTAGTAATTGATGTGTTGCCGGAAACCCAACTGGCACGGGCAACAGCTCGTGATTGTAATAATATTGACTTGATTCAACGCATTATGCAATCTCAAGTGAGCCGAGAAGTGCGTTTGGCAAATGCCGATGATGTGATTGATAATAATGAAAATATTCAGCAAAATCTGACCGCACTTCGGCAAAAAGTGTTAGAATTGCACCAATTTTATTTACAACAGAGCCGATAAAATGACAGAGAATACTGATAATGAATTAATTTCCGTCCCTTGTCCTACTTGTGGCACTGCAGTTGAATGGAGTGCAAAAAGCGAATTTCGCCCCTTTTGCAGCAAACGTTGTCAAATCATTGATTTAGGCGATTGGGCTGCTGAAAAAAATGCCATCCCCACAGCAACAGCTGATTTTGCCATAGATCCGCAACTCGATGATTCACAAGATTGGGCAAAAAATTAAGGAAAAAGTAATGAATATTCAACATGAACAAAATAATGAGAACGGACAAAAGAGCGGTGCGTTTTTAATAAAAAATGAAAACGGTAAGGTGATTGCCGAAATGAGCTATTTTTTTGAAAATACCGACACCATCAATGCTAATCACACATTTGTGGATCCCAGCCTACGCGGACAAGGCGTAGCGGATGCGTTATATCAACAGCTTATCGCCTTTGTGCAAAACAACCAACTGAAATTACACCCGACTTGCAGCTATGTGGTAGCGAAATGGAAACGTGAACAACAATAGTATAAAGGGCATTATGCCCTTTTTATACATCATACCGTCCCATCACAACGGATTGATCTAAAATATGTCCTTGCATTGCAAAATGAAGATCATTAAAACGAAAGCCTTGCGGTAAATCAAGATCGGTATCTAACGCATAGACAATCACTTCATAGCGATGTTCGCAGTTTGGCGGTGCCATTCCGCCATAAGCCGATGCTTCAGCAATATCAAACTTACCCAAAACGCTTGCCCAACTGTTGGCACCCTGCACATAATCGGTGGCGGTTTGGCTTTCATTTTCGGCAATAGAAGTGCGCTTCAAATTTGCGATTAACCAATGGATCCAGACAAAACCGCTGGCCGTGATGGCATCTTTGTCTTCTACGACGACAGCAAAGGATTTGGTATTGGCCGGAGCATCAGTGATTTCAAAAGGAATAGAGTAGTTTGGCATTCCGTTTGGGGTAAATTGCGTTCCCCGCTTGCCGTATTTATCTTCAAAGTACCCGTTTTTGATCGCAGAGCTTGTTACTTGCATAATCATTATCCTTATTTTTTCGATTAAGAAGAAAGCCCGAAATTCGGGCTTTAAATGGGAATATTACAAAATTATTCTTGGAAAGAATCTTTTAAACGTTCATCGGCTCGACGGGCTTCACCTTTATGTTGTAATTTATTTAGTTGTCGTTCGAGTTTTTCTTCAACTTCATTGATTGCTTTATACATATCGTCAGTTTCCGCACTGGCGAATAAATCACCTAATGGCGTACCGATAGATGCTTCTACAGAGAAACCTTTCGGTGTTTTATTCAGAATAAAGTGAGGATTAATTAATTGAGTTTGCCATTTTCCTAATTTTGCGAGACGCTCCTCCACGTGAGCACGAATTGCGGGAGTGATTTCCATTTGTTTGCTGGTGATATTTAGTGTCATAGCATTTTCCTTTTTTGTTATAGAGCAATGATTTTATTACTCTTTGTTAAATCCTTGAATACAAAATAGATCCTGCTATTAGTTTTTGCAAGTGGTTTTTGGGGATTTTTAAAGAAAATTTTAAAAATATGATCTAGATAACAAAACGAAAAAAAAAGGCTTTTAATTTAGAGAAAAGTTGTTATGATTGAGCGAATAACAAATGTTCCCCGCTCTTGAAATATTTTATTCTACGGCTTCAAAATTTTCATTAATTTCATTATTTTTCAAGCGTCTGAAATAATCTTTGGTTTCTTCCACCACAACGTTGCGTAAACCGATTAAGGCGATTAAGTTAGGGAAAGCCATTAAACCGTTTACAATATCCGCTAAAATCCAAATAACATCTAATTTAATAAATGCCCCGCAACCGACCAAAATGATAAATAAAGTGCGGTAGATTTTAATACCTTTTATGCCTGCCAGATAAACAAAGCAACGTTCACCATAGTAGCACCAGCCAAGAATAGTGGTGAAGGCAAAGAATAATAAGCCGATTGTTACAATGAGAGCACCGATTTCAGTGCCTAATCCCATAACGAATGCTGCATTAGTCACTGCTGCACCTTCTTGACCGGATTGCCATACGCCGGTGATGACTAAAACCAAACCGGTCATAGAACACACAATAATAGTATCTAAGAATGTACCGGTCATAGAGATTAATCCTTGACGCACCGGTTCTTTGGTTTGAGCGGCAGCGGCGGCGATTGGTGCAGAACCTAGGCCTGATTCGTTAGAGAAAATCCCACGAGCCACGCCGGATTGAATGGCTTTCATTACCGTGAAACCTAAAGCTCCGCCTAATGCAGCTGTAGGGTTAAACGCACTCTCGATAATTAAAGCGAAAGCGGCAGGGAGTTTATCAATGTTTAAAATGAGAATAATTAAAGAAGTCGTGACATATAACACGGCCATAAACGGCACGATAACAGAAGCAACATTCGCAATGCGTTTGACTCCGCCTAAGATAATTAGGCCTACTAATAAAGTAATAACAGCCGCGGTATAAACAATATCCACATTAAACGTATCTTGCATAGCATGCGTAATCGCATTAATTTGCGGAAATGTCCCGATACCGAAAAATGCCACCAAAATACCGAATACGGCAAATAATTTTGCTAACCATTTTAATCCTAAACCGCGTTCGATATAGTACATCGGACCGCCGGCCATAAAACCGTTTTTATCGCGTACGCGATATTTTACCGCCAACACACATTCTGCATATTTAGTTGCCATACCGAGTAAAGCGACGATCCACATCCAAAATAATGCTCCCGGTCCGCCGGCTTGTACTGCGGTTGCCACACCAACGATATTTCCCGTACCGATGGTTGCAGATAAAGCAACGCTTAATGCGGCAAATGCAGAAACATCCCCTTTATTGTTTTTTCCCTGTTCTTTTTTAAAGACATAACCCAGTGCTCTCGGCAGTTGGAAAATTTGAATAAACCCTAATTTTAGGGTGAGATAAAGCCCGGTTCCGCTTAATAAAATTAATAGCGGCGGTCCCCAAATAAAGCTATCAATAGCAGATAGCATTTCAGTTAATGACATTGTTGATTCCTGTAAATTTTTGAAAAAAATACAGAGCGGTGAAAAGTAGAACGGTATAAGAGAACCGCAAAGTGCGGTTAGAAATAGAAAACTTTTCATCCCCTGTCCTTTTGCCTGAGCGTTTGAAAATGATAAATATCATTTTTTGCGCCTTCGGCGTCCATTTCGCATTACGATAAAATGCGTTGGATCTCTCCAAGGGTTCGTCCGGTAACAGTCCTCGCTTTGGTTAAAGCACCTGAAAGATTTTACTTCTTCGGTGTGGAGTAAACTCTCCACTCTCCAGCTACCTTCATCCGAACAACTTTTGTAAATCAAAAGTGCGGAAGATTTTAGCAAAAATTTTTCAAATCTCAATATTTTGTTGAAAATTTATAGAAATAAGTAGGTAAACCTCATTCTTAGGTTGAAAAATAAGTAAGTTTATTGAGATAATAACCGTTATCTCAAAATTTGAGGTTTGGGTGATCTTTAGGAAAAGGTTTAGAAAAGATCAATACACATAATCAAATAACTATAAGAATTTAAAACAATGGCAGAAAAAAGAAATATTTTTCTAATCGGTCCGATGGGTGCGGGCAAAAGCACTATCGGTCGCCAGCTGGCACAACTTCTGAATATGGAATTTGTGGATTCGGATCACGAAATTGAACAGCGTGCCGGAGCGGATATTAGCTGGATTTTTGATGTGGAAGGGGAAGACGGTTTTCGTAAACGTGAAACTCGAATTATTAATGAATTAAGTCAACAACAGGGGATTGTGCTTTCCACCGGCGGCGGTGCAATTCTTTCAAAAGAAACGCGTAATCATTTATCGGCACGTGGTATTGTGATTTATTTAAAAACCAGTGTGGATAAACAATTCCAACGTACTCAACGTGATAAAAAACGACCGTTGTTGCAGGGCGTAGAGGATGCTCGTCAAGTATTAGAACATCTGGCTAAAATCCGCGAACCGTTATATGAAGAAATTGCTGATATTACTTTTTCTACCGATGAACAAGGTGCCAAATTAATGGCAAATCAACTGATTGAATTGATTGAAAATTTTAACGGCTAAACAGATTTAATAATCTAAGGAATTATTATGTTGACGGTTAATGTAGAATTAAAAGAACGCAGTTATCCAATTTATATCGGTGAAAATTTATTACAAAATCCCGATGTTTATCCGCTGAAAGCCGGACAAAAAGTGATGATTGTGACAAATCCTACCGTCGCTCAATTCTATCTTGATACCGTCACGGACACTTTAACGAAAAAAGGCTGTGTGGTAGAGCACGTATTACTGCCTGACGGTGAAAAATATAAAACCTTAGAATCTTTAAATTTAATTTTTACTGCGTTGCTAAAGGGTAATCACGGCCGCGATACTCAGTTAGTCGCATTAGGTGGCGGCGTGATCGGCGATATTGCCGGTTATGCGGCAGCAAGTTACCAACGCGGAATTAAATTTATTCAAATTCCTACGACTTTATTGGCTCAAGTGGATTCCTCCGTGGGCGGTAAAACCGGCGTAAATCACAAGTTAGGCAAAAATATGATCGGAGCGTTTTATCAACCGCAAACCGTAATTATTGATACCTTAACGTTGAATAGTTTGCCAAAACGAGAAGTGAATGCCGGCTTGGCTGAAGTGATTAAATATGGTGCAATTTTAGACTTACCGTTTTTTGAATGGTTAGAGCAGCATATTGATCATTTAGTAGCGCTCAATCAACAAGATCTGCAATTTTGTATTGCCCGTTGTTGTCAAATTAAAGCAGATGTTGTGGCTTGCGATGAAACGGAAAAAGGCGAGCGTGCATTATTAAATTTAGGTCATACCTTCGGCCATGCTATTGAAGCTTATTTAGGCTATGGCAACTGGTTGCACGGTGAAGCGGTGTCTGCCGGTTCAATGATGGCGGCGGCATTATCTGAAATTTTAGGCGATTTAAGCGTACAAGATGTTGCCCGCTTAGAAAAATTATTTGCCCGTGCTAATTTGCCGACTATTTCACCGGATGGTATGCAACCGGAAGATTATTTGCCTTACATGATGCGCGATAAAAAAGTGTTGGCGGGTAAATTGCGTTTAGTGCTGTTGAAATCCTTAGGTCAGGCTTATGTGGCAATGGATTCCGACAAAGAGCAAGTGTTGCAGGCGATTCGTCGTTTTACGCAAACCAATAACAATTAATTGTTGAAGCGATCTTACTTATGCCGTCCGCTAAAAAAACTTCAGCCGAAAAGCACCGCTCTTTTCTCAAATGGGCGGGCGGTAAATTTCGTTTAACGGATGAAATCATTAAACAATTCCCGAAAAATAAATCCTGTTTGATCGAACCTTTTGTGGGGGCGGGATCTGTTTTTTTAAATACGCACTTTGAACGCTATATCTTGGCGGATGTGAATGCTGATCTGATTAATCTATTTAACATTGTCAAAGCGGATGTAGAAAGTTATATTGAAGCATTAAAGCCGATTTTTTTTCATCCGCAGGCCAATACCGCAGCCTATTATTACACGCAGAGGGAGCAATTCAATCACACTGATGATGTATTTATCCGCTCCGTACTATTTTTATATTTAAACCGTTTCGGCTTCAACGGTTTATGCCGCTACAATTCCAAACACGAATTTAATGTGCCTTTCGGTAGCTACAAAACCCATTATTTTCCCGAAGAGGAACTGCGTTATTTTGCGGAAAAAGCTCAAAGTGCGGTGTTTATTTGCCAGGATTTTAATGAAACTTTTAAACTGGCGGACGAACATTCCGTGATTTATTGCGATCCGCCTTATGCACCCATTCGTCAAATCACCAATTTTACCAGCTATTCCAGCCACGAATTTTCTTTGCAACATCAGCAGGCTCTTGCCGAGCTAGCCAGAAATACGGTAAATTTACAAAACACCCAAGTGATTGTATCCAATCACGACACTGCGTTTACCCGCAAAATTTATCAAGGGGCAAAGTTAAAAAAATTAAAGGTGCAACGTTCCATTAGTCAATCCGGCGATAAACGCATAAAAGTCGGTGAATTGATTGCGGTGTTTAAAGCACAATAATTGCCGTTCTTTTTCTTTATGTTATTTATAGAGTAGCTACTATCAAATAGCAGTATGATTTGTATAGTGGAAAATTGCTTAAAATACATCATACGGTCAAAACGATAAAAAACCATAATTTTTTAGGATACGAAGGCATAGCTAATTAAGCTATGCCTTATTTATGGCGAGAGACGGATTTATTTTAAAACTGAGTTCGGTTAATTCCGGTTTGACTTGTTGAATCTGATTTAATAATTCCTGTTGGCGAAATAACAATGCTTGTCGCACCATGGCACTTTTCACTTCCAGTATCAACGTGCTGTTTTCCATGTTGCTAACACGAAATAATCCTTTAAACTCCGTAGGAAATAATGCCGTTAATCGCTCATTTAATTGATTAAGTGCGGTGGATTTTTGCAAAATTTTGCTTAAATGAGAATTTTCAATCAATGTTTTGATATTAGTGATTTTTTTATTTTGCATAGCTTGATTTTCAATTATTTATCCTTATATTTATGACATTCTAACGGAATTTGAGTATAATCAACAAAATTTTTAGGTAATAATTCGTTTTTATGATTCGCAACAAAAATAAACATTCTTTATGGTCGCAGATACTTGCCGGTATGATTGCGATTTTTTTGTTGCCCGCAACACAGCCTTTGGAGAATCGCACGGCAGCGGAAAACACCTATCAAAACGAACAAACCTTACAGCCTCAATCCTTATTTGATCGAGTATTGCAATTTAAGCAAACGCAACAAACTCAAATTCAATCCTATACACAAATAGCGGCACGGCAAAAATTTTTGCAAATTGAACCGCACTTTGCCGCTTTTCTTATTAATCCTTTAGCGCCCATTCGGGCCGGACCTGTTCTCGCATAATTTATTCTATTTTATAGGTTGGTGCAGTTATATTTGCTTCAACGGATTTATTTTATCAGTGAGTAACAACTGCTCACACAACTCAATGAGAGAAAATTATGCTTAGAACTATTGCAACTAAAATTTTTGGTAGCCGCAACGATCGCGTGCTACGTCGTTTAAATAAAATTGTAAAACAAATTAATCAATTAGAACCGTCTTTTGAAGCCTTAAGCGATGATGAATTAAAAGTTAAAACAGCCGAATTCAGACAACGTTTGGCAGATGGAGCAACTTTAGAATCATTGATTCCCGAAGCTTTTGCCACTGTGCGTGAGGCCAGCCGTCGAGTGTTGGGCATGCGTCCTTTCGATGTGCAATTAGTGGGAGGAATGGTTTTAAATGATCGCTGTATCGCGGAAATGCGTACCGGTGAAGGCAAAACTTTAACCGCAACCTTGCCTTGTTACTTAAATGCCTTGACCGGTAAAGGCGTGCATGTGGTGACGGTGAATGATTATTTGGCTCGCCGCGATGCGGAAACTAATCGCCCGTTATTTGAATTTTTAGGTATGACCGTGGGTGTGAATGTGCCGGGTATGCAACCGGATGAAAAACGTGCGGCTTATGCAGCGGATATTACTTATGCTACCAACAGCGAATTAGGTTTTGACTACTTGCGTGACAACTTAGCGCATTCAGCGGATGCCCGTTTCCAACGCCAATTACATTATGCGTTGGTGGATGAAGTGGATTCTATTTTAATTGATGAAGCCCGTACACCATTAATTATTTCCGGTCCGGCAGAAGACAGCTCTGAGCTTTATATAGCCATTGATAAACTGATTCCGCAGCTTGTCCAACAAGAAAAAGAGGACAGTGATGAATATCAGGGTGAAGGCGATTTCTTCTTAGATTTAAAAAATAAACAAGCCCATTTAACCGAACGCGGTCAGATTAAAATTGAAGAATTATTGACGGCGAAAGGCTTTATGAATGAAGGCGAATCCCTTTATTCTCCGGCTCGCATCAGTTTATTACACCACGTTTATGCGGCATTGCGTGCACATACTTTATTTGAAAAAGATGTGGATTATATTGTTAAAGACGGTGAGATCGTAATTGTAGATGAACATACCGGCCGTACCATGGCTGGTCGTCGTTGGTCTGACGGTTTGCATCAAGCCATTGAAGCAAAAGAAGGCGTGCAAATTCAGGGTGAAAACCAAACCGTTGCTTCTATTACCTACCAAAACTATTTCCGTTTATATGAAAAATTAGCGGGTATGACCGGTACGGCAGATACAGAAGCTTTTGAATTTCAACAAATTTATGGTTTGGAAACGGTGGTGATTCCAACTAACCGTCCGATGATCCGTGATGATCGGACGGATTTAATGTTTGAAAACGAACAATATAAATTTGATGCTATTATCGAAGATATTAAAGACTGCGTTGCCCGTAATCAACCAGTGTTAGTTGGGACGGTATCTATCGAAAAATCGGAATTATTGTCTAACGCCCTGAATAAAGCGGGTATCAAACACAATGTATTAAATGCTAAATTCCACGCACAAGAAGCGGAAATCGTTGCCAATGCCGGTTATCCGGGTGTGGTGACCATTGCTACCAATATGGCAGGTCGTGGTACTGATATCGTATTAGGCGGTAACTGGAAAGCGGAAGTGGATAAGTTAGAAAATCCGACGGAAGAACAAATTGAGGCGATTAAAGCCGCGTGGCAGGAACGTCACGATATCGTAATGCAGGCCGGCGGTTTGCATATTATTGGTACGGAACGTCACGAATCTCGTCGTATCGACAATCAGTTACGCGGTCGTTCCGGTCGCCAAGGTGACCCGGGTTCATCTCGTTTCTACTTGTCTTTAGAAGACGGTTTATTGCGTATTTTCTTAAATGAAGGCAAGCTCAATATGATGCGTAAAGCATTCACCGAACCGGGCGAAGCGATGGAATCCAAAATGTTAGCCCGTGTGGTAGCTCAAGCTCAGGCAAAAGTGGAAGCACATAACTTCGATGGTCGTAAGAATCTCTTACAATTTGACGATGTGGCAAATGATCAACGCCACGCAATTTATCGGCAACGTAATGAGTTATTGGATCAAGGCGATATTTCTGAAACTATTGCCGCGGTGCGTGAAGATGTGCTGAATACGGTAATCAGCCAGCATATTCCGCCGCAGTCTTTAGAAGAACAATGGGATATTGCGGGATTGGAGCAACATTTAAAAACAGATTTTGCTTTAGAATTGCCTATTGCTCAATGGTTAGAGCAAGATAACCATTTACACGAAGAAACCTTACGCGAACGCATTGTAGAAGCTGCCGTGCAGGAATATCAACGTAAAGAAGATATGGTCGGTGCAGACACCATGCGTAATTTTGAAAAAGGTGTGATGTTACAAATCTTAGATGAATTGTGGAAAGAGCATCTGGCTGCGATGGATCATTTACGCAAAGGGATTCATTTACGCGGTTATGCACAAAAAGATCCGAAACAGGAATATAAAAAAGAGTCATTCCAAATGTTTACGGAAATGTTGGATGCTTTAAAACTGGCAGTTGTGACGACCTTGAGCAAAGTTCAAGTACGCACGCAGGATGAAATGGAAGCTGCCGAGCAGGCACGCCGGCAAGCTGCCCAAAACAGCAGTGCGGCAATGCAATATCACACTAACGGCGATGAAGCGGATAATGAAAATGCGGAACCGTCTCAACGCAAAATCGGTCGAAACGAACCTTGCCCGTGTGGTTCCGGTAAGAAATACAAACATTGCCACGGTAGTCGTGTAAAAGCATAATAAGTAAAAGTGCGGTTGATTTTAAAAAAGTTTTTTAATTAACCGCACTTTTTGTAAGGAAAACAATAATGACAATTCCTCAAACATCAAAACCTTTAGTTAACGTTGCCGTCGGCATTATCCGCAATGAATTTAAACAAATTTATCTCACTCAACGCCTGGAAGGACAGGATTTTGCCCAGGCTTTAGAATTTCCCGGCGGTAAAATGACTGAAGGCGAAACACCGGAACAAGCCTTAAAACGCGAGTTGGAAGAAGAAGTCGGGATCCACGTTTTAAGTGCCTATCCCTATGAAAAATTTACCTTTGAATATCCCACCAAAATCATCGAATTTTATTTTTATCTTGTGGAAGAATGGTTAGGCGAGCCTTTCGGTCGAGAAGGGCAAGAAGGCTTTTGGTTACCGCAAAACGAACTGGATGCGGGACAATTTCCACCGGCTAATGCGAAATTAATTCAGCGGTTGCTAGCGGAAACATTGAACTAATCCTCAAATTACTGCCGCAAATATTGCGGCAGCATTTGTGTTTACATTAAATTAAATTGTTTGAGAATAACGGAACCAATAGCTACAGTAAACATTGAACCTATTGTCGTCAGACCAATAATATTTGCTGTTAATTTAGCATCTCCACCCATGCTGCGAACCATCGGATAGGCTGCAGCCGCTAGAGGTGTAGCGGTAATTAAAAAGATAACGCCGAGCTCTATGCCTTTTAAACCAAAGGATAAACCGACTACTACCAACGTTATCGGGGCAACCAAATTTCTGGCTAATGCCGACCATATTGCGACATAAGAGGGATTTTCCGTCTTTTTTAAGTTTAGACTTGCACCGGCACAGATTAATGCTAATGGCATTGTCATATTGGCTACGTAGTTGGCTGTGGAATGTAGTGGTTTGGGTAAGGTCAGTTCTAGTGTATTGAAGATGATAGCAATTGTAATACCTATGATAAGCGGATTTTTTGCCAATTGAAGAAACATTGCAGTTATATTAAGTTTTTGATTATCTGTTAATGAATTCGTCAAGGTGATAACAGACAGTATGTTGAATAAAAATACAATGGCAGCTACATAAACCGCCGCCGTGGCAATACCTGCATGTCCATAGGCATTTGAGCAGAGTGCAACCCCCAGAATTCCGGCATTACCGCGAAAAAATGCCTGGGTAACAATAGCACGTTGTTTTTTTTCAACAGTTTTTGCTGCAATGAATTCACCCGTAAAATAAAGTAGCAATGTTCCTGTCACACCGGCAGCAATCATGGTGAATTGTGCGGAAAAATCGATTTTATTCGAGATAATACCGAGAAATAAAAGTAAGGGTAGAGTACAGTGAAATAACACTTTGGAGGATTGATCACAAAATTTATCGTCAATAAACTGCTGTTGACGTAAAAATACGCCGAGCAGTAATAACAATACATTCGGTAAAATAATTGTGACCGAAAATTCGAGAGAAGTTAGAAATTCATTCATAATTTTAAATTATCAAAAAGGGCGTATGATTAGTACGCCCCTTGGAATTATAATGTCATTGCTGCAATCCAGCCGAAGACTAACAACGGAATATTATAGTGAATAAAGGTTGGTACGACAGAATCCCAAATATGATCATGTTTGCCGTCTGCATTCAACCCCGATGTCGGACCTAATGTTGAGTCGGAAGCCGGTGAACCGGCGTCGCCCAATGCTGCCGATACGCCCACAATTGCGACGGTGGCTAACGGAGAGAAACCGAAAGATAAGCATAACGGAATATAAATAGAAGTAATAATCGGCACGGTTGAGAATGATGAACCAATTCCCATAGTGATAAATAAACCGACGAGTAACATTAAAAATGCTGCTATTCCTTTATTATCTGTGCCTAAACCTTGGCTAAAGGACTCCACCAATTCCGGAACACCACCGGTAGCATTGATAACACTGGCAAAGCCCGAGGCCGCGATCATCACAAAACCGATCATCGCCATTAAACGTAAGCCTTGTTGGAAAACATCATTGCTTTCTTTCAGTTTGAATACACCGCCCAAAGCAAAAATCATTAAACCGACTAATCCTCCGATAATCGTTGAACTGGTAAATAATTGAATAGCAAAAGTGACAACAATTGCGACAATACTTACAATAACATGGAAGGGTTTAATATTTTGAATATGGGATTCGATTTCCATCGTAGTCGGTTCAGCGGTTAAAACTTTGTATTCGCGGGGTTTACGGTAAGTAATAAAAATAGCCGTTAATAAACCAATTACCATACCGATTACCGGAATCGACATTGCCAATGATACTTCTGCCACATTGGTATGCAGACCTAAGTTTTCGCCTACTTGGTTGATATTTTTAACCAAAATACTTTCAATAAAGATCTTACCGAAGCCCACCGGCAATAGCATATAAGTTGCGGTTAAACCGAACGTCAACACACAAGCAACCGCACGACGGTCTATTTTTAATTTATTGAAAATGCTTAATAACGGCGGCACGACAATAGGAATAAAGGCAATGTGTACCGGCAATAAATTTTGTGAAGAAATTGCGAAAGCCAACAATATGGCAAGGATCAAATATTTAAACCAAAATACTTGGCGACCGTTCGGATCTTGACCTATCATTTTGATGGCTTTAAAGGCGAGTAAATCCGTAATACCGGATTTTGAAATGGCTACTGCAAAAGCACCGAGAATAGCATAGTTCATTGCGACTTCTGCACCGCCGCCTAAACCGCCGGTAAACGTTTTAATGGTTTCGGGCAAGTCCAAGCCGCCCAATAATCCCGCAGCCAATGCGGAGATAACTAATGCGATTACCACATTAATACGCAATAAACTGAGTACTAATAAGAGAATAATGGAAAGTACAACTTCATTTGTCAGCATAATGATTCCTGTAAATTATTGTAAAGTTATAAAATGGTTTTAAGTTTACCGACTTATCAGAAATTTTTCAAAAAAATAACCGCACTTTTGGTAGAAATTTTGAAAAAAGTGCGGTCGGTTTTGAAGAAATTTATTAAATTAATCGTTATCGCCGAGTAATACCGATTCCAGCGCCACTTCAATCATTTCATTAAAAGTGAGTTGGCGTTCTTCGGCGGAAGTTTGTTCGCCTGTGCGGATATGATCGGAGACGGTGCAGATGGAAAGTGCTTTAGCACCAAATTCAGCGGCAACGCCGTAAATGCCGGCGGCTTCCATTTCTACGCCTAAAATGCCGTATTTTTCCATTACATCGAACATTTCCACATCCGGTGTGTAGAATAAATCTGCGGAGAATAAATTGCCTACACGCACTGCCACACCTTTTGCTTTAGCGGCTTGTACGGCTGCCGTCGCCATATCAAAATCGGCAATAGCGGCAAAATCGTTGTCTTTAAAACGGATACGGTTGACTTTGGAATCGGTGCAGGCTCCGATGCCGATAATCACATCACGTACTTTTACATCTTGGCGAACGGCGCCGCAAGAGCCTATGCGAATAATTTTTTTCACACCGTATTCGGTGATCAGTTCTTTTGTGTAAATAGAGCAGGACGGAATTCCCATTCCATGCCCCATTACGGATATTTTTCGACCTTTGTATGTGCCGGTGTAGCCCAACATATTGCGGACATTGGTCACTTCTTGGGCGTTGTCTAAAAAGGTTTCGGCAATGTATTTTGCACGTAGCGGATCGCCCGGCATTAATACAACATCGGCAAAAGCACCAGCTGGTGCGTTAATATGTGGAGTCATCATTTTTCCTTATTTTGTAAATAGTAATATTGCTGTTCCATAATCCATTTCGCTTAATCCGAAATAGGCTGCGACGGTTTGACCGATATCGGCAAAGGTATCCCGTTTGCCTAAAAAGGTTTTCGGTACGTTTTGACCGTATAATAACACAGGAATATGTTCGCGGGTGTGATCCGTACCGTGCCAGGTAGGATCGCAACCATGGTCGGCGGTGATAATCAACAGGTCGTCATCATTCACCAGTTCTAATAATTCCGGCAAGCGGCAATCAAAATATTCCAAGGCGGAGGCATAACCTGCCACATCGCGGCGGTGGCCGTAGTCGGAATCGAAATTCACAAAGTTAGTGAAAACAATAGTATTTTCGCCCGCACTTTTTATTTCTGTGAGTGTTTTATCAAATAATTCCGGCAAACCGGTGGCTTTCACTTGGCGGGTAATGCCCACGTGAGCGTAAATATCGGCGATTTTACCGATAGACACTACATCCCCTTGTTGTTCATCTACTAATTTTTTCAAAACGGTCGGAGCCGGTGGCTCGACGGCATAATCGTGACGGTTGCCGGTACGTTGAAATTCACCGGCATGGTTGCCTATAAACGGACGGGCAATGACTCGGCCGATATTGTAGCTTTCTAATTCATCACGCACTAATTGGCAGAGTTCATAGAGCTTTTCCAAACCGAAAGTTTCTTCATGGCAAGCGATTTGAAACACAGAATCCGCCGATGTGTAGAAAATCGGTTTGCCGGTTTTCATATGGGTTTCACCCAATTGATCTAAAATTACTGTGCCCGATGAATGACAATTGCCTAAATAGCCGGGTAAATTGGCTTTTTTCACAATACGATCCAATAATTCTTGCGGAAAGCTGTTTTCGTGCTGTGGGAAATATCCCCAATCAAATAACACAGGTACTCCGGCAATTTCCCAGTGGCCGGAAGGCGTGTCTTTGCCGGATGAAATTTCTTGAGCAAAAGCATAGCCGCCTATTAAGTGCGGTGTGTTTTGGAAGTTTTTTGGTAAGCATCCGGTAGATTCTTTGGCCGCTAAGCCCAGTCCCAATTTTTCTAAATTAGGCAATGATAACGGTCCTTGACGATTTTGGGTATCCGCTTTGCCTTCGGCACAATATTGAGCGATATGTCCTAAGGTATCAGAGCCTTTATCGCCGAATTTTTCAGCATCGGCGGAAGCTCCGATACCGAAAGAGTCCAGCAGCATGATAAATACACGTTTCATTTTTGCTCCTTTTATTTATTATTTACGCAAATGTTTTCGTATGTTCTATACGACAACACCACGAGTTTCGTGGTGTTTGTTCATTTCTTGTTAGGCCGGCACAGCACCGCTGAGCCCGATAAACAATCCGGCAATCGTTGCACTCATGAGATTTGCCAAAGAACCCGCAATGACCGCTTTAATCCCGAGTCGTGCAATGTCACCGCGGCGATTCGGTGCCATTCCGCCCAAACCACCGATTAATACGGCAACGGAGCCCAGATTCGCAAAACCACATAACGCGAAAGTGATGATGGCTTTGGTTTTATCCGTTAATTGTACCGCACTTTCCGGTGAAAGGTATTTGGTAAATTCCATATAACCCACAAATTCGTTGACCGCCAGTTTAATACCGAACATTTGACCGGCGATTTCCGCTTCGTTCCATGGCACGCCGACCACCCACGCAAGCGGTTTGAACACCCAGCCGAAAATCATTCCAAGGGATAATTCAGGATAACCGAACCAATCGCCCACGCCGCCGAGAATTCCGTTGATTAAAGCGATTAATGCAACGAATGCGATTAACATCGCTCCCACATTTAATGCCAACTGCATCCCGGAACTGGCACCGGCAGCAGCGGCATCTAACATATTAGACGGTTTTTCAATATCGACGTTTTCTAAATCATCATTAAATTTTTCTGTTTGCGGTAATAAGATTTTTGCGAATAATAATCCGGCCGGTGCAGCCATGAAAGAAGCGGCGATCAAATATGGTAGCGGTATGCCCATTCCGGCATAACCCGCCATCACCGAACCCGCAATAGAAGCCAAGCCGCCGCACATAATGGCGAATAATTCAGATTCCGTCATTTTGCTGATATAAGGTTTCACCACTAACGGTGCTTCGGTTTGACCGACGAAAATATTGGCTGCAGCGGACATGGATTCCGCTTTCGATGTGCCTAATAATTTTTGTAATGCACCGCCGATTACTTTGATGACCCATTGCATTACGCCGATGTAATAGAGTAGGGAAATTAAGGCGGAGAAGAATACGATAATCGGCAGCACGCGTACGGCAAAAATGAAACCGCCACCGCCAAATACTTCAAACATTTTATCGCTGGCAAATGCACCGAAGACAAAACTGATCCCTTCGTTTCCGTAAGCAATGATTTTGGCGACACCATCAGCCAACCATTGTAAAGCATGACGACCGGCGGGCACGTAAAGAATCAATGCACCGATGGCAATTTGAATAAATAATGCACCGAATACGGTACGGAAATTTATGGCTCGACGGTTGTTGGAAAGCAAAAATGCTATTCCCAGTAACACCACTATGCCTAAAAGACTAATTAATACATCCATAAGATCACCTTGAGATAAATTTAATGGGGCAATTCTACTGATTTTTAGTTCAAAACGCTATTAATAATGCAATAAATGTCTTAAGTAAATTCTGTTTTTTCTATTATGATGAGCAGGTTAGAAATTCAGAAGAGCGTATATGAGCGATAAATATAGCGTACTCCCGCAAACCAAATGGACCGCAGACGCATTATGGACGGTAGAACTAAAAGCATTATCTATGTTACTGTTTTCTTTAGTGATTATGGGTGTCGGTGATGGTTTATTAGTACTTTCCGAACTGGGTTCGGCACCCGGAACGGTGCTTGCTCAAGGCATTGCATTGCAAGGTCATTTCAGCGTGGGTTGGGGATCATTGATCGTTAGTGTGGTCGTGATGTTGCTTTGGTTTCCGCTCAAGTTAAAGCCCGGTTTAGGTACGATTTTAAATGTTTTAGTAATTGCATTATTTCTCGGTTTGACCGTGGTCTTAATACCCAAGCCGATAGAATTGTTCAATCGCATTTTATTTGCCCTATTCGGTATCGGAATTTTGGGGATTGGCACCGCACTTTATCTCACCTGTCATATGGGAGCAGGACCGCGAGACGGATTAATGGTGGGATTATGCCACCGCTTTAACTGGAAGATCGGCGTGGTGCGTACGTGTTTGGAAGTTACCATGTGTATTAGCGGATGGTTATTAGGCGGTATTTTAGGCTTAGGCACTTTATTATTCGCTTTCTCTATCGGCTGGATTGTGCAACTTACTTTATCTTTTCTACGTAATTAGTGCTTATCCGCTTTTGCCGCCGCTTGTGCTGCCGCACGTTTACGCCGGATTTCTTTCGGATCCGCCAACAGCGGACGATAAATTTCAATACGATCACCGTCATTTAAAGTGTCCGTTAATTTTACCGGACGACTGAAAATGCCCACTTTATTTTCCGCCAGATTAATTTCCTGAAACTGCTGCAAAATTCCTGATTGCACAATTGCCGCTTGCACGGTTGTACCTTCATCTAAAGTGAATCGTTTTAAATAATGACGTTCAGGGTAGGCATAGACAATTTCGATACTGATTTGGGACATAATAAACCTTATTCATTCAAGCATTTTTTGCTATTATAGCGAAAAAGTGCGGTGTAAATGAGGAAAATTTTATGTTTCAATCATCTTGGGTATTGTTTGCATTAGGTTCGGCATTTTTTGCCGGACTCACAGCCATTTTAGGCAAATTGGGCGTGGAAGGAATTAACAGCAATTTAGCCACCTTTATTCGCACTATCGTGGTGCTGGTGATGGCCGGAGGCATTATTACCGCCCGCAATGAATGGTATTTGCCCCAACATATTGCCGCCAAACCGTTGGCTTTTCTGATTTTATCCGGCGTGGCAACGGGGCTTTCTTGGCTGCTTTATTATCGTGCATTGCAGCTTGCCCCCGCTTCTTGGGTCGCCCCAATCGACAAACTCAGCGTAGTGATTGCCATTGTATTGGGAATTGTCATATTAGGCGAACCTATCAGCTGGAAATTAATGCTCGGCTCGAGTCTGATTGTTGCCGGTGTATTGGTACTGGCTTTTTAATTGAGAATTAAACGGTTTTCCGCTACAATATCGCACCTTTTTATTGAGAGAATGTGTCATGTCACAAATTAAATTAATTGTCGGGCTGGGTAATCCCGGCGATAAATATGCGGACACCCGCCATAATGCGGGGGAGTGGTTGATTGAACGATTAGCCCGCAAGTTTAATTTCAGTTTGGCCGCAGAAAACAAATTTTTCGGCAAAACTGCCCGCACTTTAATTAACGGACAGGAAGTGCGCTTCTTAGTGCCGACCACGTTTATGAATTTAAGCGGTAAAGCGGTAGGGACGCTAGCTGCATTTTACCGTATTAAACCGGAAGAAATTTTAATCGCTCACGATGAATTGGATTTACCGCCCGGTGTGGCGAAACTCAAACAAGGCGGCGGACACGGCGGACATAACGGTTTGAAAGACAGCATTGCTCAATTAGGCAATAATAAAAACTTCTACCGTTTGCGTATCGGTATCGGTCATCCGGGGGATAAAAATCTGGTGTCGTCTTATGTGCTGGGAAAGCCCTCGCCAATAGATTGGACATTGATCGATAAAGCCCTTGATGAAGCGGTGATCGGCGTGGAAACTATTTTTAAAGACGATATCACCAAAGCAATGAATCGTTTAAATGCGTTTAAAGCATAGTTACTATAGGGAGCATTTGCTGCCCACTGATAAAATTATTGATAACTCAAAATGACGGGGGAAACCCGTAAAATATAAAGGAAAACAATTATGGGATTTAAATGCGGTATTGTGGGTTTACCGAATGTGGGCAAATCAACATTATTTAATGCGTTAACCAAAGCCGGTATTGAAGCGGCGAACTATCCGTTCTGTACCATTGAACCAAATACCGGTGTTGTACCAATGCCCGATCCGCGTTTGGAGGCTTTGGCGGAAATCGTTAAACCGGAACGCGTATTGCCGACTACTATGGAATTTGTGGATATTGCAGGCTTAGTTGCGGGTGCAAGCAAAGGCGAAGGTTTAGGTAATAAATTCTTGGCAAATATCCGTGAAACCGACGCTATCGGCCATGTTGTACGTTGTTTTGAAAATGACGATATCGTACACGTTGCAGGAAAAATTGATCCTGCAGAGGATATTGACACCATCAACACTGAATTAGCCCTGGCGGATTTGGACAGCTGTGAAAAAGCCATCCAACGTTTAACCAAACGAGCCAAAGGCGGCGATAAAGATGCCAAATTTGAATTGTCCGTTATGGAAAAAATCCTGCCTGTGCTGGAAAATGCCGGTATGATCCGTTCTGTGGGGTTGGATAAAGACGAATTACAGGCTATCAAAGGTTATAATTTCTTAACTCTAAAACCGACTATGTATATTGCCAACGTGAACGAAGACGGTTTTGAAAATAATCCGTATCTCGACCGCGTGCGTGAAATTGCCGAAAAAGAAGGTGCGGTGGTTGTGCCGGTGTGTGCGGCCATTGAATCTGAAATTGCCGAGCTTGATGACGATGAGAAAGTGGAATTCTTGCAAGATTTAGGCATTGAAGAGCCGGGTTTAAACCGTGTCATCCGTGCCGGTTATGCCTTGTTAAACTTACAGACTTATTTCACCGCAGGCGTAAAAGAAGTGCGAGCTTGGACGGTTTCTGTGGGAGCAACTGCACCGAAAGCCGCAGCCGTAATCCATACGGATTTTGAAAAAGGCTTTATTCGTGCGGAAGTGATTGCTTACGATGATTTCATTCGGTTCAAAGGCGAAAACGGCGCTAAAGAAGCAGGAAAATGGCGTTTGGAAGGGAAAGAATATATCGTACAAGACGGCGATGTGATGCATTTCCGTTTTAATGTGTAAATTAATAACTTATTGAAAATAATGATAAATGCTGTGCCAACGTGATATTGGTTCAGCATTTTTTATATCTAAAAAAATTTTATCAGCCTTAATCTTTTCTTAATATTTCCCTGTTTTACTACGGACACTTGAAAGTGAGTATCTATTAAATATTAAGCACAAGCGGATAACGCACTAAATACTTCGCAAGGTATGGCATGTCGTGCTGATGCACGCGCTCAATGCCGATAATGATTTAATTATGATTCCGCGGCAGAAATGCCGTTTTTTTGTGTTAAAATTTCTACAAAAAATACCGCACTTTTGGGCTATTAAGGGGGGAACAATGCGAATTTTATTAATTGAAGATGATCCGCTGATTGGAAACGGTTTAAATATCGGATTAGATAAATCCGGTTTTTCGGTGGATTGGTTTACGGACGGCAAAACCGGTTTTGATGCCTTGAAATTTGCTCCTTATGATGCCGTAGTGTTAGATCTTACTTTGCCGAAAATGGACGGTTTAGATATTCTGCAGCGTTGGCGGAAGGACAATCAAAATGTGCCTGTCTTAATTTTAACTGCTCGTGATACTTTAGATGAACGGGTTAAAGGCTTACAAAGCGGTGCCGACGATTATTTATGCAAACCTTTTGCGTTAGCCGAAGTGGTGGCTCGCTTGCAAGCCTTGATCCGCCGCAGTCACGGACATACCAATCCTATTATTGAACATAGCAATGTGACATTTGATCCGACGCAACATCGCGTGTTACTGAATGATGAAGAAGTCATGCTCACTGCTCGCGAATATAATTTATTAGAACTCTTTATGATGAATAAAGAACGGGTACTATCTCGATCATCCATTGAAGAAAAACTCTATAATTGGGATGACGAAGTGAGTAGTAACGCCCTTGAAGTACATATTCACAGCTTGCGTAAAAAATTGGGTAAAACCTTTATCCGCACTGTGCACGGTATCGGTTATACCTTAGGAACCAATGATGAAAACTAGAAGCTTACGTGTTCGTTTGATTTTGTTTTTATCTGTTGCCGCACTTTGCTTGTGGGGCATTGCCACTGCGATTGCTTGGCGGCAGGCGGCTAAAGAAATTAATGAATTGTTTGATACACAACAAATTTTATTTGCCGAACGGCTCACATCATCGGATATGAATACACTTTTGTTGAAACGTAATCAACGGGGTGGGTTCCGTCCCTTTCATCGCGGTGCACCGGGGCGACCTAAATTAGAATTAGATGATGATGCCCTTGCTTTTGCGGTGTTTACCCGAAATGGCGAAATTTTAGTCAGTGACGGACGTAATGGCGAGAATTTCTTTTATAAACCCGTACGCGGTTTTTCTGTGACAGAAATTTATGGTGATGATGATAAATGGCGAATTTTTTGGCTTCCGACACCAGATCATCAGTTAATGGTGGCTGTTGGACAAGAATTGGATTATCGTAAAGATTTGGTAGAAAAAATGGTACTAAGCCAAATGTGGATTTGGTTGCTCGGTTTACCATTTTTATTTGGTGTAATCTATTTTGTGGTGACGAAAGAAATGAAAAGTTTTAGACGTGTGACAAAAGATTTGGAAAGTCGTTCACCGGATGCCCATCATTTGCTGAGTACGGAAAATCTGCCGACGGAAGCATTGCCGTTGGTAAATAATTTAAACGAATTTTTCAGTCGTACATCAAATACCTTGCTGCGGGAACGGCGTTTTACATCAGATGCCGCACATGAGTTACGCAGCCCGTTAGCCGCTTTACGGATCCAAACGGAACTGGCTCAAATGGCTGGCGACGATACCAAAATGCGAAATGAAGCGTTAAATCATTTAACCCAAGGCATTGATAGGGCGACACAATTGGTGGAACAGCTATTAACTCTTTCTCGGCTTGATGCTTTAAATGAATTGGATAATTTAGAACATATTCATTGGGATAAGATTATCGAATCCTTAATCGGCGAACGTTATTTCATCGCACAAAAACGCCATATTGAGTTGGTTTTTGAGAATAACGGTATATCAACGTTACAACAAGGTCAGCCATTATTGATTTCGCTCATGTTGCGTAATTTAATTGATAATGCCATTAAATATTGCTCGGAGCATAGTACGATCAAAGTGATTTTAGATAATCATCAGGTTGTGGTGGAAGATAACGGCGGTGGTGTCAGTGATGATGATTTGGCAAAACTCGGTCAACGTTTCTATCGCCCTGCCGGTCAAAATGAAAAGGGCAGTGGTTTGGGATTATCTATTGTACATCGCATTGCTGAACTGCATCATTACAAAGTGCGGTTGGAAAATGTGAAAAATAATCAAGACGAACGTATAGGCTTAAGAGTGGCAATTAATTTGCGATAAAAAATACCCGCTATTGAGCGGGTATTAATAACTATTTTCAGTTTAATCAGCTTGTGCTTGAGTTTGATGCGAACTGTCGTTCCATCCCATTGGTGGTGTCACCGGTTCGCGGTTCATCAATTGTTTGATTTGCTCTTCTTCAATGGTTTCATATTTCACTAACGCATCTTTCATTGCATGTAAAATATCCATATTATCCACCAAAATCTGACGGGCACGTTCATAATTTCGGTTTACAATCGACCGCACTTCTTCATCAATAACATGTGCGGTTTCATCGGACATATGCTTTGCTTTCGCCATTGAGCGGCCTAAGAACACTTCGCCGTCATCTTCCGTATAGAGAATCGGACCGAGTTTGTCGGAGAAACCCCATTGTGTCACCATATTACGAGCAATATTGGTGGCCACTTTAATATCGTTAGAGGCACCGGTAGATATATTTTCTTCACCGTAAATCAAGTCTTCCGCCAAACGACCTGCATATAAAGTAGAAAGTTTACTTTCTAATTGTTTTTGACTTACACTCACCTGATCGCCTTCCGGTAAAAAGAAAGTCACACCTAAGGCACGACCACGCGGAATAATTGTTACTTTATGTACTGGGTCGTGTTCAGGCACCAAATAACCCACAATAGCATGACCGGCTTCATGATAAGCGGTGGATTCTTTTTGTTTTTCCGTCATAATCATTGTGCGACGTTCCGGCCCCATATTGATTTTGTCTTTCGCTTTTTCAAAATCCAACATGGTGACGATACGTTGATTATTACGAGCTGCAAATAATGCCGCTTCATTCACTAAGTTCGCCAAATCCGCACCGGAGTAGCCCGGTGTTCCGCGTGCTAATACCATTGCATCCACTTCGGGGGCGATAGGTACTTTTCGCATATGCACTTTTAAGATATGTTCACGACCACGTACATCCGGAAGACCAACCACCACTTGTCGGTCAAAACGACCCGGGCGGGTTAATGCCGGGTCTAATACGTCCGGACGGTTGGTTGCAGCAATAACGATGACACCTTCATTGCCTTCAAAACCGTCCATTTCTACCAACATTTGGTTTAAGGTTTGTTCGCGTTCATCGTGACCGCCGCCTAAACCCGCACCACGTTGACGACCCACCGCATCAATTTCATCAATAAAGATTAAGCAAGGTGCGGCTTTTTTCGCTTGTTCAAACATATCACGTACACGGGAAGCTCCCACACCTACGAACATTTCCACAAAGTCCGAACCGGAAATCGTGAAAAACGGCACTTTAGCTTCACCGGCAATGGCTTTTGCCAATAAGGTTTTACCGGTTCCCGGCGGGCCGACCATTAAAATGCCTTTTGGAATTTTACCGCCTAATTTTTGGAATTTGCTCGGATCACGTAAGAAATCTACGATCTCGCCC
This sequence comes from Cricetibacter osteomyelitidis, assembly GCF_004340985.1. Taxonomy (GTDB): domain Bacteria; phylum Pseudomonadota; class Gammaproteobacteria; order Enterobacterales; family Pasteurellaceae; genus Cricetibacter; species Cricetibacter osteomyelitidis. Next base: position 46,063 of record NZ_SLYB01000007.1, read on the forward strand.
ACTTCCTCTTTTGCTTCATCCGCACCGGCAACATCCGCAAAAGTAGTTTTGATCTGTTCTTGGGTCATTAAACGGGCACGGCTTTTACCGAATCCCATGGCACCACGGCCACCGCCGCCGTTCATTTGACGCATAAAGAATAACCACACGCCCACCAAGAACAGCATTGGGAACCAAGAAATCAAGATTTGAGATAATAATCCGCGTCTTTCCGGTGGTGTACCTTCAACTTTAACTTTTTTATTTAACAAATCATTTAAAATCTGATTGTCGTTTAACGGTAAAACCGTGTTGTATTTTGTGCCGTCCGTTTTGGTTACGGCAATTTCATTACCGTCAAAACGAGCTTGACTCACTTGATTATTACCCACATCGGTAACAAAGGTTGTATAGTCCATAGCGTTAGCACTGGACGGCGAATTGAATCCTTGATAAGCCGTCATCATAACGATAGCGACCACAGTCCACAGGATTAAATTTTTTACAATGTCATTCAAGGTCTTACCTCATAAAAAATTAATAAAAATTACGAATGGCTATTTAATCATAAACCGCAAATAAGATCTATGGTTATAATTTATAGCCTGTTGCAACAATATATACTTCGCGGGAACGACCGCGAGAAGCTTCCGGTTTGCGTACTTTCACTACGTTAAACAGCGAGCGGATTTCACGCAAATACTCGTCAAATCCTTCCCCTTGGAAAACTTTCACTACAAAACCGCCTTTTTTAGCAAGCACTTGTTTGCACATATCCAACGCCAATTCCACTAAATACATAGCACGCGGAATATCCACCGACGGCATACCGCTGAAATTTGGCGCCATATCAGACATGACAACGTCCACTTTTTCTTCGCCGACACGTTCAAGCAACGTATTGAGCACATTCTCATCACGGAAATCCCCTTGCAGGAAATCCACACCTACAATAGGATCCATTTCTAAAATATCGCAAGCAATCACGCGGCCTTTTACACCGATTTGGCTTACTGCATATTGTGACCATCCCCCCGGTGCTGCACCGAGATCTACCACGGTCATCCCCGGTTTAAACAAACGGTCGGTTTGTTGAATTTCATCCAGTTTGAAATAAGCACGAGAACGCAATTTTTGCTTATGTGCTTTTTGTACAAACGGATCTTTAAAATGTTCATTTAGCCAGCGACTGGAACTCGCCGAACGTTTTTTACTGCCCATAGATTGTTAATTGTTGGTTAAAACACACGAATGTCGAAAATATTAGGGCATTATACAGGGATTTCAAGCCCTATGGGAAAATAAGTCGACATAAAGTGCGGTAAAAATTAACAAAAATTTTAAAACTTTGCTAAAATAAATCACTATTTATCAGATTTTAAAGGAAGTTACTATGCATTGTCCATTTTGCTTTGCCAATGATACAAAAGTGATCGACAGCCGTTTAGTATCGGACGGATTTCAAGTTCGCCGCCGCCGCGAGTGCATTGTATGCCATGAACGCTTTACTACCTTTGAAACCGCTGAGCTTCTTCTGCCGAAAGTGATCAAAAGCAATGGTAACCGCGAACCCTTTGATGAAGCCAAACTACGTCGCGGTATTCAGCATGCCTTAGAAAAACGCCCGGTCAGTTCAGACGATGTGGAACGCTCAATCGCCCATATTATCCATCAACTGCGAGCTACCGGCGAACGGGAAGTGCCGAGCAAATTAGTGGGTACATTAGTGATGGACGAACTGAAAAAATTAGACAAAGTCGCCTATATCCGCTTTGCTTCCGTTTATCTCAGCTTTGATGATATTGCCCAGTTTGGAAAGGAAATCGAAAAAATTAAGGACTAACGATGCCGACTCAATTTACTTCACAAGATAAACAATTTATGCAAATGGCATTGGATTTGGCAGTGCGGGGGCAGTTTACCACCACGCCGAATCCCAATGTAGGCTGTATATTGGTGAAAAATGGTGAGGTGATCGGGCAAGGGTATCATCACAAAGCCGGTGAACCGCATGCGGAAGTGATGGCGTTGCGGGATGCCGAACAGCGGGGAAATGATGTGCAGGGAGCGACCGCTTATGTGACTTTAGAACCCTGCTCCCATTTTGGGCGAACGCCGCCTTGCGCCTTGGGATTGATTAATGCCAAAGTAGGCAAAGTGATCGCTTCAATGACGGATCCTAATCCACAAGTGGCAGGTTGTGGCTTGAAAATGCTGTCCGAGGCGGGCATTGAAAGTGCGGTGGGATTATTGCAAGAAAAAGCGGAAGCCATCAACAAAGGCTTTCTGAAGCGAATGCGAACCGGATTGCCTTTTGTACGGCTGAAATTGGCAATGAGTTTAGATGGCCGCACTGCAATGGCCAGCGGTGAAAGCAAATGGATTACCGGTACGGAAGCCCGAGCCGATGTGCAGGCGGAGCGGGCAAAAGCATCAGCGATTTTATCCACATCGGCTACTGTGTTGGCAGATGATCCCGGTTTAAATATCCGCTGGCAGCAGTTGCCGGAAAAAGTGCGGTCGGTTTATCCGGAAAATTCAGTGCGGCAGCCCGTGCGGGTAATTTTAGACCGACAGCATAAAGTACCGTTTTCTGCACAAATATTCCAAATTCCATCGCCGGTATGGCTGGTTTCAAACAGTGCAAGAAATGAAAAATTTACTAAAAATCTACCGCACTTAACGGAAATTCTTTTACCTGAAAACATGCAAAATCCCTTGTTAAGTTTAATGCGGGAATTAGGGCAACGGCAAATCGATACCCTTTGGGTGGAAGCGGGAGCGACTTTTGCAGGTGCGTTAATTGAAGCGGATTTAATCGATGAACTGATTTTATATATTGCGCCGAAATTATTAGGCAGTGATGCCCGCGGATTATGTCACTTGCCTCATTTAACCCGCTTGGTCGATGCCCCACAATGGAAGTTGCATTCAATGACACAAATCGGACAAGATGTAAAATTGGTTTATAGTAGAGAATACAAGGAAACAGAATGATCAAAAAACTTATTAAATCAGCCGTGATCGGCTTATTGGCGGCCTTGCTGATCTTATTAGTGATTCCGCAATTTCGCTCGATGACATCATTTTATTTGTCTGATGATGTGGTTTCCTTTAAAAGTGCCGTGCGATTGGCATCACCGGCAGTGGTGAACGTATATAACCGCTCTTTTTCCGCCACACAAAATAACAGTGATACAGAATTGGAAGTGCGTAATTTGGGGTCCGGCGTGATTATGTCAAAAGACGGTTATATTTTAACGAATCGTCATGTCATCCAAAATGCCGATCAAATTGTGGTGGCCTTGCAAAGTGGTCAAGTTTCGTCGGCAACCTTGGTGGGTTCGGATAACCTAACGGATATTGCGGTGTTGAAAATCAATGCTGAAAATCTACCGACTATCCCGCAAAATCCCGATCGCCAAATCAGTGTGGGCGATGTAGTGCTGGCAATCGGCAATCCTTATAACTTAGGGCAAAGCGTATCGCAAGGCATTATCAGTGCTACCGGCCGTAATGCAGTGGGCGATGCCTCCGGTCGTCAAAATTTTATTCAAACTGATGCATCAATCAACCGTGGAAATTCCGGCGGTGCATTGATTAATTCCCTAGGCGAGTTGATCGGTATCAGCACGCTGAGTATCGGCAAAGACAGCAATGAAATCGCCGAAGGGCTGAATTTTGCCATTCCTATTGATATTGCCAATAAAGTAATGCATAAAATTATCCGTGATGGTCGAGTGATCCGCGGTTATTTAGGGGTGGGATCAAATATTCTGTATAGCAACGGTAAAGGATTTGACGGACAAGGCGTGTTAATTTCCAGTGTTGCTCCAAATGGTCCGGCGGAAAAAGCGGGTATCCAGGCCGGTGATGTGATCGTGAAAATGGATAACACAGAAATTCATTCTGCTCCGCAAATGATGGAGCTGATTTCTGATACTGCACCTTATACACAGATCAATGTAAGCGTATTACGCTTGGGTAAAATTTTAGTTTTACCGGTGACAATCGGAGAATTAATCGTACCGAATACAGTAGTATCGGGAGAATAGTGATGAATGCAAACATCAAAACCAGCCACTTTTTTGCCTGTTTGGATCGCTTGCGTTTGATCCAACGCTGGTCGCTTATGCGGAATATGGAAAAGGAAAATCTGGCGGAACACAGCTTGCAAGTGGCTTTTGTAGCTCACGCGTTGGCGGTGATTAAAAATAAATTTTATCAAGGTTCGGTTAATGCGGAGCGTATTGCGGTAATGGCGATGTATCACGATACTTCGGAAATTTTTACCGGCGATTTGCCCACCCCAATTAAATATTTTAATCCGCAAATTACAGAAGCCTATAAACAAATTGAAACCGCGGCCGAATTGCATTTGCTGAGTCTGCTGCCCGCCGAACTGCAAGGGGAGTTTGCCGGTTATTTAGACAGCGAGCAAATCGCCCCGCAAGAAAAATATATTGTGAAACAGGCGGATATTATTTGTGCTTATATTAAAGTGAAAGACGAATTGGAACACGGCAATAATGAATTCAAACCGGCAAAAGTGCGGTTGGAAAAATTAATGGAACAATGGCACAGTGCTGAAATGGATTATTTTATGCAGGTTTTTGTGCCGAGCTTCGGGCGATCCATTGATGAAATTACCCTGTAATTAAGGTGAACATAATGCAGATTAATCCACAATGGCAAGAACGTTTTATTGCCGATAAAGCCAGAGAAAAAGATCACCGACCTGCCTATCGTCGAGATCGCGGACGAGTATTGCATTCCGCTGCTTTCCGTTGTTTACAGGCAAAAACGCAAATCCACGCCGTGGGAGAAAATGATTTCTATCGTACCCGCTTAACCCATTCTTTGGAAGTGGCACAAATCGGCAGCAGCCTGGTCTCCCAGCTTAAATTTAGCGATGCGTTCACCACAATTGCCGATGTGCTTTCGCAAGATAAAGCAGAATTGCAAAGACAGCTTAAGCCGATTTTACCCAGCACGGATTTAATCGAAACCCTGTGTTTTGCTCATGATATCGGACATCCTCCTTTTGGACACGGCGGGGAAGTGGCATTAAATTATATGATGCGTGATGCGGGCGGTTTTGAAGGAAATGCTCATACCTTTCGTATCTTAACCAAACTGGAGCCTTATACGCCCCATGCGGGAATGAACTTAACCCGCCGCACATTGTTGGGCGTGGTGAAATATCCGACGATTTTAGATCTGGTGTCGCCGCAATATACCCAACTGCCGGAACTACAGCATGATCCTCGTTATGTGAAAATTGCGGATTGGAAACCAGGCAAGGGTATTTTTCGTGATGATTTAGAAACTTTTGCTTGGTTGCTGCAGCCGTTATCGGAAAGTGACCGCACTTTGTTCGGCAGCTATCAAAAAGAGCGGTCGAATCCGCAAGAGTTTTTGAAAACCCGTTTTAAATCATTAGATTGTAGTATTATGGAATTGGCGGACGATATTGCCTATGGTGTCCACGATTTAGAAGATGCCATTGTGGTGGGCGTGATTAGTCTGCAAGAATGGCAAGACGCTTTCACCAAGCTTTCGCAATGTCAATCAAAATGGATGCAAAATAACTTGGAATTAATCACACAAAAGTTGTTTTCCGATTATCACTACGAACGCAAAAACGCCATCGGTGCCTTGGTTAATTATTTCATCACCAACGTGCGTTGGGTACAAACTGCAGATTTTGACGAGCCGTTATTGCGTTATAACGCACAATTACCGCCGGAAGTAGTAGAAGTGCTGACGATCTTTAAAAAATTTGTGTGGCAATATGTGATCCGTGATGTGGAAACCCAACGCATCGAATACAAAGGCCAACGGATTTTAACGGAAATGTTCCAAATCTTTGAATCCGACCCGGAACGCCTACTGCCTCGCAACACCGCAAACCGCTGGAAAAATGCCGAACCGCAGCACAAAAAGCGTATTATCTGCGATTATATGGCCGGAATGTCCGATGCTTATGCTTTAAGGGTTTATCAGAATTTGTAAAAAGAAAAATGGACGAAACGCCCATTTTTTATCCGTTATTTTTTCCCTTTTTTAATAAACTTCATCAAACGTTTACGTTTGCGTAGTTGGTTCGGAGTGAGTTTGTTTTTTCTACCTGCAAACGGGTTGTTGCCCTCTTGGAATTGAATCCGAATCGGCGAACCCACAATTTTCAGGCTGCGGCGGTAGTAGTTGGACAAATACCGTTTATAGGAATCCAGTAATTTATCTATTTGGTTGCCGTGGATCACGATAATCGGCGGATTATATCCCCCAACATGGGCGTATTTTAATTTAATGCGACGACCTGCCGTCATTGGTGGTTGGTGTTCGTCGGTGGCCATTTGCAAAATACGCGTTAACATTGATGTGGACATTTTGCGGGTAGCACATTCATAAGCTTCTTGCACTGATTCAAACAGGTTGCCTACACCGCTGCCGTGTAGAGCGGAGATAAAATGCACACGGGCAAAGTCGATAAAATCCAAACGGCGATCCAGTTCGGATTTAACGCGATCTTTAATCTCTTGATCCAAACCGTCCCATTTATTGACCACAATCACCAGTGAACGACCGGCATTTAAAATAAAGCCGAGCAAGGAAAGATCTTGATCGGAAATGCCTTCGCGGGCATCAATAGTGAGCAATACCACGTTGGCATCTTGAATGGCTTGCAAGGTTTTGATAACCGAGAATTTTTCCACGGTTAAAGTTACTTTGCCGCGTTTACGCACACCGGCAGTGTCGATAATGGTATATTGCTGGCCGTCGCGTTCCATCGGGATATAAATACTGTCACGGGTTGTACCCGGCATATCATATACCACCACGCGATCTTCGCCTAAAATGCGGTTGGTGAGCGTGGATTTCCCTACATTAGGACGACCCACAATGGCGATTTTGATATTTTCCCCGTGTTCGGTTTCTGCTTCTTCCAGATCTTCATTAAGTGCCTCATCTAAAAGTGCGGTATCATTTTCATCAGAAAAATCAAATTCGCGATCCCATTCGTCTTGTTCATTCTGTTCATTTTTTTCGTTATCAGCATTAGATTTTTTAGCAATAGGAGCCAGCACAGATTCCATCAACAATGTCACGCCTCGCCCTTGTGAGGCGGCGATAGGGGTCACTTCGCCCAAACCCAGTTGATAAAACTCTGCAATATGGGAATCTGCATCAATACCGTCGGTTTTGTTCGCTACAAGAATAGTGGTTTTATTTTGGCGTTGACGTAAATATTGGGCGATGCCGATGTCCGCGGAAGTCAAACCGGCACGGGCATCCACTAAAAATAATACAATATCTGCTTCTTCAATGGCTTGTAGAGACTGTTCCGCCATTTTCTCTTCCACGCCTTCTTCCGTGCCGTCGATACCGCCGGTATCGATCACAATAAATTCATAACCGGCAACATTTGCCTGACCGTATTTGCGATCACGGGTAAGACCGGGAAAATCCGCTACCAACGCATCACGAGTGTGAGTCAAGCGGTTAAATAGGGTTGATTTGCCAACATTCGGACGACCGACAAGGGCAACAACTGGAGTCATAAAAACCTCGATTTGAGTATATATAAATTTTAAAATCGCCGTATTATAGCTGATTTTATGGGAAAAGTGCGGTTAAATTCCGGTAAATTTTAGACAAAAAAATAGCACCTGCATGCGGTGCTTTTTAACATTGGCGGAATGGACGGGACTCGAACCCGCGACCCCCTGCGTGACAGGCAGGTATTCTAACCAGCTGAACTACCACTCCGTGTTAGAAAATATTGACCAAAATTGGCGGAATGGACGGGACTCGAACCCGCGACCCCCTGCGTGACAGGCAGGTATTCTAACCAGCTGAACTACCACTCCGCATTTGGTGTGCGAATAATAATAGCCTTTTGCCTGACCGTCAACCCTTTTTTTGAATAATTGTATTAGTTGGTTAATCAGTAAGCGAAAAGAAGATTATTCACTATCTTGGGATAACCGTTTCAGCCAAATACAATTATCGCCGCTTTTCTTATTGATTAATTTGAAATATTCCAAATGGGCTTCCAGTTCTTGATCCGTAGGCTTGATGATTTTCAAATCTTGGGCAAAACTCACCGCACTTTTATGACTGATTTGCTCTGAATTTGCAGAAACGGATAAGGTATCTTCATCTTCATCGAATAAGCTGGTTTGTCCGCCGGTCATCGCCAAATAAACATCGGCTAGGATTTCCGCATCCAGTAATGCTCCATGCAACGTTCGTTTGCTGTTATCGATGCCTAGACGATCACACAAAGCATCTAAGTTATTGCGTTTGCCCGGATACATTTGACGAGCCAGCTGCAGAGAATCGGTCACTAGGCTGATGTCGGTAGTTTTGAGCGTTTTTCCTATTTTGCCGAATTCATAATCCATAAATCCCACATCGAAGGGCGCGTTATGAATAACCAGCTCGGCACCTTTGATAAACTCAATAAATTCATCGGCAATTTGATCGAAAGTCGGCTTGTCCGTCAGCATTTCATCCGTGATACCATGCACTTTTATGGCCTCGGGATCCACGGAGCGTTTGGGATTGATATAAACATGATAATTACGGCCGGTAAGTCGGCGGTTGATCATTTCTACCGCACCGATTTCAATAATGCCGTGCCCTTCATAGTGTGCACCGAACTGATTCATACCGGTGGTTTCCGTATCGAGCACTACTTGGCGATTTGTATTAATTTCTATACTCATATTTTTTTTTAGGTTATGATCGGAAAAATTTAAAGTAGATTGTAACAAATTATGCGGAAAAAAATTGAAATTTTTACGGACGGATCTTGCTTAGGTAATCCCGGTCCCGGCGGGTTGGGAATTTTATTGCGTTATAAACAGCATGAGAAACAGATTTCCAAAGGCTATAAACTAACCACAAATAATCGAATGGAATTATTGGCGGTGATTGAAGCGTTGAATACATTAAAAGAGCCTTGTGATGTGGAGTTGCACAGTGATAGTCAATATATGCAAAACGGTATCACAAAATGGATTTTTAATTGGAAAAAAAATAATTGGAAAGCCAGCACCGGCAAGCCGGTAAAAAATCAGGATTTATGGATTGCTTTAGATGGAGCCATACGCCCGCACAGTATTAATTGGCATTGGGTGAAGGGGCATTCCGGTCATTATGAAAACGAGTTATGTGATGAATTGGCAAAGCTGGGGGCGGCGAATCCCACGTTGGATGATGTGAATTATCAGGCGGAATAAATGTAGGACGGGCATATTATTATGCCCGCCGTAAAATTAATTATTGTTCAAATAATTCGGTATGCAATGTGCGTACTATATCATCAGCGTGATGGCTGTGAACCAATAAGCATACGTTATTTGTGCTTGCACCGTAACTGATCATGCGAATGTTATAGTTTTCCAAAGTGCCGAATAAACGTTTTGCTACGCCGGCCGCTAAGTGCAAGTCATTGCCGATTAATGCCACTAAGGCTAAGCCGGTATCCACTTTCACATTGCAGATTTCACTTAATTCCGCTAATAAATCGTTAGATAACATCTCCACACTGGATGAAGCGGAGCCGGTTTTATCCAAGGTTAAGGCAACGCTCACTTCTGATGTGGTGATAGTATCCACGGAAATTTTGTATTTCGCTAAAATATTAAAGATTTTTGCTAAAAAGCCTTGAGCGTGCAGCATATTTAAGCTGGATAAAGTCAATAAAGTTTGTTCGCGGCGTAATGCGATGGCACGGAAAGTCGGGCGTGGTTGCGGATCACGGGTTACCCAAGTGCCGCCTTGTTCCGGTGTTTTGCTCGAACCTACATACACAGGAATGTTGCTGCGAACTGCCGGTAATAAAGTTGCCGGGTGGAGTACTTTTGCACCGAAAGTCGCCATTTCAGCGGCTTCCGCGAAACTTATGGTATCGATGCGTTGTGCTGCCGGCGCGACACGCGGGTCAGTGGTGTAAATACCGGCTACGTCGGTCCAAATTAACACATCTTTTGCGTTTAGCACTTCTGCGACTAATGCCGCAGAGTAGTCACTGCCGCCACGGCCTAATGTAGTTGTTTTGCCATTCGGATCACGACCGATAAAGCCCTGTGTGATCACTAATTCACCTTGGTCAACTAATGGTTTGAGCACATTATCAGAATTTTTCTGTGTTTGTTCGTCATCCGGTATCGCTTTACCGAAATTACTATTAGTTGCAATCACTTGACGCACATCCAACCAAGTAGCGTTGCAATTTAATTCACGTAAAACTTCCACGAAAATTAAAGTTGACATCATTTCACCGTGACTGATTAATTCATCGGCTAAAGCCGTTGATGTGGCAAGGCTGGCTGCTTCCGCTAAAGAGTCGATATTTTCCAATAAGCGATCGATTTCATCACGTACGATGGAAACATCTTTTAATTCATTTAAAATGTTATATTGAATTTGACGTACGGCTTCGACTATTTCCGCACGACGGGCTGCCTCGCAACCGTTTGCGAGTTCAACTAAAAAATTAGTTACACCGGCAGAAGCGGAAAGTACGACGACACGGGTATTGGGATCGGCAATAACGATTTTGGCGGAAGCCGTCATTGCACCGAAGTTTGCTACGCTGGTACCACCAAATTTTGCAACAGAAAGATGAGCCATAATAGATTCCTTTTTTATAAAGTTAAGATGAGTTGTGTTTGTGTAATAAATAGCTTTAAATGAAGTTATTGTCAAACAAATTATGTTTAATTTATAAACCAGTTTGGAAAGTGCGGTCTGTTTTTAGAAAATTTATAGATTACTTGAGGCTTTGTGCTTTATATAAGAATAACGTAAAATAATTGCTTATTGTTAAGGAGAGTGTATGACACAAATTCAACAAAATTTAGAACATATTCGTCAGCAAATTCAGGCGGGCTGTGTTCAGGCACAACGTTCTGCGGATTCCGTAAAATTGTTGGCAGTAAGCAAAACAAAACCTGTTGAAGATATTATTGCAGCTTATGAACATGGTCAGTACGCGTTCGGTGAAAATTACGTGCAGGAAGGTGTGGATAAAATTCACTATTGCCAAGAACGGGGGATTGCATTGGAATGGCATTTTATCGGGCCGTTACAATCGAACAAAACCAAATTAGTGGCAGAGCATTTTGATTGGATGCAGACCTTGGAACGGAGTAAAATTGCCGATCGACTAAACGATCAACGTTCAGCACATAAAGCACCGTTAAATGTGTTGATTCAAATTAATATTAGCGGAGAAGCCTCGAAATCCGGTATCCAACCGTCAGAAATGCTGGTTCTGGCAAAACACATCGAAAACCTACCGCACTTACGTTTACGCGGGTTAATGGCTATTCCGGAACCTACTGATGATGAACAGGCTCAGACCGAAGTATTTAATCAAATGCAAAGGTTATTCCTGCAATTACAACAAGCCTTGCCAAATCAGCAAATCGATACTTTATCAATGGGCATGACAGATGATATGCAGACCGCAATAAAATGCGGTTCAACGATGGTGAGAATCGGTACGGCAATTTTCGGTAAGCGGAATTACGGTAATCATCAATAACACAGTGGCAACAAGGCAGTATATGCTTTGTTGCTATACTTGATTTAATATTTCCAATAAAACGGGAATATGACTTTTTTCCGGATTTTTGACCGCACTTAAGAGTAACACAGAACCTTGTTGTCGTTCTAATTGTTTTAATTCTGCCAATCCTTGTCGCTGTTCATTTCCTTGTAATTCTTGCCGATATTGGATTTTAAAAAGCCTGAAATTGCCATCCGGATCTTGATGAAACCATTTGCGTAATTCATTGGAAGGTGTAACGGACTTTAGCCATAAACACTGTTGAAATAATTCTTTGTGTATGCCGCGCGGATAGAGACGGTCGACGAACACGGCCGGTTTATTTTTTTGTGGTACAAAATCATAAATACGCTGAAAACTAAACATCATCACCTCTTATAACGTTGATCTGATAGCAAAAGTGTGAAAAGGCATTTGGGGTGTTAAAGTGTAATTAAAGGTAACATAGCCAATATCATTTCCGATGATTGTGCCGCCGCGATAGGTAAAAATTCTTCAAAAGACATACTTGCTTCGCCATTCCCCGCATCGGAAATCGCACGAACCACCACAAACGGCACATTAAAACTATGACATACCTGAGCAATGGCAGCGGCTTCCATTTCTACGGCAGCGACCGTCGGGAAGTTTTGCTTGATTGTGGCCAATTTTTCGCCACCGTGAATAAAACTGTCACCGGTACAAATTAACGCACGTTTGACATTTTTACCTTGTTGTTTAACAATTTTCTCTGCAAGATCTGCTAATTTTGTATCAGATTTAAATGCCGACGGACAAGCGGGCAGTTGACCGATAGCGTAGCCGAAAGCGGTGACGTCGGCATCGTGATAGCAGGTTTGTTCGGAAATTATAATATCGCCGATATGTAATCCTTCACATACGCCACCGGCAGATCCGGTATTAATGACTATATCCGGACGGGCGAGTTGCAATAATAGGGTAGTGCCCATTGCGGCAGCCACCTTACCGATACCGGATTGCAATAATGCCACATCAATACCGTTAATTTTGCCTTCATAGATCGTGCAAGTTGCTAATTCAGTGGTGTTCACATCGCTCATTTTTTCTCGTAAAATAGCTACTTCTTGAGCCATTGCACCGACAATACCTACTTTCATTATTATTCCTTATATTTTTAATGTTTTTTTAATTTTTCGATAAAAAGCACTGCTGCCATCTGCAAGGGCTCGTTCAAAATCGGTAATATTTTTTATTTCATCACCATTTATCCGGCAAATACTGTGTGGATTTAAATGTAATGAATTTGCTCCTTTTTTGGTGGTGACAAAAACATTTACGCCTAATTCTTTGAGATCTTTAATGTTGCCTTTATAGCGATGTCCCCACGGATAGGCCAAACAATCTGCTTCTTTATTTAATTCTTGTTGTATGTAATATTTATTTTTTGTAATTTCATTTTCTAATATTTGTTTAAATTGAGCTTTGCTTACTTTATCAAAAAGTTCTGATGTATTATCGTTAAATAATTGAGTTAATTTTTTCTTTTTATCTTTATCTGATAAATGAATAAAATCAGCCTGTTTTTCTAATTGACGATATTTTTCCACGAAGTGATTTTTTGGTCTGAAACCGGCTAAGGAAATTTGACTCCGCATTTTAAATATTGGTAAACCATTGAGTTTATCGGCATCTTGAATATTGTCGTATAAACCGTCAAAGAACAAATTATAGCTTTCCCGTTTGAGATATTTAGAGGTATTTTCATCAAAAAAACCAAAAACTTCTACTGTTTTTGCGGTTAAGCCATGAGAATGGGTATGCAATTGAAAATCAACCAGACCGCTTTGATACATCTCGCGAATTTCATCCCAATTGAGATATTCCTCATTTGTACCGATATATCTTGTATTTAGAAAAATAGTCGCTTTAATGCCGTATTTTTTTAAAATAGGAAAAGCCAAAATATAATTACTCTTATAACCATCATCAAAAGTTACTAAAATACTATTTTTCGGTAATTGATAATTTAATGATTTCAACTCTTCCATTTTAAATGTTGTTTTATGTTGAATATGAGCCATTTGTAAATCAAATTCTTCAACACTTATTTCAGCATTACCGATTGTATCGCTGATATTATGATACATTAAGCAATGTACAAAATTCTGACGTTTTTTATTATAAATAATATAACTTAAACTCAATATTAGAATAAAAGAAATATAATATGTCATAATAAATTGCTCTATAAATGAAATGATAAATAGATTTATTTTTTACGTTCGTTTTCTACTTTATCCACTAAATAATCCAGTACGGCAAAAGTGTAATCATCGTTATATAAGGTACTTTGAGTAAGGACATATTTGCCATTGATAACAACAAAAGGAATCGTGAATACGCCGTATTTTTGTGTCAGTTCAATGGCTGATTTGATTTTTTGTTGGATTTCCGGTGTTTTCAAGGTTGTAATAAACGCTTCTTCTTCCACTTTGTGTTTTTTAAGCCAATGAATAAATTTTTTATTTTTAATTTGTTGATTGGATTTATCGGCATTTTCAAATAAAAATAAATTAGCCAGATCTTCCCGTCCTAAGCTAATCAGAGTGAAATAAATGCTTGGCGTAAAAATAGCATCTTCTGTGGCGACGGGATGACTTTTTAAGATAACCCGGTTTCCATTAATTTGGCTGTATAATTCTAATACATCATGAGTAGATGAGCAGCCGCTGCAATCATAAGCAAAAAACGAACGAATGACAATTTTCTTATCCGGGCGGGGGAGTTCAACAATCGGTTCGAGATAAGAAAAGTAATCTTTGCCATCTTCAAAGTGCGGTTGTTCTTCGAACGTATTTTCCGATTCCACTGCATTTACTGGATCGGCAAATACCGTAGGAGAGAAAAATAACAATAAAGCAGCACTTAATTCACGTATGTCCATTTGTAGCTCAAATTAATTACAAGGTTCAATATAATCTACTAATAATTGCAAGTTTCGATTGCCACGAAATTCGTTAATATCCAATTTATAAGCTAATTTGGCAATTTTTATTGACAGATCGGGATAATAACGGGTATCTACGTTAAATGCAATGGCATCCACCAATGCTCCGCCGTTTTTCGGTTCCACTATCATTTTTAAATGTTTTTCGCCCACTAATCGCTGTTGCAGGATTTTAAATTCACCGTCAAACATCGGTTCCGGAAAGGATTGTCCCCAAGGTCCGCCCTGTTTTAGTTGTTCGGCAGTATCTAAATTCATCAGTTGTGATGTGAGCTCACCATCGGTCCAAATTGTACCTTGCAGTTGTGCATCATCTAGCCATTCGGTCACAGTTTGATTAAATAATTGTTGAAATTCGTTGAAACGATTAGCAACAATACTTAACCCCGCCGCCATTGCATGCCCGCCGAACTTTAAAATGATTCCCGGATTGCGGCTATCAATACGTTCCAGCAGATCTCGGATATGTAAGCTTTCAATGGAACGGGCAGATCCTTTCAGCATGTTATCCTGATCTTGTGCAAAGGCAACTACCGGGCGATGAAATTGATCTTTGATGCGGGAAGCTAAAATACCCAATACCCCTTGATGCCAATCCGCTTGATACAACGCAATGCCCACCGGTAATTCTTGCTTAAGTGCGGTCAAATTTCGGCAAATTTCCAAGGCTTCCAGTTTCATGCCTTGTTCGATTTCTTTGCGGGTTTGATTCAAACCGTCTAATTCTAAGGCTAACGCACGGGCGGTAGCCATATCTTCCGCCAATAATAATTCCACACCGACGGACATATTATCCAATCGACCCGCGGCATTAAGCCGTGGACCGATAGAAAAGCCAAGATCGGATGCTACAAATTTAGCCACATCACGATTTGCTACTTCCGCCAATGCCAAGATCCCGCAACGACAACGTTGAGCACGAATTCGAGCTAAGCCTTGATAGGCGAGTATGCGGTTATTTTGATCCAAGGGTACGACATCGGCAATGGTACCTAATGCGACTAAATCCAATAAATCGGCGAAATTAGGCAGTTTTTCCGTTGGTATCAAGGCTAATTCGCGGAATTTTGCCCGCAGTGCCAACATCACATAAAATGCCACACCTACACCGGCAAGGGATTTGGACGGAAATCCGCATTGAGATAAATTTGGGTTCACGATAGCATCGGCTTGCGGCAGTATTTCCGGCGGCAAGTGGTGATCTGTAATAATCACTTGCACGCCATGGGATTTCATAAAATCCACCCCTTCCAGCGATGAAATACCGTTATCTACCGTAATCAGCAATTCAACGCCTTTTTCTAACGCTTCTCGAGCCACCGCAACACTTAATCCGTAGCCTTGTTCAAAGCGGTTCGGTACTAAATAATCCACATTGGTAAACCTGAGTTGACGCAATGCCAACACAGTTAACGCGGTGCTGGTTGCACCGTCTGCATCAAAATCACCCACGATAACAATTTTTTTATCTGTTTGTTTTGCCTGCAATAATAGTTCTACCGCTTGCTCAATGCCTTGCAATTTTGGTGGTAGCATAGATTGCAAAGAGCGGTCTAATTGTTGTGAATTTTGAATGTGTCGCGAGCGGTAAAGACGATCCAGCAAAGGATTTTCATTAACGATTTCACCGGCAGGAACAGGACGACGTTGAATAATCTTTTTCATTACTAATGAGCTATAAAGCTAGAGATTCTCTCTAGCTTATTGATTTTATTTTTGTTGTTCTAAAGCGGCTAATAAATCTTTTGGTGCTAAATAGCCACCGAGCATTTCACCACTTGAAGTGATAATGCTTGGTGTGCCATGTACACCGAATTGAACGCCTAAATTATAGTGTTTTTTCACTGTATTTGGTGTTTTTAAGGTTTTCGGCATATTGCCTTTTTCCGCTTCATTTAAAGCAAATTGCGGATCTTTGGCTGTCCAAATGGCTTCCATTTGTTCAGCGGTTTTATTCATTCCCGTACGTGGAAATGCCAAATAGCGTACAGTGATACCTAAATCATTGTATTGCTTGATTTGTTCGTGCAATAAATGGCAATAATGGCAAGTGATATCCATAAACACCGTTACCACGTGTTTTTCATTTTTTGCCGGATAAATAATCATTTCTGATTGTAATGCATTCAGTTTATCCAACAACATTTTGCCTACAACATCAGTGAAACCCTGTTCGGCCATTTCATACATTTTGCCTTGCAACACATACTTGCCGTCTTCACTGGCATACAAAATACCCTGATCGGTAATTATTGTTTTAATTCCTTTCAATGGGGACGGTTTGATTTCGATATCTTGTGCCCCAAGTGCTTGTAAACGTTTGATGATCGTTGCGTCGTTCGCCATTGCCGTGCCGGCTGAAGCGATTAAAAGTGCGGTCAGTAATTTTTTCATTTTTGTCCTAAATTAAAATTTTGCCAAAATTGACCTTTAATTATAAAAGGATTATGGGATTTTGCCTACCATAATTAAATAAAATAGCTTATAATTTGCCACTTTAATAATTATGTTCAAGTGTTTAGAATTAAATTATGTTTGAAATTAATCCAGTAAAAAGCAAAATCGCTGATCTTGCCGAACGTACGAATGTACTTCGGGGGTATCTTTGACTTTGATGCCAAAGTTGAGCGGTTAGAAGAAGTCAATGCCGAATTAGAACAGCCGGATGTGTGGAATGAACCGGAAAAGGCACAGGCATTAGGTAAAGAGCGTTCGGCATTAGAAGCGGTGGTGGAAACCATCACCGTATTAGAGCGTGGTTTGGAAGATGTGGACGGGCTGTTAGAGCTTGCCGTAGAAGCGGAAGATGAAGACACGTTCAATGAAGCAGTGAGCGAACTTGACGAATTAGAAGCTAAATTGGCTCTGTTGGAATTTCGTAGAATGTTCAGCGGTCAGCACGATGCGGCGGACTGTTATGTGGATTTACAAGCGGGTTCCGGTGGTACGGAAGCACAAGACTGGACAGAAATGTTGTTGCGGATGTATCTGCGTTGGGCGGAAAGCAAAGGTTTTAAAACCGAACTAATGGAAGTTTCCGACGGTGATGTAGCCGGTTTGAAATCCGCTACCATCCGTATTTCCGGCGAATATGCTTTCGGTTGGTTACGTACGGAAACAGGCATTCATCGCTTGGTGCGTAAAAGCCCGTTTGATTCCAACAACCGCCGTCACACATCCTTTAGTGCAGTGTTTGTATATCCGGAAATTGATGATGATATTGATATCGAAATCAATCCGGCGGATTTGCGAATTGACGTATATCGAGCCAGCGGTGCGGGTGGACAGCACGTAAACAAAACCGAAAGTGCGGTACGGATCACTCATATTCCAAGCGGTATTGTGGTGCAATGTCAAAACGACCGCTCACAACATAAAAACAAAGATCAGGCAATGAAGCAACTGAAAGCCAAATTGTATGAACTTGAATTACAAAAACAAAACGCGGAAAAACAAGCAATGGAAGACAGCAAATCCGACATCGGTTGGGGCAGCCAAATCCGTTCTTACGTACTGGACGATTCCCGTATTAAAGACCTACGCACCGGTGTAGAAAACCGCAACACCCAAGCTGTACTCGACGGCGATCTAGACCGCTTTATCGAAGCCAGCTTAAAAGCAGGATTATAAAAAAATTGAAAAATCCACCGCACTTTTGTGTTGGACGGATTCCCGCCGATTTTGAATGTTGCCTATGGTGACGGCATGAAGTGCGAGCCGTGTGAGTAAAACTATGCTCGCCGACAGGCGAAAGCCACAAGGCGAAGAAACAATATTAAAATTAATAAGGTAAATAAAAAAATGTCAGAACAAACCCCAGAACTTGATTTCCATGGCGAAATGGCAGTCCGCCGTGAAAAATTAGCCGCACTGCGTGCCAAAGGAAATGCCTTTCCGAACACTTTCCGTCGCGATGCATTGGCACAAGAGCTCCATAATCAACATGACGATACCGACGGTGAAACACTCAAAGAGCAAGCTATTGAAGTCGCCGTTGCCGGCCGAGTAATGACTCGCCGAGCAATGGGCAAAGCCACCTTCATCACCTTACAGGATATGAGCGGTCGCATCCAGCTTTATGTCGCTCGCGACAATCTGTCTGAAGGTGTCTATAAAGAAGATGTCGGCAACTGGGATCTGGGTGACATTGTCGGTGTAAAAGGCACCTTATTCAAAACTAAAACCAACGAATTGACCGTAAAAGTGCATTCTGTACAACTGCTGACCAAAGCATTACGCCCGCTGCCGGATAAATTCCACGGCTTAAGCGATATGGAAACCCGTTACCGCCAACGTTATTTGGATTTGATCGCGAATGAAGAATCCCGCCGCACCTTTATTATCCGTTCTAAAGTGATTGCCGGAATGCGTGAATACTTTATTTCCAAAGGTTTTATCGAAGTGGAAACCCCAATGTTGCAAGTCATCCCCGGCGGTGCGGCAGCGAAACCTTTTGTTACGCACCACAACGCATTAGATATTGATATGTATTTGCGTATTGCACCGGAACTGTATTTAAAACGCCTTGTGGTGGGTGGTTTTGAACGTGTGTTTGAATTAAACCGCAACTTCCGTAACGAAGGAGTATCCGTACGCCATAATCCGGAATTTACCATGATCGAATACTATCAAGCCTATGCAGATTACCATGATTTAATGGATAACACGGAAGAATTGTTACGCAAATTAGCCATTGATATTTTAGGTACAACTATTGTACCTTACGGCGAATACGAATTTGATTTCGGCAAACCGTTTGAACGTATTACTATGCACGAAGCTGTTGTGAAATATGGTAACGGCATTACAATGGATGAATTACAGGATTTCGACAAAGCCTGTGCAGTTGCCAAAAAGTGCGGTATTGAAATCCAAAAATCTTGGGGTTTAGGCTCTGTGGTGAATGCAATTTTTGAAGAAGTGGCGGAACATCATTTAATTCAACCGACCTTTTTAGTGGCTCACCCTGCGGAAATTTCGCCATTAGCACGTCGCAATGATGAAAATCCGGAAGTGACCGATCGTTTTGAACTCTTTATCGGCGGTCGCGAAATCGGTAACGGCTTCTCAGAGTTGAACGATGCAGAAGATCAAGCGGAACGCTTTGATGCACAAGTAGCCGCCAAAGACGCAGGCGATGACGAAGCAATGTTCAAAGATGATGATTTTGTTACCGCACTTGAACACGGCTTGCCGCCGACCGCGGGTGAAGGTTTGGGAATCGACCGCTTGGCAATGCTTTATGCCAACGTCGCATCAATCCGTGATGTGATTTTATTTCCGGCGATGAAGCATAAGGGATAATAATATGAAGGGGAATTTTAATCATTCCCCTTCCTTTTTTTCTGTTAGAATGTTAACTCGGCATTGAGTTTAAAGTTTCGCCCTGCAGAATAGAAGCGATTAATCCCCTCTCCTGTTTTTTGATCAATCAAATTACTTGTGCCAAACGGGCGAATGGAACGCACGGAATCCCAAGTGATGTATTTACGATTCATCATATTATATACACCGGCTTGTAAAGTAAGATTTTTTAGCGGTTTAAAGTACGCAATAAAATCTACTAAGGTATAAGTGCCGCTACGCCATTTTATACTACTGTCGGTTTTTCCTTCCTCACGATAATACATATTATAAGTGTCTTTGGCTTTTTTGCTGCCTACGTGAGTAATATAGAGATCAGCGCCAAACTTATCTTCAGGATGTTGGTAACCAAGACTGAATACTGAGGTTTTCGGCTGAATGGCATTCATTGGTACATTCTTTCGAGAACGGCCTCTTTGGTAAGTAAATTTATAACTTGCATTGAAACCTTCTAATGCATTAATCAATTGTCCAAAATAAATTTTAGAATTCATTTCGAATCCTGTTACTTTGGCATCCTGTAAATTTATATTTTGATAAAGTTGATAATTTATCGTGCGAGCTTGCCCGCCATATTGATTTGTTTCATTTTTACTGCCGATATACACAAGATCAATGAAATTATCGTATTTTGTTTTAAAAATACTCGTAGTGATAAAACCGGCGTTGCCGTAGAATGTTAAAGCAGCTTCTTGCGTTTTAGCTCTTTCTGGTTTTAAGTTGACATTTGGCAATATAGAAAAATCAGGATGCTTAAATGTAAAATAGAGTTCATCGGATGTCGGTGCTCTAAATCCTTTAGAATATTTAAATTGTAATTTCAAATGTTCTGTGGGATCCAAAGCCATTTCTAAGGCATAAGAATGCGCTCTATATTTTTTGTTTCGGGTAAAATAGTTAATATTTTCTTGCACATTGGCTTTTCTTGCGGCTTCATTTGCTTTTGCACCGGCCGCTTCCGCTTCCTTCCATTTAGCTAAAGCATCTTGATAGCCAGAAGGATTTCCGCTGTAATCACTATAATTTGGTTTTGGCGTTGATTTATATGGCGGAGTATAAGGTACAAACATTGTGACCATATCATCCGGCAACTTAGGACTTACACCCGCAATGTATTCAGGTTTATACTTAACACGGTCGTAGCGATAACCTACATTAAAACTTAAGTAGTTATTAATTTTGAAGTCATCGGCAAAATAAAGCGCACCGCTTTTAGTTTTGACAGGAATCAGGAATGATGTTTCAGGCTCATTTCGCGGGCAAGTATAGGCATTTGTGTAACCTTGACCATATATATCTGCATAAGCTTCAGCGCAGGAGGCGTAAGGCTTACCGCTACTATCTGTACCGAGAAAACGATCTGCCCACCATTGCGGTAAATAGGCATAATAACCCGCACGATTTACCATTTCTTTTTTAACTGTGTTATATGAACCACCATATTGCAATAAATGTTCTGTGGTGAATAAGTCTAACTGTTTGGTAAGATCTAAATTAATTTGTTTTGTATTGGTATTTAAGTCACGTTCGCGATAAGAACGTTCCAGATAACCGCTATTATTTGGTGATATAAAACGATCTGAATAACTGGCATCTTTGACTTTAGCAAATTTATTGCCTTTACTATCTGTAACCGGAGTGTCAAAAGAGAATTCCTTTGGTGTATAAGTATATGTCCAAGAGAAATCCCGTTCTGATTTGTAGGCATTTATAGTTCCATTACAATTAAAAATAGAACAGTCGAACCAGTATTGATTTAAACGCCTAATATGAAAAACTCCATTCACTTCAGCACCATTTTTAATGAGAGTGTCAGAATTTTTTATGCTTAATTGGTCGCCATCTTTATCAACAATTTTGCCGTTTTTAACTTGTAAACCAAGAGGATTGCTAATCATATTGCATTTTTCATTACCATCACAATATTCATCCGTGCGGGCTCGTGTTTTAATTTTTTGTTGAGAATAGGTGAGTTTAAGCGTATCCCAAAAAGGTGTACTACTGAAATTTTCGTAAGTAAAGGAATAGTTTGAACGTTTAGTTTTATCATTGGTATGACGAAGTTCTTCCTCATCCGCATTAATGGTAGTCGTTCTTTTCAATGTATATGAAAAATCATGTCCTTTGCTTTTATGTTCATAAGTATCGGAGGCAACTGTAAAGCGATGTTTTTCATTTGGAGAATAAGAGAATTTAATTAATGTGCTATTTTTATCAATTGTGTAAGGATCGGTTTTATCTCTTTTTCTCCCT
The DNA here is from genome assembly GCF_004340985.1 of Cricetibacter osteomyelitidis. Lineage (GTDB taxonomy): Bacteria > Pseudomonadota > Gammaproteobacteria > Enterobacterales > Pasteurellaceae > Cricetibacter > Cricetibacter osteomyelitidis. The sequence continues at coordinate 68,214 of NZ_SLYB01000007.1, forward strand.
TGCTCTGTCGGATCAAAATCTTTATAGCCGTAATTTTCTAATTCGTGTCCGTGACGTTTGGTTTTCACAAATAAAATATCAAACCATTTATAACGACCTGCGGCAGTTAATGAATTCATCCATTGATTATCCGCGGTGGCATAACCGGTTTTATAGCCTAAATGGTAATCTTTCTCTAACAAATAATCACGTGCATCTTTTGTTTCAAAAATAACGGCTCCGCCTAGTGCACCACTACCGGTTTTAATTGAATTCGCACCTTTACTGATACTAACCTGTTTTAATGTTTCAATTTCAGTGCTATTGCGCGTATTATTGAAATTACCATACCCTTCAAATAATTCTTTGAATCCTTGAGAAGATAATGTTTCCGCTTGGTGTAAACCGTCAACAGTAATGGCGACACGATTTTCATCTACGCCTCGAATAGCATAACCACTAGACCCCATTCTACCGGCTTCAACTACAGTTACGCCTGTTTCATAACGCACCAAATCGCGATTATCTTGAACTTGCTGTTTACTCAGGGTTTTTGCTGATTTCACCGTTGTTCCAACCCTTTGTTCTTTTACTTGTTCTTGAATATTTCCATTGTTATTTGTATTTCCGAGAACATTAATCGTCTCTAATTGATCGGTTTCCTTTGCATCTCCTAGAGTAGAATAACTCAATAAAGCGACAGCAATCATTGAAAGGCGGGGAAGTTTATGCTTATTTATTTTTCTGTTCATTTTATTTTATCCTATCTAATAAAAAGTATTAACGTACAATCTATTTTTCTGAAATATGACCCTGATCCAAATGTACAAAACTGACTAAATCGTCATTGCTTACTTGAAATGCTTGTCCGAAGCCTTTAACAAATAAGCCTTGCTCCGGTTTGAAGCCAAATAGTTTGAAGTCTTTTAATTTTGATAATTCGTCAATTAATTTGCCGTGACGGGCTTTGAGCATTTGAATGCTTTGTTCCCATTCTTCGCTGTGACGAGTAACTACACGGGCTTTTGCATCAAAAGAAAGGCGACGGCGGGCAAAAATTTGACGGCTTACACTTTCATCTTCAATCAGCATTAATGCCACTTTAGGCACATCAAGCAAATTACGCGCATGACGGGCAATTGTTGAAATTAACACTTGATACTCACCATTGAGAATAATAAAAGGAGCATAACTGACATTGGGATTGCCATTATTATCTACAGTTGCAAGCATAATGGTTTTGCATTGCTGCTTTAATTCTTGAATTTCAGGGCCTAAACGATTTTGTAATATTTCTTGACGAGCAGTCATTTTGCATGTTTCCTTAGTTGTTGTCTTAATTAAAATTTTTAAATTTTTCCACTTGTTCGGGAAAGAGTTCGCGTTGTTCATTACGTCCTAAATAGACTTTGAACACCGTATTGCCATTAGACGCAATGAAAGCAATGTTATAACTTTCTTTGCCGCGAAACGGTAAACTGACAAAAGCGATGGTAGCAATATTGTCGAGTTTTAAATGCCCGTACAATGAGCCTTCTTTGCCATTCATATTGAGATTATAATAACCGCGACCAATCATGCCGCTTGGGAATTGATCTTTGATTTCAAAAATCGAACCCTCTTTTTCGATAATAGTTGTCAATGTTCCCCATTGGCTAAGTGCGGTCAAAATTCTTTCTAATTCTGTTGCCGGAAAAATCCGGACGAATTGATCAGGCAGGGATTGTAATATTTCACCTTCCGGCAAATTAAAATGTGCAGCCATATCAAGCGTAATAGCCAGGGGATTTTCATTAATATATTGTTGAATTTTTTGCTGAAGAGTTAACATTTATTTTTAATTTTAAAATATTGATTGAGAATTATTATCATTATTTTATTGTTCTTTCCCTTATTTTTCAATTATTTTATTTATTTTTAAAAATTTATTTGGCGTTTATATGTGATATTTTGGCAATCAATATGAATATTTATTCCAAATAATTTAATGATTTATTGATTATTTGATATACATAATTGGATTTCAGATTTCTTATTAATAAAAAAATCTGTGCTACAATATACAACTTTATTTAACCTCGTGGTTCGCAACCATCCCACGTAAAAAAACTAGGAATATCAATGAAAAACACAAATCCAACTCATCGTAAAGCGGTGGTTATTTTTTCCGGTGGACAAGATTCCACCACTTGTTTGGTCAAAGCCATTCGTGATTATGGTGTCGAAAATGTAGAAACCGTGACGTTTCAATACGGACAACGCCATAGTATCGAATTAGAAAAAGCCCGCTGGATTGCTCAGGATCTTGGCGTGAAACAAACCTTGGTTGATATGTCGGTGATCAAAGCCATTACTCAAAATGCTCTAATGGATACTCAGGCAAAAATTGAACAGCAAGGCGATATGCCGAATACTTTTGTAGATGGGCGAAATGCCTTATTTTTGCTTTATACCGCCATTTATGCCAAAGGGCAGGGGATTACGGATATCATCACCGGCGTGTGCGAAACCGATTTCAGCGGTTATCCCGATTGCCGCGATGTGTTCATCAAATCCATGAATGTGACTATTAATTTGGCAATGGATTACAATTTCAATATCATCACTCCATTGATGTATCTCACCAAAGCACAAACGTGGCGGTTGGCGGATGAATTGGGTTATTTGGATTATATTCAACGGCATACGCACACTTGTTATCTCGGCGTAGAGCAAGGTTGCGGAGAATGTCCGAGCTGTATTTTGCGTGAAAAAGGCTTGCAGGAATATCTCGGCAGTAAAAATAAGAATTAGCATTAAGGAAATAAAACGTGGCACTTATCAGTTTAACAAATGGTTATCTTTCTTTCGGCGATCATCCCTTATTGGATCACACGGATTTGCACATTGAAGCGGGCGAACGGGTTTGCTTGGTGGGGCGGAACGGTGCGGGTAAATCCACATTGATGAAGGTTCTTGCTGGTGATGTGGTGTTGGATGACGGTAAAATTCAATATGAGAAAGATTTGATCGTGTCCCGTTTAGAGCAAGATCCGCCGCGTCACGCTGACGGCAATGTATTCGATTATGTGGCTGAAGGCGTGGGGCATTTAGCGGATTTATTGAAAGAATATCACCGTATTTCACTCACTTTAGAAACGGATTACAGCGAAGCGGTGCTGAATCAGCTGGCTCAAGTGCAGAGCAAACTGGAACATAACGACGGCTGGCAGTTTGAGAATAAAATCAATGAAGTGCTGGTTAAATTGGAACTTAATCCTAATACCAAACTGGCTGAATTATCCGGTGGTTGGCTACGTAAAGCCGCGCTGGCTCGGGCATTAGTGTGCAATCCGGATGTGCTATTGCTTGATGAACCTACCAACCATCTGGATGTTTCGGCCATTGAATGGCTGGAAGAATTTTTGCGCACCTTTGATGGCAGTATAGTGTTTATTTCTCACGATCGTTCCTTTATCCGTAAAATGGCAACCCGTATTGTGGATTTAGATCGAGGACGGTTGATGTCTTATCCCGGTAATTACGATCAATATTTAGTAGAAAAAGAAGAACATCTACGGGTTGAAGCATTGCAAAATGATTTGTTCGATAAAAAATTAGCTCAAGAAGAAGTCTGGATCCGCCAAGGCATTAAAGCCCGCCGTACTCGGAATGAAGGTCGTGTGCGAGCGTTAAAAGCCTTGCGGGAAAAACGTCGTCAACGCCAAGATGTACTCGGCACGGCAAAAATAAGTGTCGAAAATTCCACCCGTTCCGGCAAAATCGTATTTGAAATGGAAAATGTCAGCTACGAAGTAGCCGGTAAAAAACTGCTTAGCAATTTCAGCACCACTATTTTACGTGGCGATAAAATCGCTTTAGTGGGTCCGAACGGTTGCGGTAAAACGACGTTTATTAAAGTATTGCTGGGTGAAATTAAACCGACTCAGGGTTCGGTACGGGTGGGGACAAAATTAGATATTGCTTATTTTGATCAATACCGTGCGGAATTAGATCCGGAAAAAACCGTGATGGATAACGTTGCGGACGGCAAGCAAGATGTGGAAGTAAACGGCATTAAACGTCATGTGCTGGGTTATTTGCAGGATTTTTTATTTCCGCCAAAACGAGCTATGACTCCGGTGAAAGCCTTATCCGGCGGTGAACGCAACCGTTTGTTATTGGCGAAATTATTGCTTAAACCGAATAATTTGTTAATTCTGGACGAACCTACCAATGATTTAGATGTGGAAACCTTGGAATTATTGGAAGATATCTTAACGGATTATCAAGGTACATTGCTGATTGTAAGCCACGACCGTCAATTTATCGATAATACTGCGACGGAATGTTATTTCTTTGAAAGCGAGGGCGTGTTGAATAAATATGTGGGCGGTTTCTATGATGCCAAACAGCAACAAACCAATTATTTCGCACAAAAAGCTGAACAGGAAGCGTTGAAACAAAAGAAAATTCAACCGACCATCACAGAAAGTGCGGTGCAAAAAGTTTCAGTAAAACCGAAAGCGGTGAAATTGTCCTATAAAGAACAACGGGAATTAGAACAGCTTCCGCAGCTATTAGAAGAATTGGAAGAAAAAATCACCGCACTTCAAACGGAAGTAGGTAGTGCAGAATTTTTCCAACAACCTCACGAATATACATCAGCAAAATTGCAAGAACTGGCAGATACCGAGCAAACCTTAGAACAGCTCTTTGAACGTTGGGAAGAGTTGGAAGGGAAAAAATAATGTAGAATGGGGACTTGTTACCCACCGATAAAATTATCAACAAAATTAAAACGGTGGGTAACAAGTGCTTACCTACGAAATTAATAAATTTTTAACCGCACTTTCAATATGTTCGGCTTGCGTGATAGCCGAAATCACTGCCACGCCGTCAGCTCCTGCTTGCAAAATTTCAGACACTGTTTCCACTGTAATTCCGCCAATAGCGACTAACGGCTTATCAATCCCTGAAGTGCGGATGGATTTTAGCAAATTCAGTCCTACCGTCGGTTTAGCATCAGCCTTGGATTGAGTATCAAAAATCGGGCCGACACCGAAATAATCAATGCCGTCAATTTGTGCATTTTCGATGGCTTGTTCCAGATTATTCACCGATAAACCGATTTGCAGCCTGCCTTGGCATAAACGGATCACATCTTGAATCGGGCGATCATCTTGTCCTACATGTATGCCGTCTGCTTGGATTTTTAAGGCCAAATCAATATCATCGTTAATAAAAAACGGCACATTGTATTGCTTGCACAACATTTGACATTGTTTGGCTAATTGCAGGATTTGTTCGCTGTTTTGCAAGGCGTTTTTACCTTTTTCGCGAAATTGGAAGCATGTTATGCCTGCTTGTAAAGCCTGTTGTAAAATCTGCAATAATTTATCAGCGGGATTACCGTTTAAATGACGGCAATCCTGTGATCCTGCGATAAAGTATAATCGTAAATAATTTTCCATTATTTCTCCTCAAACTCGCTGTATGCCCAATGATTGGTCGGGCCGTGTCCGTGACCGATTTGCAGCGGATGGCAAATGGCTTGGGTGATAAAGTTTTTGGCTGTGCGGATCGCCTGTTCCACGGAATTGCCTTTTGCCAATTCCGCCGCAATACAGGCGGAAAATGTACAACCTGTTCCGTGAGTGTGCGGTGTATCAAAACGCGGACTTTCTACTGTAAAATTGTCATCATTGCTGAAAATCCAATCACGGCAGACCGCACTTTGCGATTGATCGCTGTGTCCGCCTTTCAATACCACGGTTTTTGCTCCCAGTTGTTGTAAAATATTTGCCGCTTGGCGGGCAGAGCGGTCATCAATAACATTAATACCCGTTAAAGCTTCCGCTTCCGGCAGATTCGGCGTAATCACATCAGCGAGCGGTACTAAGTGCTGTTTCAGGGCGGCAATGGCATTTTCTCTTAACAGTGCTGCGCCGCCTTTGGCGATCATTACAGGATCCAGCACCAATTTGCCGAAATTGTATTGTTTCAAGGCGTTTGCCACACATTCAATCACTTCCACCGTGCCGAGCATACCGATTTTGAAAGCAGAAATCTGAAAATCATCGGCAATAGCTTTGAGCTGGCTTTCAATTGTACTGAGCGGAATGTTGTGAATGGCCGTCACGCCTAAGGTGTTTTGTGCGGTCACGGCGGTAATTACTGATGTGCCGAATACTTTTCGCATTTGAAAGGTTTTTAAATCTGCTTGAATGCCGGCACCACCACCGCTGTCGGAACCGGCAATAGTTAAAACTTGTGGAATATCAGACATATCGAATTTCTCCATATTGTTGTGCTTGTTCATCCGTAAGTTGAGCCAGTTGATCGAGCAGCTTCACATAAAACTGACCGTGTTCGGTAAGTTGTAAGGTTTGGGCGGCTAATTCACCGGCCACAGCATAGGAGGTGCAGGCATTAATAAGTGCGGTGAAATATTGTGATTTTTCTGCCACCGCTAAAAATGCCCCGCATACGGCACTTAATAAACAGCCGGAACCGGTGATTTTCGGGAATAACGGCGAACCGTTGTGGATAGTCGCCACTTGCTTACCGTTGCTGAGATAATCTGTTTCGCCGCTGATCGCAACCACACATTGATATTGCTGTGCAACTTTTTTCGCGATTTCCGCCAAATCACCGTTGCCTTGTCCGCTATCCACTCCTTTCGCCTGCCAATCCGCTTGCGCTAAATAAGCTATTTCTCCCGCATTACCGCGAATTGCGGTGAATTGAATTTCTTGCAATAAACGTGCTACCGTTTGTTGGCGATAGTTGGTTGCACCTACGCCGACGGGATCGAGCACCACCGGAATATGTTGTTGATTGGCAGTTTTGCCCGCAATAATCATGCCTTCAACCTGTGGTTCGGTCAGTGTGCCGATATTGATTACCAAGGCTTTAGAAAACGCCGGCATTTCCTGCATTTCCTGTACCGCATAAGACATAATCGGTGAAGCACCGAGAGCCAGCAAGCCGTTTGCCACATAATTTGCCACCACATAATTGGTGATATTGTGAATCAGTGGATTTTGCCTACGGATTTGTTGAATATAATTGAGTTCCATTGCAATTGTTTCCTTGTAAATAATAAAAAATTGCTTGGAGAGAGTAAGAGATATGATGTGAAATGATTTAGTTTCCTACGCCAGTATTAACTGTTTCAGGTTCACGGGTATTATCTCAGCTTACGCACCCCGACTAATTTAGAGCGTGTCTATGCCCCATGTGGGATATAGATACGCCTAGAAGTATAAATTTATTTGACGAATAGGACAATATATTTTCTAATAGTTCAACAATTTCAAATTAAGGATTTAAAATGATCAAAGTTTACGGCATTAAAAATTGTGATACGGTGAAAAAAGCCCTAAAGTGGTTGGCGGATCACCATATCGAACATACATTGCACGACTACCGCACCGACGGTATCGAACAACATTGGTTGAACCGAGCGGAACAGCAATTCGGTTGGCAGAATCTGGTGAATAAACGCAGCACTACATGGCGGAATTTATCTGATGATGTGAAAGAAAATCTGTCAAAAGACACCGCACTTTCCGTATTATTTCAACAACCGACCTTGATTAAACGCCCGATTATTTTGCAAGACGGCATTGCATTGATTGGATTTAATGAAAAAGATTATGCAGCAATATTTCAGCGTTAAAAAGAGCGGTCAAAAATGAAAGAAAATATTCTTAATTTAGCGCAAGATTTAATTCAACGCCCGTCAATCAGCCCGGATGATCAAGGCTGTCAGCAACTCATTGCCGAACGATTGGAAAAATTAGGATTTTCCATTGAATGGATGCCCTTTAACGATACGTTGAATTTATGGGCAAAACACGGCACAGCCGGGCAGGTAATTGCTTTTGCCGGACATACGGATGTTGTGCCGGTCGGGGATGAAAACCAGTGGACGTATCCGCCGTTTTCTGCACAAATTATAGACGGTATGTTATATGGTCGCGGTGCAGCGGATATGAAAGGTTCGCTGGCGGCAATGATTGTGGCAGCGGAAGAATATGTCAAATCTAATCCGAATCATAAAGACACCATTGCATTATTGATTACATCCGATGAAGAAGCCGCTGCTTATGACGGCACAAAGCGAGTAGTGGAAACCTTGATGCAGCGCGGTGAACCGATTCACTATTGTATGGTGGGTGAGCCATCCAGTTCTAAACGGTTGGGCGATATTGTGAAAAACGGTCGCCGCGGTTCGATTACCGGTAATCTTTATATCGAAGGTGTGCAAGGTCATGTGGCATATCCCCATTTGGCGGAAAATCCGGTGCATAAATCTTTGCCGTTTTTGACCGCACTTACTAATTATCAATGGGATCAAGGCAATGAATTTTTTCCGCCTACCAGTTTGCAGATTGCCAATATCAAAGCGGGTACAGGCAGCAATAACATGATTCCGGGCGAGCTTTATGTGCAGTTTAACCTGCGTTATTGCACAGAAGTCACCGATGAAATCATTAAACAAACCGTCGCCAAATTATTGGCTGAATACGGTTTAAAATATCGCATCGAATGGTGGCTGTCCGGTAAACCGTTTTTAACCAAACCGGGTAAATTAGTTAACGCTGTTTCCAACGCCCTTGAGCAAATCGCTCATATCAAACCGAACTTAGACACCGGCGGCGGCACATCCGACGGTCGTTTTATTGCCTTAATGGGGGCGGAAGTAGTGGAACTCGGCCCGTTAAATGCTACCATACACAAAGTCAATGAATGTGTCAGTTGCGATGATTTGGCAACATTGGGATTGGTGTATAAGCAGATGTTGGTTAATTTGTTGGAGCATTAATATGAAATTCAACCAAATAAAATTCACTCCGGCAATGCTCACGGGAAAAAGCCGTGAGCATTTAGTTCATTTACCTTGTCCGTTTTCCGATAAACACGCACTGCAGGCAGAGGCGTGCAAAGCATTTCAGGCATTGCAGCAAAGTGCGGCACAAAACGGCTTTAATTTGCAGCCTGCCAGCAGTTTTCGGGATTTCCAGCGTCAGCAGATGATTTGGAATGGCAAATTTAACGGCGAACGTAAAGTACACGATGATTTCGGCAATCCACTGGATTTGACCGGGCTTTCCGATTGGGAAAAAGCTCAAGCTATTTTGCGTTGGTCTGCCTTGCCCGGTGCGAGCCGTCATCATTGGGGGACGGAAATTGATTTTTTCGATCCCGATTTGTTGCCACAAAATCAATCTTTACAGCTTGAACCTTGGGAATATGATAAAGGCGGTTATTTTGCCGAACTCAGCGAATTTCTGCAACAAAACCTACCGCACTTTGATTTTACCCTGCCGTTTATGGCAATGCCGGAAAATAAAAAAATCGGTCGCGAACCTTGGCATATCAGCTATTTACCGGCGGCAGAACAAGCTACCGAGCAGTTTAGTATAGAGATTTTGTTAGATAGCTGGGTGGGGGAAGATATAGCCGGTTCGACAATATTAGTAAGATATATTAATCAAATTTTCCAAGATTATCTTCTTTCGTAAAAATTGTATCAATTTAAGTACCTCGGTGTTTGTTGCCAAGCTCACCGAGTATTTTATTGATTTATTTCTTTAATTTTATATTTGCCTCTTCTTTCAATGTTTGTTTTTAAATTTTATGTGATTGAGATCACAGTTCTATAAAAATTCACTGTTTTCTGGAACCGGTTCCATGATAAATTTTGCACTAAATTTACAGAGTTGTACCAATTTAATACTAAACGAGGTGATTTATGAAAAAATTATTAATGTGTTTAATTCCTTTTGTATTGGCAGGATGTGGTGAACAGAATGCGAATACAGCATCAGATCAACCAACAAAATTAGTGGCGGCACATAATCAGACCAATATGACCAGTCCCTATCAAACGGGCATGTTAAAATTAAAAGAAACGGCAGAAAAATCCAATCAATTCCAAGTCGAAGTGCATGCAGGAACTATCGGTACAAATGAAAACGAATTAGTAGAAAAATTAGTCTTAGGCGGTGCTGATGTTGTTTTAGTTTCACCGGGATTTATGACATCAGCAGGTATTGACGAAGTCGATTTATTCTCTCTGTTGTATTTATTTAATAACTATGAGCATTGGGAAAAAGTAGTAGATAGTGATGTCGGTAAAAAAATTGCAGATATTATTTATGAAAAATCAGGCAATAAATATCGTGTGATTGGCTATTGGAGTGCCGGTGTAAGACATTGGTACGGTAAAAAGCCTATTAATACAATTGCAGATGCAAAAGGTTTAAAAATCAGAACACAGACTTCCGGCGTTGTTTCTGATTTCTGGATCAAAATTGGGGCTGTTCCTACTTCTGTTGCTTGGGCCGAATTATATCAGGCATTAGCCAGTAATGTTGTTGACGGCGCTGAAAATGCTTATCCATATTTAGTACCAATGGAACATCATAAAACAACAAATGGTAAATATATTTCTGAAACGGCACATGACTATACAACTCGTTTCTTATTAATGAGAGAAGCAACTTGGAAAAAATTGACCGATGAACAGAAAGCAACATTGGAAACAGCTGTGAAAGAGGCTACTCAAGCCGAACGCAATGCTATTTATGCGGAAGAAAACCAATATAAAGAAAAAGCTATTGCAGACGGTGCTGTGGTTAATGAGGTTGATAAAATCCAATTCAGCGATATTGCCCGAAGTATTCAGGATGATTGGGCAAATAAACACGGTATGACCGAGATTTTAAACCAAATCAGACAGGTCAAATAAATCATTAGAGTAGAAATAAGGTGATATTATGCAAAAATTGATCTCCTATTTAGAAAAAATACAATTGATTTTAGGGACTGCGTTTCTGGCTGTTTTTGTATCAGTCACCTTAATTCAAGTGATTACGCGTTATTTGGGTATCAGTGCAACTTGGACGGAAGAAGTTGCAGTTAATACTTTCATTTGGTCTATGTTGCTCGGTGCTTCAGTAATGGTGCGAGAGAAACAGCATTTCAGTTTTAACTTGTTGGATAATTTATTTTCATCACGGAATAAATGTTTTTATGTCATTTTCCAAGATTTGATTATTTTGACCTTCTGCATACTATGCACGGTATACAGTGCAGAAATAACACAAACCTTTTGGGATTCCCGCTGGGTAACGATTCCTTCTTTAAAACAGGGTTATGCTTGGCTTATTTTACCGATTACCTTTGCCACCATGAGTATTTATCTTTTAGAAGATATTGTGAAGCAGCTGATTAAACTAAGAAAAGGAAACTGATTATGACACTTTTATTGATTACATTACTGTTTATCGCGTTGATTATTATCGGTATTCCTATTGCATTTTCCATTGCTATTGCAGCCTTAGCCGGTATTAGTGCTGTGGGAGGCATTCCACATACAATGATTCCGATGAAAATGTTTTACGGATTGAATTCTTATGTGTTGTTAGCCGTGCCATTATTCGTGCTGACGGCGACTATCATGAATCAGGGCAATATTTCCAGAAAGCTAATCGATTTTTCCTTAGGAATAGTTGGTCGTTGCCCGGGCGGTTTGGGTCATGCAAATGTCATGGTATCAATGTTATTTGCGGGAGTCAGCGGTTCGTCTCAAGCAGACACAGCCGGTATCGGTAAGATTTTAATTCCGAATATGATTGAAAAAGGTTATAGCCGTGAAATGGCCGTCGGGGTGACGGCTGCGTCATCGACAATCGGCAGTATTATCCCTCCGAGTATTACTATGGTTATTTATGGCGGTTTGACAAATACATCGGTAGGTCAACTTTTTGTAGGGGGGCTTTTGCCCGGTATCATTATCGGCTTTGGTATGATGGGATTTGTTTATTACGTTGCCATTAAGCAGGCATTGCCGAAAGAAAGTAAAATGCCTTGGAATATTTTTTTCCAATTGTTTAAAGATTCCGTACCGGCATTGATTACACCGTTGATTATTATTTTAGGTATTGTTTTCGGTATTTTCACACCTACGGAAGCAGCTGCATTTTCTGCCGTATACGCCTATATTATTAGTGCATATTATTATAAAACCATTACTTATAAAGATTTGCCGAAGATTTTTGTAGAGACATTGAAGTTAAGTTGTTTATCTTTATTTGCTTTAGCTGCAGCCTCTGCACTAGGGGAATTTTTAGGTTATTTCAGAATCAATATGGTTGTTGCCGAATTTTTTAATAATATGGGAGGAAGCCAATATGTATTCTTAGGATTAATAATTGTATTTTTCTTATTTATTGGCACTTTTATGGATGCAATTCCGGCCATGGTATTATTTGTGCCGGTTATTTTTCCTGTAGCTCAGTTATTGGGTGTCGATCCCGTGCAATTGGGCATTACCATTATTATTACGTTATCAATAGGATTAGTGACACCACCATATGGATTATGTCTGTTAATTGCCAGTGTGATTGGTGAATTGCCTATCGGTCGTTCATTTAAAGCGGTTCTGCCATATATTACGATTATTTTATTTGTGTTGGCGCTTGTTATGTTTGTGCCATCCATATTATTAGCTGATTTAATGCAATGACAATTAAGAAAAAAGCAACTATTCAAGATGTTGCGCTATTAGCCGGAGTTGGTAAAACCAGTGTTTCCCGTTATTTAAACAATGAATTTGATATTTTATCTGATGAAATAAAAGAGAAAATTCAAATTGCTATAACATCCTTGAATTATAAACCTAGCCAATTGGCCAGAAGTATGAAAGGGGGAAAAACGAAATTAATCGCACTGGTTTTTGCTGATCTAAGTATTTCTTATGCTACGGAAATTATGCAAGGCGTAGAGGCTGCGTGTCGAAAGTATGGTTATACCTTATTAGTATTTAATGCCAATAATGAAAAAGCACAGGAAAAAAAGATTTTACAGATTTTAACCGGCTATCAGGTTGAGGGCGTTATTATTCAGGCACTGAAAACCCATGATCAAAATTTTAAAGGTTTTACTTTGCCTGTGGTTTCTGTAGATCGCACGATTTATGGATTAAAAAATGATCTTGTGCATCTTGATAATAATCAGGCTGTGCAAATAGCGATGGAACATTTAGTTAATCAAGGTTTTCAGCGTATTTTGTTTATTACTGAAACTATACGTGATATTGAAGCAAGACAGCAAAGAACTGCGGCATTTAATGAATTTATCCAACATAATTCAAATTGTTCGGGAGAAGTCGTAGAACTTCGGAATACAAAAAATGAGGATGAAATAGATCCTGTCGTTTCAGCATTCTATCATCTTGAACCGGATATAAAAAAAGCTATTTTTACTGTCAACGGTTCCGTCATGTTAAATACGACATTAGCGTTAAAGCGGTTAAAGTTGAAGTGGGGGAAAGATATTGGTCTAATCGGATTCGATGATCCTATATGGGCCTCAGTTGTCGGCTGCGGTGTAACAACCATCCGACAACCTACAGACAAAATTGGTTATACCGCTTTTGAATTATTACTCAAACGAATTAGAGGCGATGATTCGGATGTGCAAACTGTGTTATATCCGGGAGAATTAATTATTAGAGAATCTACTCAGTTATGATAATACATTCAAAATAAAGGTAATAATATAGGAGAACAAGATGCAATTTAATTCACACTTGGATGTCGTTACGTTTGGTGAAGCAATGGCAATGTTTATTGCAACGGAAACCGGGAATTTAGCTGAAGTTTCATCTTTTATGAAAAGACCTGCCGGAGCAGAATTAAATGTTGCCATAGGTTTAGCAAGACTAGGTTTTAATGTTGCTTGGATGAGCCGCATCGGTAAGGATTCATTCGGAGCATTTATTCTGGATGTATTAAAAAAAGAAAAAATTCAGACCGCACTTGTTAGTATTGATAACGAACATCCCACTGGTTTTCAATTAAAATCAAAAATAGCAGATGGCAGCGATCCCGCTATTGAATATTTTCGCAAAGGCTCTGCTGCCAGCTATCTTTCACCGATGGATTTAAATAAAACGTATTGTGCAACCGCAAAACATTTACATATTACCGGAGTTGCTGCGGCTATTTCGGAATCCTCTTACCAATTATCTGATTATTTTGCTGATTTTATGCGAAGTGAAAGAAAAACAATTTCATTTGACCCGAATTTACGCCCATCCTTATGGAAAAATACTGAGATAATGAAAGAAAGAATTAATCATCTGGCATTCAAGTCTGACTGGTTTTTACCCGGTATCAAAGAAGGTTCAATTTTAACCGGATTGCAATCGGAAAAAGATATGGCAGATTTCTACTTAGAAAAGGGTGTGAAAGCCGTTGTCATTAAATTGGGTGAAAAAGGTGCATATTTTAAACAACAAAACGGCAATGAAGGTTATGTTGAGCCATTTTTTGTAGAAAATGTTGTGGATACCGTAGGAGCCGGCGATGGTTTTGCTACTGGCGTTGTCAGTGCTTTACTGGAAGGAAAATCTTTTTATGACGCTACAGTGAGAGGCAATAAAATAGGTTCATTGGCAATTCAAGTTGCAGGCGATAGTGAAGGATTACCTACACGAGAACAGTTGGGTAACTATTAAATTCGAGGTCTCAAAATGAAAAAAAATATTGTGCTGTATAAGAAAATTCCTTTAGAACAACGTTTAAAATTACAGGATAAATTTAATGTTACTGAATTTGATGAGATCAACTCTCAGAATTATGATGAATTTATTAAAGCAATTAATAAGGCTGAAGGACTGATTGGTGCAAGTGTCAATTTACCGGAAAATATTTTAAAAAATGCACCGCACTTGAGGGCTATCTCAACGATATCTGTTGGTTATGATAATTTTGATGTGGATTATCTTACACAACGCGGTGTTCGCTTAATGCATACACCCAATGTATTGACCGATACTACAGCAGACACTATTTTTTTACTGATATTGGCAACTGCACGTAGAGCAGTAGAACTATCACTACTGATTAAAGAAGGTAATTGGAAACAAAGCATCGGGGAAGAGTATTATGGAACAGATGTTCATCATAAAACCTTAGGTATTTTAGGCATGGGACGTATAGGTCAAGCTGTTGCAAAAAGAGCATTCTGTGGTTTTGACATGAATATTTTATATACTGGCAATCGCCCGAATTCTTTAGTTGAAGAAAAATATGAAGCGAAATATTGTTCTTTAGACGAGTTATTAAAATTATCAGATTTTGTATGTATTACTTTACCTTTAACAAAAGAAACAGAAAAATTGATTACAAAAGAAAAGCTGGCATTAATGAAAAGTAATGCTATTTTGATTAATGGTGCGCGAGGTAAAATAGTCGATCAAACGGCATTAATTGAAGCATTGAAAAATGGTGTAATCCGGGCAGCCGGTTTGGATGTATTTGAGCAAGAACCTTTACCGATGGATTCTGAATTATTGCAATTGTCTAATGTTGTTTTATTGCCGCATATCGGTTCTGCGACTGAAGAAACCCGTTTGGGAATGGTTAAATGTGCGGTAGATAATTTGATTGCGGCATTAGATACGCCTCCGCCTCAAAAAAATTGGGTTAATCCGCAAGCCGAATAATATAATTCAGTAATCCATCAAAATAACATTACCCATAAAGCAAAAAGCCCTGTATAATAGTTGGGCTTTTTTCATTCGTTCTAGCGTGCGGCTAACAAAAATGATTTTTGTGAGATTATTTTTGCTAGTCGCAACGAAATGGAAAAAGCATTTATTTATCAATTTCTAAAAGAAAGGAAAATCTTGTGACTCCGATTGTAAAACAATTTAAATATGGTCAGCATACTGTGACCCTCGAAACCGGTGCGATTGCTCGTCAGGCAACTGCTGCGGTAATGGCAAGTATGGATGACACTACAGTATTTGTTACTGTGGTGGCGAAAAAAGATGTGAAAGAAGGTCAAGACTTTTTTCCATTAACCGTTAACTATCAAGAGCGTACTTACGCGGCAGGTAAAATCCCCGGCGGTTTCTTTAAACGCGAAGGTCGTCCGTCTGAAGGCGAAACGTTAATTGCCCGTTTGATCGACCGTCCTATTCGTCCGTTATTCCCGGAAGGTTTTTATAACGAAATTCAAATCGTGGCTACTGTGGTTTCTGTGAACCCACAAATCAGCCCGGATTTAGTGGCGATGATCGGTGCGTCTGCAGCACTTTCTTTATCCGGTGTGCCGTTTAACGGTCCTATCGGTGCGGCTCGTGTTGGTTTTATTAACGATCAGTTCGTATTGAACCCGACAATGGCAGAACAAAAAATCAGCCGTTTGGATTTAGTGGTTGCAGGTACGGATAAAGCCGTGTTAATGGTGGAATCTGAAGCGGACATCTTAACCGAAGAACAAATGTTGGCGGCGGTGGTATTCGGTCATCAACAACAACAAGTTGTGGTTGAGGCGATTAAAGAATTTGCCGCAGAAGCAGGTAAACCGCGTTGGGATTGGGTTGCACCTGAACCGAATACGGCATTGATCAACAAAGTGAAAACCATTGCTGAAGCTCGTTTAGGTGATGCGTATCGCATTACTGAAAAACAAGTACGTTATGAACAAATCGATGCTATCAAAGCAGATGTTATTGCACAAATTACTGCAGAAGATGAAGAAATCAGCGAAGGTAAAATCATTGATATTTTCACCGCACTTGAAAGTCAGATTGTGCGTGGTCGTATTATTGCAGGCGAACCGCGTATCGACGGCCGTACCGTTGATACTGTGCGTGCATTAGATATCTGCACCGGCGTATTGCCGCGAACTCACGGTTCTGCGATTTTCACCCGTGGTGAAACGCAAGCATTGGCGGTAGCTACATTAGGGACTGAACGCGATGCGCAAATTATCGATGAATTGACCGGTGAACGCAGCGATCATTTCTTATTCCACTACAACTTCCCTCCATATTCTGTGGGTGAAACCGGTATGATCGGTTCACCAAAACGCCGTGAAATCGGTCACGGTCGTTTAGCAAAACGCGGTGTGGCAGCTGTAATGCCGACATTGGCTGAATTTCCATACACCGTACGTGTGGTATCTGAAATCACAGAATCTAACGGTTCATCATCAATGGCTTCCGTGTGTGGTGCGTCATTGGCATTAATGGATGCCGGCGTGCCGGTGAAAGCGGCGGTTGCCGGTATCGCAATGGGCTTGGTGAAAGAAGAAGATAAATTCGTGGTGCTTTCCGATATCTTAGGTGATGAAGATCACTTAGGTGATATGGACTTTAAAGTAGCAGGTACTCGTACCGGTGTAACAGCACTACAAATGGACATCAAAATTGAAGGTATCACCGCAGAAATTATGCAAATCGCCTTGAACCAAGCAAAATCTGCCCGTATGCATATTTTAGGTGTGATGGAACAAGCGATCAGCGGTCCGCGTGCGGAAATTTCTGATTTCGCTCCGCGTATTTACACCGTGAAAATCGATCCTAAGAAAATCAAAGATGTCATCGGTAAAGGTGGTGCCGTAATTCGTGCATTGACTGAAGAAACCGGTACATCTATTGATATCGACGACGATGGTACAGTGAAAATTGCAGCGACTGACGGCAATTCTGCGAAAGCAGTAATGGCACGTATTGAAGAAATCGTGGCAGAAGTGGAAGCCGGTGCGGTGTACAAAGGTAAAGTAACCCGTATTGCGGATTTCGGTGCGTTTGTGGTGATCGTAGGTAACAAAGAAGGTTTGGTACACATTTCTCAAATCGCTGAAGAGCGCGTAGAAAAGGTATCCGACTACTTGCAAGTAGGTCAAGAAGTGATGGTGAAAGTGGTTGAAATTGACCGCCAAGGCCGTATCCGCTTGACAATGAAAGAACTTGCTCCAAAACAAGAAACAACAGAAGAAACTGCTGAAATTGAAGATTTAGCAGAATAATTTCTGAAAAACAGACCGCACTTTGCTTAAAGTGAAGTGCGGTCGATCTTTAAAGAATTTTGTCTGTCATTAATATCGTGCTTTATTAAGGCTTATAGAATGTTACAACTGAATCGGTTGTTTAATTTCTTACTGATGTGGTTGCCGGGAATGATTATTGCATTGTGCTTGTCCGCTTGCGTAAATTCGGAGCGAGTCTTTGTTGCACCAAATAAAGTCATGCTTGCTGACCAACATCCAAATACGCATTTTGAACAAGAAGTGATGATTGTTCGGATTAGTCAGGTATTACTTGTCGGACAAATGAGTAGAGATGAACGTGCAAATCTGCACTTTGAACGGGGTGTGTTATATGACAGTCTCGGTCTTTGGGCATTAGCACGTTATGATTTTACTCAGGCTTTAGCTTTGCAACCGAAAATGGTGGCAATTTATAATTATCTTGGTTTGTATCTTTTGTTAGATGAAGACTATGATGGTGCATTGGAAGCATTCAATGCCGTATTAGATATCGAACCGAGCTATGATTACACTTATTTAAACCGAGGTTTGGATTTTTATTACACCGGTCGTTATGGTTTGGCGGAAAAGGATTTTATGGCTTTTTATGAGGCTGATAAAACCGATCCGTACCGCGTGTTGTGGTTATATTTAAACGAATTTAACCAAAATCCGAGTGAAGCTAAACAAAATTTAGTCCGCAGGGCAGCAACGCTTTCTAACGACTATTGGGGAACTCAGGTTGTTCAATATTATTTGGGCAACATTTCGTTAAAACAATTATTGCAAAAAGCGGAACAGTTTGTTGATCCGTCATCCCCACAATATGCTGAAATTTTAACAGAAACTTATTTTTATCTAGCAAAACAAAAACTCAATGCAGACCAAAAAGACGAAGCAATCGCTTTGTTCCAGTTAGCAGTGGCGAATCGGGTGTATAACTTTGTTGAGTATCGTTTTGCCTTGTTTGAACTTTCAAAATTAAAAGCTCAAACTATACAGGCTGTTGTACAGGTTACTCCTGTTCAAGAAACAGAATAAACGCAACAACATTGGTTTTGTAACTGGATTTTTAACGATTTAACTAACTGAGAACGGAATGCCTTGGGCCTTTCTTTTCTCTTTTCGAGTATTATATGACAGAAACACAAATTACTTTTAGTGATTTAGGCTTGCCTGAATTTATCCTTTCCGTAGTAACCGATTTAGGATTTACCGCTCCTTCACCCATCCAACAGGCTTGTATTCCGCACCTGTTACAAGGCAATGACGTATTGGGGATGGCACAAACCGGTAGCGGTAAAACCGCAGCGTTTTCTTTACCGTTGTTGGCACAAATCGAAACCGATAAAAAACATCCGCAAATGTTGGTGATGGCACCGACTCGCGAATTAGCCATTCAAGTAGCGGATGCTTGCGAACAATTTTGTAAATATGCCAAAGGCACACGTATTGTGACCCTTTACGGCGGTCAACGTTATGACATTCAATTACGTGCTTTAAAACAAGGTGCACAAGTGGTGGTGGGAACACCGGGACGTATTTTAGACCATATTCGTCGCGGCACATTGGATCTTTCCGAATTAAAATTCATTGTATTGGATGAAGCGGACGAGATGTTACGTATGGGCTTTATTGATGATGTGGAAACCGTGATGGCGGAATTGCCTGAACAGCATCAAACCGCGTTATTTTCAGCCACCATGCCGGAACCGATTCGTCGTATTACCAAACGTTTTATGACCAACCCGCAAGAAGTGAAAATCCAATCCACACAGCGTACCGCACCGGATATCACACAAAGTTACTGGTTAGCTCAGGGTTTCCGTAAAAACGATGCTTTAGTGCGTTTCCTTGAAGTGGAAGAATTTGATGCGGCGATTATTTTCACCCGCACTAAGACCGGCACGTTGGATGTAACGGAATTATTGGAAAAACACGGTTTCAGTGCAGCGGCATTAAACGGTGATATGACTCAACAACACCGTGAACAAACCTTAGATCGGCTACGTAACGGCAGTTTAGATATCGTAGTGGCAACAGATGTGGCCGCCCGCGGTATCGATATCGAGCGTATCAGCTTAGTGGTGAACTACGATATTCCGTTAGATGCAGAAAGCTATGTGCATCGTATCGGACGTACCGGTCGTGCGGGTCGTGCAGGCAGAGCATTATTATTTGTAGAACCTCGTGAACGTCGTTTGTTACGCAATATCGAACACCTAATGAAAAAGCCGATTGATGAAGTGGATGTGCCGAATCACGTTACTTTGGAACAATGTCGTCGTTTGAAATTCCAAGCGAAAATTACCAAACAGCTGGAACACCGTGATCTGGAATTATACCGCAGCTTGTTGGAAGATATGTTTACTGCCGATCAAGATCAGGAAGACATCGCTGCGGCTATGATGATGTTGTTGCAAGGCAAGCAAAAAATGATTCTGCCGCCGGATCCGATTGTGAAAAAAGGCCGTGATCGTAATGACCGTTCAGATCGTGGCGACCGCCGTGATCGTCGTGATAACCCGCGTTCGCAAGAACGTCGCGGCTATGGTGAACCCAAATCCATGGATTTATACCGTATTGAAATCGGTCGTGCTGACGGTGTGGAAGTACGTCATATTGTGGGAGCGATTGCTAACGAAGGCGATATCAATAGCCGTTATATCGGTCATATCAAGCTCTATGATGATTATTCCACCGTCGAACTGCCACAAGGTATGCCGAAAGAAATGTTACAATTATTCGGTAAAACCCGTGTGCTAAATAAACAAATGCAAATGTCGTTTATGGGCAAAGTGCAAAGCGACAGTGGACGTGGTGAGCGTGGCAATAGTCGCGGTGACAGACGTGGCAATGATCGTGGTTTCAAACGAGATCGCAGTGAACGTAAATTTAACGAAAAAAGCAACCGCTCTTTTAACGATCGTCCTCGTGGTGATCGTAAAGAAAGACGCCCACGTGGTCGTTCATAGTTGATATGTTGTAAGGTGGGTTCTTGTTGCCCACCTTTATTTTTAGTTACTAATTATTTTAATCGTTCAAATCCTGCTTTTAAATCCGCTATTAATTCATCTACATCTTCAAATCCGATATGTACGCGAATTAATGTACCGCTTAAAGTGCGGTCGATATTCGGGCGAATTTTCGCGATTTCTTCCGGCTGATTGGACAAGATTAAGGATTCAAATCCGCCCCATGAATAAGCCATCGTGAACAGTTTAAAATGATCCATAAAGTTTGCCAGTTGTTCATTGGTGAGTCGTTGAGTTAACTCAAATGAGAACAAGCCTGCAGAACCGGTGAAGTCCCGTTTGAAAAATTCGTGTCCCGGGCAGCTTGGCAGAGCAGGGTGATACACGGCTTTCACTTCGGGTTGTTGAGCTAGCCAGTTTGCCACTTTAATGCTGCTGACTTCATGTTGTTTGAAACGCACACCCAGCGTGCGGATGCCGCGCGCTGTAGTATAAGCGGTGTCGGCATCCACCATTTGCCCCATTAAATAAGAATGTTCGCGTAGTTGATCCCAACAACGGGCATTAGAGACTGCCGTGCCGATCATCGCATCGGAATGACCTACCAGATATTTAGTTCCGGCTTGAATAGAAATATCAATGCCCTGTTCTAAGGCTTTAAATAAAATACCGCCCGCCCAAGTATTATCAATCATAATCACAATATCCGGATTTTTAGCTCGTGAGGCTTGTACAATAGCGGGAATATCCGGTACTTCCATGGTGAGCGAACTTGGTGATTCTAAGAATAATACTTTCGTATTCGGCCGAATGAGTTCGGCGATTTCAGCCCCTTTCATCGGATCGTAATAAGTGGTTTCAATTTGTAATTTTTTTAAAACTGTATTGCAAAAATCCTGTGTAGGTTCATAAGCAGCTCCGCTCATTAAAACATGATCGCCGGATTGCACAAAAGAAAAAATTGCATTAGTGACGGCGGCGGCTCCGCACGGATAGAGATAGCAACCTGCACCACCTTCGATTTCACACATTAAGTCTTGCAAGGCAAAGTGGGTAAGCGTGCCGCGACGACCATAGAATAACTCGCCTTTATAGCGATTAATAGCGGCTTGTTTTTTATCCGCCATGCTGTCAAATATTAAAGAAGAAGCTCGTTGAATCACAGGATTGACGGCTCCTTGAGATACCCGCTTATTACGTCCGGTGTGTACAAGTGCGGTAGAAAGATTTTGTTTTTTATTAGTCATAGTAGTCCTTTAATATCTTAGATTAAAATGATTAATTTGATAGATAAAACCAACTATCTAATATTACTCTTTTTTTTTAGAATACACAGTACAAATTTTATATTTACTCAACAATAAGGAAAAATGAAATGGTATTAGTAACTCGTCAAGCTCCTGATTTTAACGCGGCAGCAGTATTAGGTAACGGTGAAATCGTTGATAATTTCAATTTCAAACAACACATCGCAGGTAAAGCAGCAGTCGTTTTTTTCTACCCGTTAGACTTCACTTTCGTTTGTCCGTCTGAATTAATCGCATTCGACCATCGTTATGCTGAATTCCAAAAACGTGGCGTTGAAGTGGTTGGTGTATCTATTGATTCTCAATATACGCACAATGCATGGCGTAAAACTCCGGTTGACCAAGGTGGTATTGGTGAAGTGAAATATGCATTAGTGGCAGATACCAAACACGAAATCGCACAAGCATACGGCATTGAACACCCGGAAGCCGGTGTTGCATTACGCGCTTCATTCTTGATCGATGCAAACGGTGTAGTGCGTCATCAAATTGTCAATGACCTTCCGTTGGGTCGTAATATTGATGAAATGTTACGTATGGTTGATGCATTACAATTCCATGAAGAACACGGTGAAGTTTGCCCTGCACAATGGGAAAAAGGTAAAGAAGGTATGAAAGACAACCCGGAAGGCGTTGCAAAATATCTTAAACAAAACGCAGATAAATTATAATTATATTCAATCTGTTTGGTTATTTATATGCCACGTGAAAGCGTGGCTTTTTTATGAATAAAATTCGGGATGATAGTAGATCTAAGAAAATTATGGATACAAAAAATGGCAGATTGTCCTGCCATTTTTCTTATAATGCTAATTATTACCAACCTTTTTGTCTGGTATGCCTTTATTCTTCATATGATTCCGCATTAAAACGTTCAATTCGACCACCTAAGCCACGTAGTTTTTCTTCGATACGTTCATAACCACGGTCAATGTGGTAGATTCGATCTACAATGGTTTCACCGGAAGCAATGCAACCGGCTAATACAAGGCTTGCGGAAGCTCGTAGATCCGTTGCCATTACTTCTGCGGCACAAAGATGTTCTACGCCATGACAAATAGCCGTGTTACCTTCGATTTCAGCTTTACCGCCCATACGGATTAGTTCCGGGATGTGCATAAAACGATTTTCAAAAATGGTTTCAGTAATAATACTTGTGCCTTCAGCCACCATGTTCAGCAATGTGAATTGAGCCTGCATATCTGTCGGGAACGCTGGATAAGGAGCCGTGCGGATATTCACTGCTTTCGGACGATTACCGAACATATCTAGAGTAATGGTATCTTCGGTCACATCAATTTGTGCACCGGCTTCACGCAATTTATCCAATACGGCATCAAGTGTATTCGCTTTGGTTCCTTTACAGGTAACGCGACCGCCGGAAATTGCACCGGCAATGAGAAACGTACCGGTTTCAATACGGTCGGGAACGATATGATGCTCACAACCGCTTAAATGTTCCACACCTTCAATAGTAATCATATCGGAACCCGCACCAGTGATTTTGGCACCCATTTTATTTAAGAATAGTGCGGTATCAGCGATTTCCGGTTCGCGTGCCGCGTTTTCAATGGTGGTTGTACCTTTAGCAAGAGTTGCCGCAATCATTACAGAAAGGGTTGCACCTACACTGACTTTTTCCATCACTAAATGAGTAGCGACTAAACGGTTTCTCACTTGTGCTTTAACATAACCGTCTTCTAACGTGATTGTTGCCCCCATTTTTTCTAAACCATTGATATGCATATCCACTGGTCTGGCTCCGATAGAACAACCGCCCGGTAATGATACCTGACCTTGATTAAAACGGGCTACTAACGGTGCTAATGCCCAAATAGAAGCACGCATGGTTTTCACTAATTCATAAGGAGCAACAAAGTGATCGATTTTTGAAGCATCTAAATGAACCGTACCTTGTTCGTCACGTTCAACTACAACACCCAGTTTACGTAGAATTTTAAATGTAGTATCAATGTCTTTTAATTTTGGTACATTGGTTAATGTTACCGGTTTTTCTGCTAAAATAGCGGCAAATAAAATCGGTAAAGCTGCATTTTTTGCACCGGAAATTTGCACTTCGCCTTTTAGCGTACATTGACCGTAAACTCGAAATTTTTCCATTATAGTTTCCTTGATATTTAATTAATTCGGCATATTAAATAGACGTTCGCGTTTCCATTTATCAACAGTAAAGGTTTTAATGGTTAACGCATGAATTTCGTTACTGGCGATATGCTCCATTAGCGGCGCATAGATCATTTGTTGTTGTTTTACTTTGGATAATGCGGCAAAGGCATCGCTCACGGCAATTACACCGAAATGGGAATTTTCACCTTGCACATATACTTCATCAAGCTCTAAAGCATCTTTTAAAATTTGTTCTATTTGTTGCGGTTCCATTGAAATAAATTTCCCAGGTAATGTTGTTAATGACATAAAAAGGTATTGAACCAATCGGATAAACCGAATAAATCCGCCAATGTGGTGATTTGTTCCGGAATATGAATAAGTCGAACGGATTCAGCTTGTTGTTTGGATATATTTAATAATTCACAAAGTAAAGCAAAACCGGTCGAATCAATGCGTTCTAAATTTGATAGATCCCAAACTAAATTTTGTTTATTGATTTTTTCGGCGGATAAAAAAGTACGTTGTTGCACTGCTTGCGACAGGGCAGACAACGTATGACGAGATAATTCTCCGGCAAGGCGGAGAATTTGTTTATCTTGCTCTTGAACCACTGTCCAATTCAGTGATTGTATTGTTTCATTGACCATTATTTACTCAAAGTAATCGGTTGATTTGCCGCTTGTTGGATTTGAGCGGTTAGTGCATCAATACCTTTGTTACGCAAAGTTGATGCCCATTCGTTTTGTTTGGTGACAACCATACTCACGCCTTCAGCTGCCATATCATAAACCTGCCATTCACCGGTTTTGCTGTTTTTACGCCAAGAAAAATCCAGCTTGGTTGGTGTTTGATTGTTTTGAATTAAATTGACACGTACTTTCACAATAGTTTTATCGCCGACATCTTTAGCTTTTTCAATTTCGATGTTTTGATCGGAATATAGTGTTAATGCCTGAGCATAAGCCTGTTCAATGAAACTGCCGAAAGCACTAAAGAATTTTGTACGTTGTTCCGGTGTAGTAGATTTGAACTGCGTACCCAATACTAAAGAACCTGCATAGTTTACGTGTACATAAGGCATTAAATCATTACGTACGATGGTTTTTAAATAGTTTGGATCTTGCTTGATCTTGCTTTGGTTATTTTTAATATCCGCAAATAGTCGATCAGAAGCCTGTTGCATTAATATATATGGGCTTTCACCGGCAGCCATCGCCTGCACGACAAAAAGTGCGGTCATTATTATAACAGTTTTTGCTAACCAATTTTTTATATTAAGTTTTAACATTGAGATTCTCCAAATTGAATATTACTTTCCTAAGTCGAATTATTTTGATTCAGCGGCAGCATCGTTGCTTTCAGCCGAGTCATCTTTTTTCTCTTTATCACCGTATAAGAATTGGCCGATAAGATCTTCAAGCACCATTGCAGATTTGGTATCTTCAATTTTAGCTCCTTCTTTTAACATTTCTACGGTTTCGCCGTCATCAAAGCCGATATTCAACGAAATATATTGTTCGCCTAATAGACCGGATGTTTTGATGGATAAAGAACTCGTATCGGGAATTTTATTATATTCCGCATTAATGGCAATCGTGACTTTTGGCAAGTAGTTTTTTTCGTCTAAAGTAATATCTGCTACACGACCGATTACCACACCACCGATTTTTAATGGGGCACGTACTTTTAGTCCACCGATATTGTCAAAAGTTGCAGTGACATAGTAAGATTTTGTTTCACTAAAACCTTGCACGTTGGCTACTTTCAACCCTAAGAACACTAATGCTCCAATACCGAGCAATAAAAATAACCCAACCCAAAATTCATATTTAATTGTTTGTCGCATAAAATTTTCCTAATAATTTTTCTTTTAACCGCCAAACATCATTGCAGTTAAAACAAAATCTAATCCTAACACCAATAATGATGCATTTACCACGGTTCTGGTGGTGGCTTTGCTGATACCTTCCGATGTAGGCACGGCATCATAACCGTTAAATAACGCTACCCATACCACTACAATGGCAAAGCATAGGCTCTTAATAAACGCATAAAAAATATCGGTTTTCCAGCTTACTGAATTTTGCATGACCGACCAGAAACTGCCGTCATCCACACCTTTCCAATCTACGCCTACCAATGAACCGCCCCAAATACCGATAGCCGTAAAAATGAAAGCAAGAATCGGCATTGTGATAACTCCGGCCCAAAAGCGGGGAGCGATCACACGACGTAGCGGATCTACCGCCATCATTTCTAAACTTGAAAGTTGTTCCGTAGCTTTCATTAAACCGATTTCGGCAGTCAACGCAGAACCGGCACGACCCGCAAATAAAAGTGCGGTCACAACCGGGCCTAATTCACGCAATAGCGATAACGCCACAAGTTGCCCTAAGCTGGTCTCGGCGGAAAAATCCACCAACACAACATAGCCTTGCAAACCCAGCACCATACCGATAAACAATCCTGACAGCATAATAATCAACAAGGATTGCACACCTAGCACATGCATTTGTTTAACCAACAATGGGAAGTGTTTGCGAATTTGCGGTTTGCCCACTAATGCCCCAAACAGCATAAAACCTGCTCGTCCAAGTGCTTGCAAATAGCGGATTGCACTGCTTCCCAAGGCGGAAATAAAATTCACTATCATGAAAACAATTCCCCGATATAATCTTTCGCCGGATAGTGGAAATGTACCGGCCCATCCGCTTCACCGTTTAAGAATTGTACCACTTGCGGATCTTGGCTTTGCAACAATTGCTCGGCGGTGCCTTCGGCGATAACGCGTTTATCCGCAACAATATAGGCATAATCGGCAATGCTCAGCACTTCCGTTACATCGTGGGAAACCACCACTGATGTGAGTTGCAACGCATTATTCAAGCGTTTGATTAAATCCACAATCACGCCCATGCTAATGGGATCTTGTCCGGTAAACGGCTCGTCATACATAATTAAATCCGGATCTAACGCAATGGCACGAGCCAAGGCGGCACGTCTTGCCATCCCGCCGGACAGTTCGGAGGGCATTAATTCCGCCGCACCGCGTAAACCTACCGCTTCCAGTTTCATTAATACCACTTTGCGGATCAGATTTTCTGATAAATTCGTATGTTCACGAATAGGAAACGCCACATTGTCAAAGGTGGAAATATCCGTAAATAATGCTCCTGACTGGAATAACATCCCCATTCGCTGACGGGCTTTGTATAACGTCGAATTAGACATTGAACAAATATCTTGTCCGTCAAATAAAATCTCACCTTGCTCTGGTTGCAGTTGCCCCCCGATTAGCTTTAACAACGTGGTTTTACCAATCCCCGAAGGTCCCATAATTGCAGTCACTTTACCGCGTTTTACCTTCAGATTCAGATTGTCGTAAATAATTCTCGAACCCCGTTTAAAAGTGAGATTTTTCACTTCAATTAAGTTCTCACTCATAAAAATCCTATTGTTTATAAAATAAGTGCGAATAGTCCACTAATTTGGCAGCAAAGTCAAATTTTAGTTCCCGGTTTATGATGATTTTTTCATAAGTTTTACTGTTAACAAATGGGATTTGAGCTGACGAAATCAAATTAAAAAAGCAAATAAATTTTTATGTTTACAGATTTTTTGCAACTTTTTTATCAAAAATTTGCACTAGATCGCAAAATTGAACTTTTGTATTTGATATTCTTGATCAGGCATTTTAGAATCTACCTAGTTTAAGTTAATTTCTATCATTTAAGGAGTATCTATGAAAGTAGCAGTATTGGGTGCCGCAGGTGGTATCGGTCAAGCGTTATCATTATTATTGAAGTTGCAATTACCGGCAGGCAGCGAATTATCATTATATGATGTGGCTCCGGTTACACCGGGCGTGGCAAAAGATGTCAGCCATATTCCGACAGCAATTAAAGTAGAAGGTTTTACCGGTGATGATCCGACTCCGGCATTGCAGGGGGCGGATTTAGTGTTGATCCCGGCGGGTGTAGCACGTAAACCGGGTATGGATCGTTCCGATTTATTCAATATTAATGCAGGCATTGTGCGTAATTTAGTGGAAAAAATTGCGGCAACCTGCCCGAAAGCCTGTATCGGTATTATCACGAATCCGGTGAATACTACCGTGGCTATCGCGGCTGAAACATTGAAAAAAGCCGGTGTGTATGACAAACGTAAATTATTTGGTGTCACCACCTTAGATGTGTTACGTTCCGAGGCGTTTATTGCGGAATTAAAAGGTTTGGATGTGGATAATATCAGCGTGCCGGTTATCGGCGGTCACTCCGGCGTAACTATTTTGCCGTTGCTTTCTCAGGTTCAATATGCAGAATGGAATGCAGATGAAATCTCACCGTTGACCAAACGTATTCAAAATGCCGGTACAGAAGTGGTTGAAGCAAAAGCGGGCGGCGGATCTGCAACCCTGTCAATGGCTCAGGCTGCCGCCCGTTTTGCCCGTGCGGTCTTAAAAGGCTTAAACGGCGAAATATCGGTGATTTGCACCTATGTGGAAGGTGACGGCAAATATGCCCGTTTCTTTGCTCAACCGGTACGTTTAGGCAAAGACGGAGTAGAAGAATTACTACCAATCGGTCAGTTATCACAATTTGAACAAGAAGCCTTAGAAGGAATGTTGCCGACTTTACGTGCGGACATTGAATTAGGCGAAAAATTTGTGAACGGTTAATATTTATTGTTCCTGCAAAAGAGCGGTCGGTTTTGGCCGCTTTTTTATTTTTGGTTGCACTGGCAAAAATTTCCGTTAAAATAACCGCACTTTATTTTTATTAACACAAATGGAAGAGAACTATGTTTGGAAAAGGCGGTCTGGGCGGTTTAATGAAACAAGCTCAGCAAATGCAAGAACGTATGCAAAAAATGCAAGAAGAAATTGCACAATTGGAAGTCACCGGTGAATCCGGTGCCGGCTTGGTGAAAGTGACAATTAACGGGGCTCATAACTGCCGTCGTATTGAAATCGATCCTTCTTTAATGGAAGACGATAAAGAAATGGTAGAAGATTTAGTTGCCGCCGCATTTAACGATGCCTTGCGTCGTGCGGAAGAATTGCAAAAAGAAAAAATGTCATCCGTTACCGCCGGTATGCCATTACCGCCGGGATTTAAAATGCCGTTTTAATTTAAACCACATCACTCGGGCACCATCATATGGTGTCCTACATTATTATGCAAACCAGTCCACTTTTAGAAAATCTTATTGAAGCGTTACGCTGTTTACCGGGCGTGGGGCCGAAATCAGCACAACGAATGGCATATCAACTATTACAACGTGATCGCAATGGCGGTATGAATTTGGCTCGTGCCTTAACGGATGCGATGTCAAAAATCGGTCATTGCGAACAATGCCGCACTTTTACCGAAGAAGATGTTTGTACCATTTGCAATAATCCACGTCGTCAAAACAGCAAATTGCTTTGCGTTGTGGAAATGCCTGCTGATATTCAGGCTATTGAACAAACCGGGCAATTTTCCGGTCGTTATTTTGTACTAATGGGGCATTTATCGCCGTTAGATGGCATAGGTCCAAGGGAAATCGGCTTGGATCAGTTACAACAACGCCTGGAAACGGAAGATTTCAATGAAGTAATTTTAGCAACTAATCCCACTGTTGAAGGTGATGCCACAGCAAACTATATCGCTGAAATCTGTTTACAAAATAATATTAATGTCAGCCGTATTGCTCATGGTATTCCGGTAGGCGGTGAGCTGGAAATGGTGGATGGCACTACGTTGACTCATTCGTTTTTAGGGCGGCGGAGTTTGGGATAGCTCGGTAAATAAATTGCTTATGTTTTACAATTTAAACATAAATAAGAGAATGACGATGGCAAATTTATATTCTGCTTTTAACGGTTAGTCGTAGAGAAAATAGTGAAGTTTATAATGTAGCTCAAGCCAAAGTATAAAAAATAACGACTATTCTGCATATTTCGCTTTCATTTCCTCAATTACCCGCGCTCGACGGCGGTTTAATTCATCCCGAATGCCTTTTTGTTGGAATCCGTCGGCGATCACCTGTTGCACATCCACGGCATTAGCGACGAGATAGCATTGCCAGAGATAATCGTGCTGCGGATAATCTTTTTGTTCAAATCCTGTGCGACCGCGGGTGTCAGCCAAGCAGACCAGCATTAATTCTTGAAAACGTTGGGGTTTTCGCCATACATCTAAACTGTTAAACAGATTCAACACCGTTTTCGGTCGCAGTTCAAAGGCCTTGTGAATGTGCGTGTGATATTTGCACGTCAGTAAGGCTAACTCTTTTATATAAGTAGGTACTTTTAAGCGATTGCTTAAATGGCGGGTAGGAACGATGCCTCGTTGTTCGTGACCGTAGTGGTGGGGCAGAATATCTTTAGGCGTTAAGCTTTTACCGAGATCGTGGCAAATTGCCGCAAAACGTACCGCACTTTTGTGAAAATCCGTTTGTTCTGTGAGCAATACGGATTGTTGCAATACCAACATTGTGTGAACAAAGCTATCTACTTCGGGGTGATGCTTGACAGGATTTGGCACGCCGTATAGCCGATCAATTTCCGGCATCAGCACATTTAATGCACCTACTTTACGCAAGGTTTCAAAATATACTTCAGGATGTTGCTCATTCAGGGCTTTTTCCGTTTCCAACCAAACCCGCTCGGCGGTAAGGTATGCTAATTCACCGGATTGACTGATGGTTTGCATTAATTGTAATGTTTCCGGTGCAATGGTAAATCCTTGCGGATAAAAACGGGCGGCAAATCGTGCTACACGTAATACGCGCAACGGATCTTCAATAAAGGCATCTGAAATATGGCGTAAAATGCGGTTGTTGAGATCTGCAATGCCGCCGTAAGGATCAATAAAATTGCCTTGTTCGTCTTGTGCAATGGCATTAATGGTAAGATCGCGTCGGATCAAATCGTCTTCCAGCGTTACATCAGGGGAAAATTCGCAAATAAAACCGGTGTAACCTGAGCCGTTTTTCCGTTCTGTGCGGGCAAGAGCATATTCTTCTTTCGTGTTTGGATTGAGAAAAACCGGAAAATTTTTGCCTACTTGTTGATAACCTGCGGCAAGTAAATCGTTAGTGGTTGCACCGACAACGACCCAATCACGATCTTTCACCGGCAAGCCGAGCAGTGCATCCCGTACCGCTCCGCCCACTAAATAGACTTGATATTCAGCCACTGATATTTATGCCCAACCGTTATTGCGACGGCGTTTTGGTAGAATTAACGGAATGATTAAGCCGAGCAGTAAACCCGCACCTAATACCGCGCCGCCGTAAATGAACCAGCGGATTACGATTTCCCGTTTATCGGCATCCAACATTGCTTCCAAATCACGGTTTTTGTTTTTCAAGATTTCTAATTCCCGTTTTAATTGAGAATTTTGTTCTAATAATTCGCTGCTTTGTTGTTCTGATTGTTTGGTGCGACGCTGCATTTCATTGGTGCGTTGCTGCCAATCCGCATCAATTTTGCTGAGCTTTAAACTTAATTCTTGTACTTGATTACGCAAGCGGGGATTTTCTATTTTACTGCTTGGTGTATCACTTAATTCGCTATTTAAAATCCAGGCTTCACGGTTACGATCGTCGCGGATTAAACTATAACGTTCACGTTTTTCCAGCACGGTTACAGCAGTGCCGGATTGAATTGCACCGGCAATCTTAAAATTATCGCCCGCACCTTTGCGTAAATAGGTGTTGAGATTTTCCGTCACATATTTTGTTTCAGCAGCTTGTACCGTTTGAACGGAAAGTGCGAAAGCCGCACAAGAAAATAAGATTTTAGCTAATTTTTGCATTAAGATTTCCCTTGATTACCATAATAAAAAAGAAAAGTGCGGTAGATTTTACCGCACTTTTGGATGATTTTGTATTAATTCTTAGTGAAAGATAGCACTAAGGATTGAGTAAATGGTGATAGAAAGTAATGCTCCGGCCGGTAATGTTACCACCCAAGATGTCACGATGTTGCGGATAACGGTAAGGTTCAATGCTGCGATACCGCGAGCAAAACCAACCCCTAATACCGCACCCACTAAGGTTTGTGTGGTGGAGATCGGTAAACCGGTTCCTGATGCGACAACCACGGTGATCGCACAGGCGAATTCCGCTGAAAAACCGCGGCTTGGGGTTAAATCGGTGATACCGGTACCGATAGTGCCCATTACTTTATAACCCATCACAGCCATACCCAGCACAATACCCACCGCACCTAATGGCAGGATCCACCAAACAAGCTGGCTTTTAGCAACGATTTCACCGTTATGCTGAATAATGGAAACCACCGCAGAAACAGGCCCGATTGCATTTGCAACATCGTTTGAACCGTGAGCGAATGCCATTGAACAGGCGGTAAGCAACATTAAGATACTGAATACTTTTTCCACACCGCCGAATGTACCGCCCTGCATTCGTTTTTCAAAGGATTTACTGCGTAAATAGAAATAGCAAATCACAATAGCAACGATAGCAATCGTTAGTGAGACTAAGAAAGTTTCAGAGTTGCTTAAGTTTAAACCAACATGCTTTAAACCTTTTTTCATTGTGACAATACTTAGGATGAACGCCGTTAATCCCATATAAAACGGACCGTATTTTTTAGCGTTTTGTAATGGCGTCTCGGTATCGAAAATCAGCTTTTGCGTACTCATAAAAATCGCATAGGCAATAATACCGGCGACAAACGGGGTAATAAACCAACTACCGACGATATTACCGATTTCTTCCCATTGTACCGTATGAGCCCCAACGGTGACACAGGCAAACCCAATAATCGCCCCGATAATTGAGTGTGTGGTAGATACCGGCCATCCCATACGTGATGCAATCAATAACCATAACCCTGCCGCACCTAATGCGGACATCATACCGAGCACTAAAATATCCGGTGTACTTACAAATTCAGTGGGATCGATAATGCCGCTTTTAATGGTTTCGGTCACTTCACCGCCGGCAAGATAGGCACCGGCGAATTCAAAGATCATTGCAATAAAAATAGCCTGTTTCGCTGTCACCGTACCGGAACCGACAGATGTTCCCATTGCATTAGATACATCGTTCGCACCGATACCAAAAGCCATCAACAGCCCTAGCACAGCCGTAATAATAACAAAAACATTACCGTATTGAGCAAGTAGTTCCATCTTTATTTCCTACTAAATTAGTTAAAAATTACGAGCGGGCAATCATCAGTTCGATGCGAGAGCCTACACGCTGAGCTTGATCAGCTAATACACCGACCCACTCAATGACTTTATATAAGAACATCATATCAATCGGATTGTATTCTGTTTCGATTTGACGTAATGCACGACGTAAGGAAATTTGCATATGATCGGTATCATCTTCAATGGAATCTAATTCATTAATCATATCGTTGACCAGATTTAATTCACGGCCACGGAAACCTGTTTCCAGCAGTTGATCCATTTCTTTGATTACTTTATTTGCTTGTACGGTTGAATCCAAGCTACGCTGTAAGAAAGCAATAAATTCTTCTTGGATCACTTCAGGAATAATCAGTTGACGACCGATAATGCGGCCGGCGATATCTTTAGCGATATTTGCCAATTTATCTAATTGAGTCACTAACTCGAGTAAATCGGTACGATCGATAGGTAAGAATAAACCACGTGGTAATTTCAAACGGATTTCACGTTTCAGAGTATCTGCACAGCGTTCAAGTTCAGAAATTTGTGCACGTAATTTTTCAGCTTTATCCCAATCTTCTACAAAGGTTTTATTAAAGAACGGGATTAATAATGCACAGCTCTCAGTTACTTTTTCTGAATGCTTTTGCAATGGTTTCAAAGGGGAATGAGCGAATAAACCTAAAATGTTATTCATTGCCATATTGATATTCTCGTTAAATTAAAATCTAAAATGGGATTAAAACCCGTGTAGTTCTCACTAAATCCATAAGAACTTTGCAAATTTTACAAGATATAGCACCGAATTACCAAATTTTAATCGAAAAAAAATGTGTTTTACGCGATAATGCACGTTATTATTTTTATCTGAAATAAAAATAACGAATTGATCCTAAAGGAATTAATATGAGTAATGAAATTGAATTAAAATTATCGGTAGATCAAGCATTTGCCGATTTTTTAAGCCGCCAGTTATCGGAATACCGCGTTTTAAGCGAAAAACAGACCGCACTTGGCAATTACTATTATGATACGGAACAACAATTTTTTGCCAAACATAAAATGGGCTTGCGGGTTCGTACGGAAGACGGACAATGTACCATGACCTTAAAAACCGACGGCAAAGTCACAGGTGGATTGCATATTCGACCAGAATATAATGCCGCACTCGAAACCTCAGAACCGCAATTAGACAAACTCACTGATTTTTTGCATCAAGAATTAGGTGCGGATTTTGCGTTGCCAAACACGCCGTTAAGACCGATTTTCAGCACGGATTTTAACCGCACTTTATGGATTGTCAAATTTGGCAACGGAGCAGAAATTGAAGTGGCGTTAGATCAAGGAGAAATCAAAGCGGGCGATAAACAACAAGCCGTCAGCGAAGTAGAATTTGAGATAAAACAAGGCCAAGTCAGTGATTTGCTTACTTTTGTAGATGGCTTGACACTCACCGACGGCGTGCGTTTAAGTTCAGTCAGCAAAGCAAAGCGGGGTTATTTATTAGCGGATAACGGCTTGATAAAACCGATTGAATGGTTAGAAAAATGGAAAAACGTGTTGGATCTTGAACAAAATGCGGTTAATCCAAGTGAAATTTTAACCGCACTTTTCCAACACGAACAACAGCTTATCGAAGAAACCGTACAATTCGGTGCCGATTATTTTGCGCAGGATTTTCTGCGTACAGTGGAACGCATCGGGGCATTTTTCAACCTTTACCATTACTATAGTGAAAACGGTCGGTTACTGACTGCTACACTAACCGAACAGCAAGAAAAAGGTAACGATCAAGCAGATGAACAAACGGTGCAGGAACTTGTGGATTCCAATGCCCGCTTGCTGGATCATATTAAAGACATTATCCGTCTCCACAGTGAAAGCAAAAATAACCAATTGGCAATGGAAAAACTCATTGAAATCTTGCATTTAGGGCGATATATCAACCGATTGATCGGATTGATTCGGATGACGATAAAATAGGATTGAAAAATGGCAAAAGCACCAAAAACCGCTTATGTCTGTAGTGATTGCGGCGCGGAATATGCCCGTTGGCAGGGACAATGTTCAGCCTGTAAGGCATGGAATACCATCAGCGAAGTGCGGTTAGTTTCGGCAAAATCTGTAAAAAATGAGCGTTTCAGCGGTTATGCGGGCGAAACGCAATCTAAAATTCAAACGCTGTCAGATATCAGTTTGCAGGAAACCCCTCGTTTTACCAGTGGGTTTAATGAATTGGATCGCGTACTGGGCGGCGGTATTGTACCGGGATCGGCGATTTTGATCGGCGGACATCCGGGGGCAGGAAAATCCACGTTATTGCTACAAGTGATGTGCGGATTATCGCAAAATATGACCGCACTTTATGTGACCGGTGAAGAATCTTTGCAACAGGTGGCCATGCGGGCGAATCGTTTGGGCTTACCGACGGATAAACTGCAAATGTTGTCGGAAACATCCGTCGAACAGATTTGTAACTTAGCGGATCAACTCAAACCGCAAATTATTGTCATCGACTCGATTCAGGTGATGCACCTGGCGGATATTCAATCGTCTCCCGGCAGTGTAGCTCAAGTGCGGGAATGTGCTTCTTTTCTGACCCGTTACGCCAAAAACCGCCAAACCGCCATTGTAATGGTGGGGCACGTCACCAAAGACGGTACATTGGCGGGACCAAAAGTGTTGGAACACGTGATTGACTGTTCGTTATTACTGGAAGGGGAAACGGATTCCCGTTATCGCACCTTACGCAGCCATAAAAACCGTTTTGGAGCAGTGAATGAGCTTGGTGTGTTTGCAATGACCGAGCAAGGTTTGCGGGAGGTGAAAAACCCGTCGGCAATCTTTTTAAGTCGTGGTGATGAACAAACCTCCGGCAGTTCTGTAATGGTGCTGTGGGAAGGGACACGTCCGCTGTTGGTGGAAATTCAAGCCTTGGCAGATCATTCTATGCTCGCCAATCCGCGCCGTGTGGCCGTGGGATTAGAGCAAAACCGCTTGGCTTTACTGCTTGCCGTATTGCACCGCCACGGCGGATTGCAAATGTCTGATCAAGATGTGTTTGTCAATGTGGTGGGCGGCGTGAAAGTCACCGAAACCGGGGCGGATCTGGCCTTATTGCTTGCCTTGATTTCCAGCTTCCGCAATCGCCCGTTACCGCAAGATTTGGTCGTGTTCGGTGAAGTGGGCTTAGCTGGTGAAATCCGCCCTGTGCCGAGCGGTCAGGAACGTATTTATGAAGCGGCAAAACATGGTTTTAAACGAGCGATAGTGCCCTATGCCAACCGCCCGAAAAGTGCGGTGGAAAATATGCAGGTTTTTACCGTGAAAAAGTTAAGTGATGCTTTAACCATATTGGATAATTTTTAGGAATTAAAATGTTTGATATAAGATCGAAAACTTCCGCCGCCGTATTATTGGTGATCGGCTGTGTGGTATTCGGTTTAGGCAGTATTATTGTAGCCTCCGTGTCAGTCGGAGCTTATGCTATCGCTTTTTGGCGACTGCTTGTAGCGGCAATGATCTTTTTATTCTTAAGTCGTTTATTCGGTCAGCACTTTCCCCGTTCCCGCAAAGCCAAAAATTATGCTTTAATCGCCGGATTGTTTTTAGCTTTTGATTTGGCCTTTTGGCATGAAAGTATTTATGCCGTCGGACCGGGGATTTCCACTTTATTGAACAGCCTGCAAATTTTCTGGCTTTCTGCTATCGGGTTTATTTGGTTTAACGAACGACAAAGCAAAGTGCAGGCGTTCGGTTTGTTTTTGGCAGTAGCTGGTGTGGCTTTCATTGGTAGTCCGGAATTTTCTCATAATGATACCGCACTTTGGGGTTTTATTAGCGGTGTGCTATCCGGCTTTATGCTGGCGTTGTCTATGGTATTCGTGCGTAAAACCCACGAAGTGGAAAAAACACAAATTTTTCCGTTGATGTTGCTTATCAGCATTGGCGGAATGCTCTCTTTGATTATCCCGACATTAATTTTAGACTGGGGCAAAATTCTGCCGGCTACTTGGGCACAAGTAGGATGGATTTTAGTTTACGGTGCAGTAATGCAATGTTTCGCCTGGGGATTGATCGCTTATGCGATCCCATTGTTATCGTTGGGATTAACAGGCTTATTGTTGCTCTCCGAACCTGTTGCAGCCTTGTTGATCGACTATTTCTTTTTAGGCAAAACCATTAACGCAATGCAGTGGTTTGGAGCATTACTCACAATGGCGGCAATTTATTTAGGGTCATTTAAACCTAAAAGCAAATAAAATGCTGGAAAATAGTATATAATCAGTTTTTTGTCCTAACTTTTCACCCACCGTGTGAAATGACTTGTTATTTGGAGAAAATAAAATGGATCGTAAAATTAAAGCATTAGATGCCATTGATATAAAAATTCTAAATGAATTGCAACAAAATGGTAAAATTTCCAATATTGATTTGTCTAAGAAAGTGGGACTGTCCCCTACGCCTTGTTTGGAACGGGTGAAACGCCTGGAAAAGCAAGGAATTATAATGGGTTATCGAGCTTTGTTGAATCCTGAGTTGCTCAATGCCCCGTTGCTGGTGCTGGTGGAAATCACCTTAATCCGCGGTAAACCGGATGTGTTTGAAGAATTTAATGCAGCAGTGCAGGCATTGGATGAAATTCAAGAATGTCATCTAGTGTCCGGTGATTTTGACTATCTGCTTAAAACTCGCGTGGCGGATATGGCGGCATACCGTAAATTGCTTGGCACCACCTTATTGCGTCTGCCCGGTGTAAATGATACCCGCACTTATGTAGTGATGGAAGAAGTGAAACAAACGAATTTTTTACAATTAAAATAATATGATAGAACGAATTAAACGATTTACCCCAAAACAATATTTAGTAGAATTTTTACTCGGTGTGATGACCTTGTTTGGCTTGTATTTAGTCATTGCATGGGCGGGTTATAGCCCTTTGGATAATGCTTGGTCGGTATCCAGTTATCAAACGGAAACTATTAACAAAGCCGGAGCATTGGGGGCGTGGATTATTGATTTATTTTTTTCTTTATTCGGCCGAGTGGGAAATTTGATTCCTTTTGTACTATTCATTGCACCGATTTATTTTATTCGCAGTAAACGAGCGGATTATTTAAGTTGGTCGCAAGTGGGCGTATTTGTGGGGGGCTTTTGTCTTTTATTGCTCGGTTTGACCACCTTATCTAGCTTATCTCTCCCCGGTGCTGTGGATTATTTAGCTGGTGGGACATTAGGGGGAATTATTGCAAACTTTTTAGTGCCTATGCTCAATAAATTCGGTGTGATTTTGTTGGCATTGGTACTGAGTGGAATTGGTTTTATGCTATGTTCCGGCACAGCATTAATTAACTTTATGATGAAAGTTTACCGCTGGTTAATGATTAAAAACGAACCTGAAAGCGAGAAAAAAAAGGAGCTGCAAGTACCGCAAGAATTAGAGGAAATTACGGCTGAAGAAATTACCTTAGATCCGCTGGTGCATCCATTGCCGGCATCGCAAATCACTGAAAAAGATGAAACTGATGAACAAAACATCGGATCGAATAATGACGATGAAGATGATGAATTAGTGAATATTGAAAATTTCACAAAACCGGAAATTTTTGGTTTATCACCGGCAGTGCGTATTGATGAGGATCGGCTGGAAGCTAACAGCGTTATTGATCAATCAATGAAAGCTCCGCTCTTTAACGGCTACAATATTGAGCAAAACACAGCGTTACCGATTGTAACTATTGTAACCGATGAAAGTAAAAATCTATCGGAAAACCTACCGCACTTATCGCAAAGAGAGCCGCAAATTTTGTCGCCAAATGATATTGTGACCGTTGCCGATGTACAACAAATCACAAGTAATAATGCTGTGGTAAATGAAGTGATGCCGACAGTAAAATTGGCCATGGCAAATAATACGCCGATGTATGATTTCAACGATGATGAAACAGATCAAAGCGAACACGGCTATCTGGCGGAGCAATTTAAAGCACAAGAACAGCAAAAATTGCGAGAGTTGGAAAGCCGTGCAAAAGCCATGGGCGAGCAGGATGTGTTAAAAGTGATTTTACCGCAAGAAAATAAGTCGTCTGAAATCGCCGAACCTGTTAAAAAGCAGCCTGAATATAAGCCTTATGAAAACACGTTATTACATCCGTTGCTACAACCGACACCTGTGAATATCATTAAACCCACAACACCGTTACCGAGTGTAGATTTATTAGAAAAAATGCCTGTGCAAACCAACGCTGTCACAGAGCAAGAAATTATTGGAACATCTCATAAAATCGAACAACAGTTACGTAACTTTAAGGTTAACGCTACAGTAAAAGACGTGTTAGTCGGTCCCGTAGTCACGCGTTATGAACTTGAACTGCAAGCCGGTGTCAAAGCATCCAAAGTCACCAGTATTGAAACGGATTTAGCGCGGGCATTAACCTTTAAAGCGATCCGAGTGGCAGAAGTGATCCCTGGCAAGCCTTATATCGGTTTGGAAACGCCGAACCGCCATCGCCAAATCGTGCCGCTGCGTGACGTGTTGGATTGTAATGAATTTAGCCATTCCAACGCATTATTGCCAATGGCATTGGGTAAAGATATCAGCGGTAAACCGGTGGTGATCGATTTAGCCAAAACACCGCATTTATTAGTAGCGGGTTCGACCGGATCGGGGAAATCCGTAGGTGTTAATACGATGATTTTAAGTTTGTTATTTAAGCTCAAGCCGGAACAAATGAAATTCATCATGATTGACCCGAAAGTGGTGGAATTATCCATTTACGATGGTATCCCGCATTTACTTACGCCGGTGGTAACCGATATGAAAAAAGCCGCCAATGCCTTGCGTTGGTGCGTGGAAGAAATGGAACGTCGCTATTTGTTATTGGCCGCCTTGCGTGTACGTAATATAGAGGGATATAACGAAAAAATTGACGAAGCTGCTGCCATGAATTTACCGATTCCGAATCCGATTTGGAAACCGGGCGATACGATGGATACTCTGCCGCCGGCATTGGAAAAATTGAGTTATATTGTCGTGATCGTCGATGAATTTGCGGATTTAATGATGGTTGCAGGCAAACAAGTGGAAGAATTTATCGCCCGTATCGCCCAAAAAGCCCGTGCCGTGGGGATTCACTTGATTTTAGCCACTCAGCGTCCGTCCGTAGATGTAATCACGGGTTTGATCAAAGCAAATATTCCAAGCCGAATTGCCTTTACGGTAGCAAGTAAAATTGACTCTCGTACTATTTTGGATCAAGGTGGTGCGGAAAGTTTGCTAGGCAAAGGAGATATGCTGTATTCCGGACAAGGTTCAAGTGATCTGATTCGTATTCACGGTGCTTTTATGAGTGATGCGGAAGTGGGCAAAATTGCCGACGAATGGCGTGCTCGTGGTAAACCGGAATATATCGACAGTATTTTAGAATTTGTCGATGAGGATGATATGAGCGGTGGTGATGATGATTTTGTGGGCAATAGTGATGATGAATTAGACCCGTTATTTGATA
The DNA here is from genome assembly GCF_004340985.1 of Cricetibacter osteomyelitidis. Lineage (GTDB taxonomy): Bacteria > Pseudomonadota > Gammaproteobacteria > Enterobacterales > Pasteurellaceae > Cricetibacter > Cricetibacter osteomyelitidis. The sequence continues at coordinate 109,085 of NZ_SLYB01000007.1, forward strand.
AAGCGGTAGAAATTGTCGTCAGCACGGGAATGACATCAACATCATTCTTACAACGCCGATTAAAAGTCGGCTTCAACCGAGCCGCTAATATTATGGAACAGCTTGAAATGCAAGGCATTGTGTCCGAAATGCGTAACGGCAAACGGGAATTATTATCTCGTACGCCAGTGGATTATTAATTATTTAAAAAGAAAAGTAGTAATGAAAAAAACAATTTTAAAAACGACCGCACTTTTAACATTATTAGCAAGCCCATTAGTATGGGCAGATGCGAGTAGCGAATTGCAAAGCCGTTTGCAGAAAATCAATAATTTAACGGCAGATTTCAGCCAAACCGTGAGTTCTGCTAACGGCAAAAATGTGCAACAGGGTTCCGGCAAATTCCAAATTAAACGCCCGAATTTGTTCCGTATGGATACTAAAACTCCACAAGAAACCCAAATTATTGCAGACGGTAAAACCTTATGGTTCTACGATCCTTTTGTGGAACAAGTGACCGCCAATTGGATGAGCGATGCCATTAATAACACACCGTTTGTGTTATTAACCGGCAACGATAAAAATTACTGGAATCAATATTCCGTGGAACAAAAAACCGATACTTTTGTGTTAAAACCAAAAGTAAAAAACAGCAATATCCGCCAGTTTGATGTGCGAATTGATGCCAACGGCGTGTTAAAAGGTTTCAGCACCATTGAAAAAGACGGTCAAAGTAATCTTTATGTATTACGTAATATCAACAACGCGGCGTTATCTAATGATTTATTTAAATTCAACGTACCGAAAGGCGTAGAATTTGACGATCAACGTAAGAAAAAATAAACGATCAGAAAATAATTGAAGGCAGATATGTCTAACTTGAGTTTTGATTTTGCAGAAAACGATTTTCGTCCTTTAGCGGCGAGAATGAGACCGACTAATCTTGACCAATATTGCGGTCAGCAACATTTAGTAGGGCAGGGAAAACCATTACGCAAAGCAGTTGAAGCGGGACATATTCATTCAATGATTTTCTGGGGGCCGCCGGGTACGGGTAAAACCACCTTGGCGGAAATTATTGCCCAACGTATTAACGCGGAAGTGGAACGAATTTCTGCGGTGACTAGTGGCATTAAAGAAATTCGAGAAGCCATTGAACGGGCGAAACAAAACAGTCTGGCAGATCGTCGTACTATCCTTTTTGTGGACGAAGTCCATCGTTTTAACAAAAGCCAACAAGATGCTTTCCTGCCCCATATTGAAGATGGCACCATTATTTTTATCGGTGCCACCACGGAAAATCCCTCTTTTGAATTAAATAATGCTTTGCTCTCACGAGCCAGAGTGTATGTTTTGCGACCTTTAACCGTACAGGATATCGAACGGATATTACAGCAAGCGATTAATGATAAAGAACGTGGTTTAGGCAAAGAGCGGTTGATTTTACAAGAAAATTTATTGCATGACTTAGCGGAATATGTCAACGGCGATGCTCGCCTTGCTTTGAATTGCTTGGAATTAATGGCGGATATGGCAGATGAAACAGAAAATGGCAAAAATTTAGACCGCACTTTGCTTACGGAAGTGCTGGGTGAACGTCAAGCCCGCTTTGATAAAGGCGGAGATCGTTTCTATGATCTCATTTCTGCCCTGCATAAATCCGTGCGTGGTTCAGCACCGGATGCTGCATTATACTGGTATGCCCGTATTATCACTGCAGGCGGCGATCCCTTATATGTGGCACGCCGTTTATTGGCTATAGCATCGGAAGATATCGGCAATGCGGATCCGCGGGCAATGCAAGTGGCGATTGCCGCTTGGGATTGTTTCACCCGCGTTGGGGCTTATGAAGGCGAACGAGCCATTGCTCAAGCGATCATTTATCTTGCGATTGCACCGAAAAGTAATGCGGTGTATGAAGCGTTCAATGCAGCAAAAAAACAAGCCAAAGAAAGCCCTGATTACGATGTGCCTGTGCATTTACGCAATGCCCCAACCAATTTAATGAAAGAATTAGGTTTCGGCCAAGAATACCGCTATGCCCATTTTGAACCCAATGCCTATGCAGCAGGCGAAAATTATTTTCCCGAACCACTCAAAGACAACCAATACTATTTCCCAACCAACCGCGGTATGGAAAGCAAAATCAAAGAAAAATTGGATTGGCTACGACAGCAAGATGCTGCAAGTGATAAGAAACGGTATAAGTAGATATTTACGAAAAATGAGTTTCAATACCATATTATAATTTTACTTTCTATGTCTGTTAGAAATTTGTTTTTTTGTTTCAAATTTAAAGTGTTTCACTCATAGTTGATTTGACTTTCCTTTCTTTATTGTTTCAATCTACGCACCCGTGAAAGGTGCGAGTGCATTGTGGGCGCGTTATGAGAATGCCTGCGAGTTTCAACTCACGCACCCGTGAAAGGTGCGAGCTAACCGCAGCAAGTAAAATCACCAAAAATACTTGGTTTCAACTCACGCACCCGTGAAAGGTGCGAGCTCCCTCACGGACTTTCAGCACCGTATCAGGGCGTTTCAACTCACGCACCCGTGAAAGGTGCGAGATCAGAATTTATCCGATTTATTGAGTGGCAACTGGTTTCAACTCACGCACCCGTGAAAGGTGCGAGTTTCATTTATAGTCCTACCGTCTGTGTAGTGGTCAACAAATTTTTCAGTCCCTGATAGGTTGTTTTTAAATAATCGGAGTGAGTCCATCAAGATATTGATGCGGACGAGCATAATTATAATACATAATGTAATCTTTCGTGTCCGCTACCGAGCTTTCAAATGAAGGATAGTTTTCCAACATCCATTCATATTTAAAACTTCTGAACCAACGTTCCGTTGGCGCATTATCCCAACAGTTACCTCGATGGCTCATACTTTGTACTAACCCATGCCTTTGCACGCATTGCGTAAAGAGTTTGCTACCGTAGATACTTCCCTGATCGGAATGAAAAAGCATAGTGGTTGTTGGCTTTATACGCAGCACGGCGTAATTTAATGCATCAACAACCAATTGTGCATCATGGTAACGACTCATTTTCCACCCTATCAGCTGTCGATTGCGTAAATTAATCACTATCGCTAAATAGCACCATACACCATTCACTCTCACATAAGTGGTAT